>JALWQB010000168.1 GCA_026994795.1 Deltaproteobacteria bacterium
TTTATAGAACCATTTATCTGGCTGATTTCACTAATAATATGGATTAAACATCACGCAAATATAAAGAGGATTATTGAGGGAAGGGAGATAAGGGTATAATATTAAGACAGATAAGCGGGCAAAAAATCTATTTTAAGATATTATTATGATAAGGGGGTTTTTATGATAAAGGGGCTTAAGGCGCCTGTTGAGAGGCTCTTTTTAATGTTTGTCCTGTTGGTTATTTTTATATTTTCTCTCCCTTTCCATGTTAGGGGAGAGATTGTGGATAGAATTGTAGCTATTGTAAATGATGATTGTATTACTCTATCTGAGCTAAAGGAAAGGGCGAGGGAAATCCTTTTAAGGACAGGGCAGGGTGAGAGGTCAATAACCGAGCCCCTTCTTGCCCAGTTGCTTCCGCAAGTAATTGACCAGTATCTTATAAAAAAGGAGGTGGAGGCAAGGGGAATACAGGTTACGGACAGGGAGGTTGAGGCTGCTTTAAAGGATATTTTAAGCTCTAATCAGATTACATTAGATGAATTACAATATGCCTTAAAGAAGGAAGGAAAGACAATAGAAGATTATAAGGAGGACTTAAAGACGCAAATAGAGCATTCTCGTCTTGTCTCCTCTGAGGTCAGGGGGCAGATTGTGGTAACAGATGAAGAGGTTGACAATTATTTAAAAGAGCATCCAGTAGCGTCAGTCAGTAAAGGGCCGGTCTATGTGCTGGAGGCGATTGATTTCCCCTTTTCCAGCTATAGCTCGCAGGATGAGGCAAAGAAGAGGGCAAATGAGGCGTTAAGTCTATTAAAAGGCTATGGGGGCGGCAGTCATAATGCTGATAAGACGAAGGCAGAAGCCATAGCTTTTAAAGAACTCGGCTCTTTTTCTGAGGGAGAAATGGCCCCATTTTTAAAGAAGCACATAACAGGATTAAAAAAGGGGGCAATATCAGATATAGTTAAAGGCCCTTCAGGATATCATATATTTAAGGTAAAGGATATATTATTGTCTGACACTGATACAGTCCTTGCCAAAAAACTGGAGATAAGGCAGAGGCTTATGAAGGAAAAGTTAAACAGGCGTTTTGAAGAATGGCTTCAGGAATTAAGGAATAAGGCGTCTATAAGGATACTCTTATAATGTCTTCTGAAAAAATAGGGGAATATTTAA
This sequence comes from Deltaproteobacteria bacterium, assembly GCA_026994795.1. Taxonomy (GTDB): domain Bacteria; phylum Desulfobacterota; class Dissulfuribacteria; order Dissulfuribacterales; family Dissulfuribacteraceae; genus JALWQB01. Next base: position 1,162 of record JALWQB010000168.1, read on the forward strand.
AGAGAGAGAGGGAGCTGAGGGGGATAAGCCTTGATGAGCTTTCTTCTTGCACAAAAATATCAAAAAGGCTCCTTTTGTCTATAGAGGGATCAGCATGGGATGAATTTCCATCAGAGGTATTTATAAGGGGCTTTTTAAGAAATTATGCCGACTGCATTGGCATCTCGCCTGATGATGTCTTGCTGCGTTATGAAGAGGAGACCAAAGAAACCTCAGATGAAACCTCGCATAATAAGGCCACTGATAAAAGGCTTTTATTTGCTATTCTTGCGCTCATAATAATTACGATAACAATTTTTCTTGTGAATTTTCATTAATTTTTACTTAATTATAAAAAAAGAAAGGCCATAAACCATATATTTTGTTATGTGTAAAAGAAAGATATGTCATTAATGGAAGGCATTAAAACTAAAGGCGATATTATGATTGAAAGAGCAGAGAATAATTTTTGGGCATATGAAGTCAGTAATAAAAATATAAGAAAAAATTTAATTTTACTGGATAATGTCCAATTCATTTATGAATTATCATTAGCAGAACTGGAGCTAAAGGCTTTAGGAGCAGATTTTGAAGTAACAAATGGATTAAGAGAATTTAAATTATTAAATAAGTCAAGTCAGTTAAAAGAATCTATAATAAAAAAAGGGTCATACTTTAAAACAGTTGATGGAGAATTAACTGATTATTTTTATATAATTCAAAAGAATCAAACTCGCTCAGTAAATCAGTACTTAACACATTGGATTTATCCTTACAAAGGGAAATTTCATCCTCAAATGATTAGAGCATTGTTAAATATTATTGGATTAAAAGAAGGCGATACTGTTTTTGAGCCTTTCTCCGGGAGCGGGACAACTGCTCTTGAGGCCCAACTATTAGGAATCAATTTTGTAGGGATAGATATTTCCCCTCTTTGTATAATTCAGGGAAGAGTTAAGACAGAATCGTTCTTTATTTTAGAGAACATAATAAAAATCAAAGATAAAGTGATTTTAAATCTTGTGCCTAATTTATTCCGGACAGAAGAAAATTATTATAAGTTTATTGAAGATTTGTCTGATGATGAAAAAGTAAGAAATTTCTATAAATTATCAAGACTTCTTGCAGTTAGCGATAATTCAAGAAGAAAAAGAGATTTTAAATCATCTTTTGTAAAAAACATTAATCTTATGATTGCTTCTATAAAAGATTACATAGAAATAAAAGAAAAATTGGGGTTAAAACTTGGAGAAGTGAAATTTGAAGTTGGAGATTCACGAAATGTAAAACTTCCAGATAGTTCTGTTGATGGAATAGTTACATCTCCGCCATACTCAATAGCATTAGATTATGTAAAAAATGACGAACATTCTTTAAAAGATTTAGGATTTGATGTTTCCAAAATGAGAAACGATTTTATAGGTGTTAGAGGGAGCGGCAAAACTCGTGTAGAACTTTATAATGAGGATATGAAAAGATCATATTCTGAAATGTATCGGGTATTAAAGCCAAATAAATATGCTGTTATAGTTATAGGGAACGCAACATATCAAGGGAAGGAAGTAAAAACTGTTGAATTTACAATTGATTATATGGAAGATATTGGCTTTAAATTGGTCAAAAATATAAATAAAATTATTTTTGGTTTGTATAATGTTATGAAGAAAGAAAATATTTTGATTTTTAAAAAGGAAAAGTAAATATGAACAAGGAAGAATATACCAAAAGGCTTGAGAGCATAATAAAACAAATGCTTCAGCCTCTAAAAGAGATACCCTTTAATCTTGTGCTTGAAACAATGACAGGGAGAAAAGTTATTTCATTTGACTTTGCAAAACCTGAACATAATAATATATTAGAATTATTAAAGGAAGCTGCATTAAAAGCTGGATATGAAATTAATAAAACTGGAATATTACGCCCAAGACCTAATGAAGTAGGAAATGACATTGAACCTTATGTTAGAAGCGCATTAAATTCATTAGAACTGAATGCGGACATTCCAGCAGGACCAAGTGGAAATAAAAAGGCTACAGGCTATCCGGATATCATTTTTTGGTATAAAGATCATCCATACTATTTAGAGTGTAAAACTTATAATATCAAAAATATTGCTACGACACAAAGAAGCTTTTATTTCTCTCCGTCTGATGAATTTAAAGTTATATATGATGCCCCTCATTTTATTTTATCTTTTGAAATCTATGTTGCTGGTGAAAGTGGAAATAAACATATATATAAATGCAAACATTATAAAATCTTATCAATAGAAACTTTGTCATTAGATATAAAATACGAATTCAATTCAGACAATAAACGTATGTATTCTGGCAAAGATGGGACAGTTATTTTAGCTGAAGGAAAAATTGAGTAAACACATAACAACCAGGCGCATTTAGTCATTAAAAATGGCAGAGCTTTTTTCTTCTAAGGCAATTATATTAAAGGGCAGGGATTATGGAGAGTCTGATAGGGTTATAACCTTGTTGTTAATGGATAAGGGCAAGATAAATGTTATTGCAAAGGGCGCTAAAAAGAGTAAAAAGCGTTTTTTAAACTCTTTAGAGCTCTTTTCCCTTATTTATGCCAACATAAGAGACTATAGAGCAGATAGATTTCCGATAATTGAATCTTGCTCTGTAATAACTGCATTTGACCAAATAAGGGTTGAGCCCATACGATATTCATGCGCTGCCTTGTGCTGCGAATTTGTTGACTTGTGGTTAAAGGAGCTTTTACCTGATAATGAGGTGTTTTTTCTGTTGTTGTGGGTATTAGATGCCCTTAATTGCGGGGCGGAGCCGTATGGCGCTGTCCTTTTTTTTAAGGTGAAACTGTTGGCCCTTGTGGGATATGCTCAGGACTGGCATAAGGTAAGCGATGAGCTTAAAATAGGGCTTAATGCAGGCACAATCAGGTCATTAGAATATATTCAGAATAGCGATATGGAGCGTCTTAAGAGGCTCAGGTTTTCAAGGCAGTCTATGAGACAGGCATGGCTGGCAGCTAAGGCGCTTCATATACGATATCTTGCAAAAGAGCCCTGCTCGTATGGCGTGTTAAGGCAGTTATCAGCCATAAGCAAGTGATAGTAACTGAATCTTCTGTAAAGGAAAGAGAAGGGACATTATGAAAAACACCCCGCAAAAGTATAGAGAGCGTTTTGTATTAGAAGATTTAAGCATACAGGAATCCTGGCGTATCTTCAGGATAATGGCAGAGTTTGTTGAGGGAGTGGAGGGTCTTTGCAAGCTGTATCCTGCAGTGGCTATATTTGGCTCTGCGCGCACAAGGCCCGATGCGACATATTATCAGCTTGCAGAGACGATTGCATCCATGCTTGCAAAGGAGGGTTATTCAGTGGTTACAGGAGGCGGCCCTGGCATCATGGAGGCGGCGAATAAGGGCGCAATGGAGGGCGGAGGCATCTCAGCAGGGCTTAACATACAACTGCCGCATGAGCAGAGGCCAAACCCTTATGCTACTGTAAGCCTTAATTTCAGGTATTTTTTTATAAGGAAGGTAATGCTTGTTAAATATGCTGTCGCCTTTATATGCCTGCCCGGCGGTTTTGGCACGCTTGATGAGTTTTTTGAGGCGGTTACCCTTATCCAAACCCACAAAATATCCCCCTTTCCCGTTATCCTTGTTGGAAGCGAATTTTGGAAGGGGCTGATAGACTGGATAACAAAGACTATACTTAAAGAGGCCATGATATCTCCTGAAGATATGTCAATATTTCATGTGCTGGATGACCCAAAACAGGTAGTAGATGTAATAAAAAAGGCTGTTCCGCTGGAAAAAGACCTGAAATAGACAATAGCCAGCTCTCAGATATTTTTTATTTCTTGCCTAAGCCCTGTTGACAAATAGATTTTAGGGCATATAATACGGCACTCTTTTAAAGATTGCCGGGATAGCTCAGTCGGTAGAGCAGTGGACTGAAAATCCACGTGTCCCCCGTTCGATTCGGGGTCCCGGCACCAAGAAAATCAAGGGGTTAGCTGATGTGATGTCGCTAACCCCTTTTTACTATGGTTGCCGCTCTAAATGAAAGATACGGGTCAGTGTTGAGCGGACAATAATATAAAGGGATTGGATATGACAATGAATAAAAATCATAATATAAAGATTGCCCCTTCCATACTCTCAGCAGATTTTGGCCGTCTATCAGAAGAGATAAAGGCAGTAGAAGGGGCAGGGGCAGATGTTATTCATGTTGATGTGATGGATGGGCGTTTTGTCCCAAACATAACCATTGGCCCTTTAGTAGTAAGGGCAGTAAGAGAGGCTACAACCCTTCCTGTTGACTGCCATCTTATGATAACACAGCCTGACAGATATGTAGAGGCATTTAAAGAAGCAGGGGCTGATTGGGTCTCTGTCCACTTAGAGGCAGAGATACACCTTCACAGAACCATATCCTTAATAAAAGGGCTTGGCTTAAAGGCGGGGGTCGCAATAAACCCTGCAACTCCTGTAGCGCTTTTAGCTGATATAATTCAAGAATTGGATTACTGTCTTATAATGACCGTCAATCCGGGCTTTGGCGGACAACGATATATTGATTTCTGCGCCAATAAAATAAAAGAGCTTAACAGGCTTATAAAAGAAAGAGGATTAAATCTCCCCATACAAGTAGATGGAGGCATTAATGAAGATACCATCAAAGGGGCAGTCTCTAATGGGGCGCGAATAATAGTAGCGGGCTCTTCAATATTTGGAAAAGATAATTATAATGCCCAAATCACCCTTTTAAGACAAAGGGCGGGATAAATTTTTTACATAAGGTAGAGATACCTTATCTCCCGCCCTTATTGTTCTATTTTCATTATTATTTTTTAGCATCCTTCAACAGCGGCCTTCTTCTTGGCCTTGATCTTTACGGAATCGCCAGCCTTTGCCTTGCACTTGCCATCGAGCTTTATAACCATTTTACCGCTATCAATGCTCTCAATTGTCCCCTTGCATTTTGCAGCATGACCAATGCCTGCCACGCCTACTGTCATCATAAGAGCCAATGCAAATGAGGTAATCTTTGAACGCATAATTTCTTCCTCCTTATTTTTAATTTAATATCATATTATTAGGTTTTTTTAGACCCTTATTTTTAATATTACCTTTATCTCAACACATGTCAAGATATATCACATCAAAAATATTATAGAGCTTTAACGAAGTAAAGTATAATTGTCAAATCAATCTTTTTTACCGTCTTTGAAAGGATGGCGGTTTTATTGCAGAAATTAGGTTTTATAGCGTTAAGGTTTGGTGATGGGTCATAGTGGATCGATTCCTGAACAGTATTTCTATAGACCGGATTTAAAATTTTCAGAGGGGCGGGTAGGTGCACGTTGCAACGTGCCAGTGCTTGATGATAATAATTTACTGGCGTTATAGAGCAATCTCTGGTATAGTTCTTCCAAAAGCCGGTAAAGGCAGTTTATCTTTATCCCTACAGAGAAACTATAGGGAGTTGTTCAATGGAGAGTTATCAGATATGAAAATTGCCTTGACAGGGGCAAGCGGATTTATAGGAGGCCATATAAGGAGGCGTTTTAACTGCATTGTCATTAAACGCTATGATGATGCAGCTGCCATATCTGAAAAGCTCTCAGGCGTTGACTGTCTCATAAACCTTGCAGGCGCCCCAATCATAAGACGATGGACAAAGGGATATAAAAAAATCCTGTGGGATAGCCGTATTGAGACCGCTAAAAAGTTATCTGAGGCAATCAAAAGACTTACAACCCCATCCCCCCATACGCAAATACCGTTTTTTATATCTGTCTCTGCAATAGGCATATATCCTGACGGCATCCCCTGTGATGAAGGGTGTCATAATACCTCAAACGATTTTCTTGGAAGGTTATGCAAGGCATGGGAACAGGAGGCGATGAAGGCAGACTGTCCCATTGCCATATTCCGCCTTGGAATGGTATTAGGCAGGGATGGCGGGGCGTTAGGAAGGATGCTGCCCATATTCAGGCTTGGGCTTGGGGGGCAGATTGGAAACGGCTCAATGATTACAAGCTGGATACATATAGATGACCTTATAGACGCAATGCTCTTTATAGCGGATAACAGGATTCAGGGTATATTTAATGGGGTATCTCCCAACCCTGTTACAAATCGTGAATTTACTAAGATACTGGCAAAAAAGTTAAAAAGACCAATGTTTTTCCCTGTCCCCCAGTCAGCCGTAAGGCTATTGTTTGGAGAGGGGGCGACTGCCATAACCTCTTCAAAAGAGGTATATCCTAAGAGGCTTATTGAAAAGGGGTTTACCTTTAATTTTCCCAATTTAGACATGGCGCTTGATGATTTGCTATGATAGCCGAGCGGCAACATCAACACAATCAGAAATTCAAAGGGCATAATTAATACCCTACTTGCACAATGTGAAAATAGGGGTATTTTTACAGCTTATGAAGACACTTTTTTGTAACAGGCCAAGGCTTGTAATAGCAGGCGCTAAGGGAGGGGCGGGAAAGACTATTGCGACACTTGGCATTATCTGCCGCCTCACAGAAATGGGGATGAAGATAGCCCCTTTTAAAAAAGGGCCTGACTATATAGATGCGAGATGGCTTGGAATTGCATCTCATATCCCGTGTCATAACCTTGACCCATTCCTTATGGATAAAGAGACAATAATATCTTCCTTTCTTGCGCATTCTAATGGGTATGACATATCCATTATAGAAGGCAACAGGGGCATATATGACGGGGTTGACATAGAAGGCGCTGCAAGCACTGCAATGCTCTCAAAGATCATCAAAAGCCCTGTAATATTAACGCTTGACTGCACCAAGATAACCCGTACTGGCGCTGCAATAGCCCTTGGTATAAAGCTCTTTGACCCATCTGTCAATATCAGGGGCATTATACTTAATAAGGTTGCAGGTGAAAGACACAGGCAACTCCTGATAAAATCCATTGAAAAATACGCACAGATTCCCGTAATCGGGACAATCCCGCGCCTTAAAAAAGACCCGCTCCCAATGAGACATCTTGGCGTTACGCCTGTAGATGAGCATCCTGACTTTATAAAAGAATTAAGCGAACTATCAAAAAAATTCAGGGATTGGGTAGATATTGACGCTGTATTGTCTATTGCTAAAGATGTTACTCCTATAGAAAAAGAGAGCAAACACGTTAAACATATTAAAAACAGCCTGTTTATTAATAGAGTCAGTCAAGATGAGAAAAAAACGGCTAAACTGTCTGATGATACCCCTGATAATCTACATACAAGGCCAACAGCGCATAAAATAAGGGTTGGCGTATTGAGGGATACAGCGTTCCAATTTTATTATCCTGAAAACATAGAGTCTATAAGGCGGGCTGGCGCTGAGGTGATATTTATAGATGCCATAAAGGATACTATCCTGCCAGAAGTTCACTGCCTCTATATAGGGGGCGGGTTCCCAGAGACCCAGGGGAAAAGGCTTGCGGAAAATCTTGCCTTAAAACATGCCATTAAAAAGCTTATTGATGAGGGTCTCCCTGTATATGCAGAATGTGGCGGTTTTATGTATCTGGGAGATAAAATCATATATAATAATGCGCAATATCCAATGGTTGGCGTTATTAACTGTGATTTTAAGATAGAAAGAAGGCCGCAAGGGCATGGTTATACGGAGCTTACTGTAACGCGTCCAACACCGTTTCACGAGATCGGGATGACAATAAGAGGGCATGAATTTCACTATTCATGCCCTATATGGAAGGGAGGGAAGGATACAACTATATTTTCATGCAAGGTAAAAAGGGGGCATGGCGTTGACGGAGAGCATGAAGGAATACTGTATAAAAACATTTTTGCCACCTATACCCATATCCATGCGCTTGAGCAAAAGGATTTTGGCACAAGGCTAATAAGGGCGGCACAAAGATTTTTAAGTTTATATAAATTATATAACCAATCTGAAACTACAATAAATGACTAAAATAGCACTTGACAACCTGTTCTCTAATCGTCTATAGAAAATCTGTTTGCATAAATTATAAGGTCGTATTGGGCCTATATAAAAAACAAGAAAAATAGAGGAGGAAAAGCTATGTTTGAAATTACTATTGATCTTGACAAGTGTCAGGGCGATGAAGAATGTGTCAATGCATGTCCAGCAGAGGTTTATGACTTTGAGGATGGAAAGCCGGTAGCTGCACGTGCAGAGGACTGCCTTGGCTGCGAGACCTGCGTAGAGGTATGCCCAACCGGGGCGATAACTGTAGAAGAGGTATAAGAAAATTTTAAATACCTCTCAATCAAACCTCAAAGGTCGTTGAAATTCATAAAAGTTCACTTAAAACAGGGGGCAAAACGCCCCCTGTTTCAATAGTGTTAATATTATCCTGATAGAAGGGGGTTAGATATGTCAGAAGGATATACCAAACTGCCTTTATTTAGTCCACAATAAACTTATATGAGAGGCTTTCAAGTATCCTTCCTGCAATATCTCTCCTTACATAAAGCCCGTATTCGCCCTTTGTCGCATCCCTTGGGAGCTTAAATGTAAGCCTGTTGTAATCTTTTACTGACGGTTTTATTGAAATAGTCGCTCCACCCTCATCTTTTAAATACATTAAAAGCCCATTTACAAAGCCGACTCCTGTTACGGTAATAGTGGTGAGAGTATCGCCCTCTGCCACTGTTGCAGGGCTGACAGAGCGGATAATTGGTATGGGCGCTACAGAAAGGGCAACTGCCTCATCTGTCTCCATATCATTTACAATGACCCTGACCTCGCCGGTCTGGCCGTCAAGCGGCACCCTTGCAATGATCTCATTGGCGCTTGATGAGGTTATGGTCAGTATCCCATCGCCTAACAGCGCCATATTCTTCTGGGCGGTTGGGTCAAAATTTCTCCCTGTAATCGTAACGCTATCGCCAACCAAGACCTCTTCTGGCGAAATAGACTCTATTGATGGAGGGTAAGTAAAAGCAATATCTCCTGCTGCCTCCTCACCCCCGGTAAATACCTTTACTGTTCCGGAATCAGCATCTGGAACCCTTACAGTCAATTGCGTTGTCGTGGCGTCTATGATGGTTGCGGCAAAGGCATCCTGGCTCCCTGCATTGAATAGAACATAGTTATTGGTTATGGTCGGGCTAAAATTCCTGCCGACAATTGTAACAATATCTCCTGACTTGCCCCTTGGGGGCTCAATAGAGGTTACGACAGGGCTAATCGTCACCTCAACAGAAGCGCTTTCCATATCATTGGCAGTGATGGTAAGAGGGCCTGTGTTGCCGTCAGGGACAAGGACAGACAGCTGCGTCTCGCTTGCTGCTGTAACTGTGCCCCTTATCCCATTAAATACTACAATATTTTTGTTTTTATCTGTAGAAAAGTTAAAACCGCTTATGGTAAGGGCGCTGCCCGGCGCAACAGTAGTTGCTGATAAAGACTCTATATAAGGCCCAACCTGAAAAGATGCCTCATTTGACTCAACGCCGCCAACCACAACCTTAACGGCGCCAGTAACAGCTCCATAAGGCACCCATGTCTTTATGAGGTCATTTGTTATCTCCATTATGGTCGCCTCTCTGCCGCCGATAAATACCTTTACCTGAGACTCCTCCTGTCCAAACCCGTCCCCATATATGGACACTACATCCCCTGTAACCCCTTTACTGGGCGATATATGGTCTAAGTATGGCCCTTTTACGATAGTAAATTGTGCGCTGCTCTTATCCAGAAGCACCATTGTCTCTGCGTCATATATGGCTGACCTTATTGTATATACGCCCTGAGATAGTGAAAGGGCATCAGAAAGCCTTATAAAAAAGCTGCCGCTCTTTATGTTAAGCGCCCTAAATGGCCATGAATCAAGTACGAACAACGGATTATCAGGTGAAAATTCCCCGTTAAGCCCTAAGAAGGCAACGGTATTGCCATCTGGAAAGTCAAGGGATAATGAGACGTTTACAGGGCGCTTCGCCTCAAGCCCGCCAATCTTTATAATGAGATATATTGGCTCAGGCGCTGTATAAAGTGTCTTTTCAGGCCTTATGTCAATAATGCCCCCATAAGATATAGCAGGAAACAGAAAGGGAAATAGAAGGGTCAAGATAGCGGCCCAGCGGAGGATAGGAGCTATTGCCTCAAGGATATTTTTTAAGGGGTGAACATTACCACGATGGAAATACATATACGTAATCTCCAAGCTCAAGGGTATCTTTCCCGTGTAATATGATTATCTTATATTGTCCATCAGGCATAAAAGATGGAACCTTTACATTAAGCATGTTTTCTCCTTGACTGATAATCTCCATTGCATAGTCTCCAAGATAGACCTTTAGCTGAGATGCATCAGTTGGAAAGCCGCTCCCTGTTATTGTTATCGTATCCTGAGGGCCTGCCTGCCGCGGATAAAAATTATCTACTGTAATATGCTGTCCTAATACATTAATCCCGCTATCCACATTAAATTCATAGTTTCTATCTATGACCTTAAGGTCATATCTGCCTTCTGCCATATCTGCAGGGACGGTAAAGATGAGCATATCATCCTTTTGAGAAGTAAGCGTCATCTCCCTGTCACCTAAAAGGCCCTTAATCTTGCCTGCATCAGACAAAAGGCCGCTTCCAGTTATTGTCAGCATATCGCCCGGCCATAGGCTCTTAGGATAATAGTTATAAAATTCCGCAGGCGGATTATATATATCTACCCCTTTTTCAAGCTCAAGGGTATCTTTCCCGTATAATATGGTTATCTGATATTGTCCATCAGGTATAAAAGATGGAACCTTTACATTAAGCATGTTTTCTTCTTGACTGATAATCTCCATTGCATAGTCCCCAAGATAGACCTTTAGCTGAGATGCATCAGTTGGAAAGCCGCTCCCTGTTATCGTTATTGTATCCTGAGGGCCTGCCTGTTGCGGATAGAAGCTGTCTATTACGATATGTTTTCCTAATACGTTAATCCCGCTATCCACATTAAATTCATAGTTTCTATCTATGACCTTAAGGTCATATCTTCCTTCTGTCATATCTGCAGGGACGGTAAAGATGAGCATATCATCCTTTTGAGAAGTAAGCGTCATCTCCCTGTCACCTAAAAGGCCCTTAATCTTGCCTGCATCAGACGAGAGGCCGCTTCCAGTTATTGTCAGCATATCGCCCGGCCATAGGCTCTTAGGGTAATAATTATAGAATTCCGCAGGTGGATTATATATATCTACCCCCTTTTCAAGCGTCATTTCATGGCCGCCATCAAATATCTTTATATTATAATGACCATCATTAAGAAATTCCGGAACCTTAAATACAAGCTGATTTGACCCTTGACTTACAAGCTCCATAGCATAACCGTCAATATATCCCTTTACCTTTCCCGCCTCTGTTGAAAAACTATCCCCCATAATCGTCAGCTTATCACCAGCCTTTAGCTGTGCAGGAGAATAATTATAAATTACAGGATCTATATTAAAGACCTCCATTGCCTCTGTTACGATTATGCCCTCATATTCCCCGTCAGTAAGCCTTAACTGATATATCCCTGAATTAATCTCTTTAGGCGCCTTGACTATAACCTTATCGCTATTCTGCTCTACCACTTCCAGCGTATAATCGTCAAGATATGCGCTAATCTGGCCTGATTCTGTTGAAAATCCATCTCCCATAATCATAATTTCGCCTTCTGGCATGACTTTCTTGGGGTAATAGTCATATATTGTTGGCGGCGGCCTCTTGATTATCTTAAAATTATAAGGCTCGCCCATAACCCCTTGGCTAACAACCTTGACCTCCACATCTTCTCCGTCAATCCGCGGCGCATCTACTGTAAGGGTAGTGTTTGTCGCTTCAATGATATTTACAGGGGCGCCGTTAAAATATACGGTATTCCTTTGAGGCTCAACTGAAAAGTTGCTCCCGGAAATGGTCAGAGTATCCCCCTCCTTAAATTGCTGAGGGGTTACAGAGTCTATATAAGGGGCGCAGAAGAATGGAAAATCATTAGAAGAAAGGGAGACTACCTGCGGGATTACCGCCCTGTCTTTTTGCTGGGCCTCTGCCCAGTACGGGACAGTCAAGACTACCCTCAATGCCCCTGTTATGCACTTATCCCCAAGAGAAAACTTTAAAATTGTCCCATCATCCGCTGCATAATTAACGCCATGCTCAATGCCTCCTGCATACACCTTTATATTGTAATTATCAAGTAGCATGGGGTCAACAAGCCCGGGATTGCCCTTAAGCCCCTTTCCATACACAGTAATCTCTTCATTGCCCTTGCTGTAAGGCGGGCTCACCCCTTCTATAATCGGCCTTGGGGTATCCACAATTGATGGAAGGAGCTCTGACGCCACAATCCAGAAATCAACTGAGCTTATGTCATCATTAATGCCTTCACCGCTTATTGAGGCGGATATATTGTATTTTCCTGCTGGAAACTCGGATAAAAAATCCTCTTTTGTGGGGTCATCTGAGATATTTATCTTTTGCGGGTCAAGGGGGAACAGCGTTGTAAGCGGTATGGATACAAATGGAAAGTCGTCTAATACATTTACATTCTGCGCCTTAAATACAAGGTCAGGCCCAAGATATAAGGTTGCGCCGTCAGGTAGCGTCAAAGACACAGTAATTGAGACAGGCGTTCCTGCCTCTACATTTCTAAGATAACCCATTATATTTATGGGCTCTTCACTCGGATATCCATATACATAATGTTCAGGGGCAAGGAAGATAATCTCCCCTGCCCCTGATGTTGTGATAAACATGGGCAGCCACATAGATAAGACGATCCATAAGAGACTTATCAGTATGGCTGCCCAATTGGTCTTCATCTGCCTTTATCTTTTATCCTATTCGCAGCTTCCTCCATTGGTCACATAGCTCTGCATGACCTGTGTGGCATCAGATACGGTAACAAACCCGTCATTATTGAGGTCAGCTACCTTTGCCTCATCATCCTCAAGCTCATACAGCCCGAGCGTATTATAGAAGATATTAAGGGCATCTTGAGGCGTAAGAAGGCCGCTGCCGTCAACATCACCCGGACATACTATCTTAAATGTCCCAGCAGTAAGGGTAACGCCGCTTATATCATCAACGCCTGTCCCATCCACAGGGGTAATGCTTACAGTCGTGCCTGCAGTAATGTCATCTGCAATGGCGAACTTTAAAGACAGCAAGGTCTCAAGCTCACCTTCTGGTATTGCATTGGCCTCTGAGTCTGCATAGCCAGCAATACGAGCTGTGCCTGATGATACTTCCCTGCCAGAGACCTGCCAGCTTGCAAGACCATCAGATTTTTCTACGCCAAGGAATGTAAGCTTTGTGCTGTCATAGCTCACATCAAGACCAAATGCATCCACCTTTGTACTGCTAACACCTGCTATAATCAATGGGACTGTCACTTCAGACCCTGCCTTTCCTATCCTATTGCTGACAGATACGCCTGTTGCCATAGAGTTCACTACTACAGATGCAGAGCCGGTATTGCCGTCATTGTCTGTCACCTCTACAGTCATCGTGAACTTATCAGAGCTGCCTGCTGGAGACGTCCATGTAGGCGTCTGAGAGGTAGTATCGTCAAATGTGCCGCTGTCAGAGCCTGACTTTGGCGTAGCAGACCATGAATACTGATATGGGCTCTCTCCACCTGTTACAGACACTGACAGGTTAGTAGTTCCTCCAAGCTCTACCACACTTGGCGATGCGCTTACAGAGATAGACAGAGACTGAGGCCCTGTTAAGGTGAGGAATGACCTTGCCAACATGCCCTTTCCACCTGATGAATCTCCATAAGTGCTTGTCTCACCAGCAAGGACAAAGCTATTACTGCTTCCTACATACTGTGCATCAATAGCTATTGAGTCATAAGTGAGGTCAAGCTTATCAGTAAGGGTCGGTGTTGTAGGACTGCTTACATTTATTACCCTTATAGTGCTGTTATCGCCAGCAGTGCTTGCAAATATATATCGTTTGTCGCTATTGCTCTGGTCATACATGAATGCAATATCTGTAATTGTCCCTATAGCGCTGTCTGTAAAGGCCTTCTTCTTTACAATAGGTGAAGAAGGCGTGCTTATGTCCACAATTGTAAGGGCAGTGCCGCTTCCAGTGTTTACAAGTATAAAGAGGTAATATGTTGAGCTTCCATATGCGCTGTCACTATGGTCCCTGCTGCTTGCAAGCTTAAGGGCATAGCCGCCAATATCAGTCTTAGAAAGTTGCGCCGCAATTGATGGATTGCTCCATTGATTAAAGTCATCGCTTGAGCTTGACTGACAATCCAATACCAATAAACCGCTATCGCCATAAGCCACATATACATAGGCATCTGAGCCAGACCTATAGTCTATAAGCACATCCTCTGCCACAGCGCCGCTTCCGCTAAGGGCGAACTGTTTGTCAATAGTGAATTCTGAAGCAGTTGTGGTTATAGAGGATAATATTACGCCTCCGTCACCGTCTGCAACTGCAACATAATACTTACTATCACTGGAGCTATAATAGGCTGATATTCCTTTAGCTGTGCCAGGAGTATCATAAGATACTAATGCCCTATAACCAGCGCCACCATCATACCTCCTTGCATAAGTGGAGTTGCCTGATGCATCAGTATTCATTATTAACATCTTTTTAATGCCTGCCTCTCCTGCTGCAATAAATACTACATGGTCATCTACACTGTTATAACTATTAGCTCCCAATGGTACCACATCCATATCATAGGCTGTTCCAGCTTTATTACTACCTGTCCCATAAGCAGTTGACTTACTGCTCCATGCCAAATCAAAGCCCAGTTTTCCTTCATGTGGAATCTCACTGCTCGCATTAAATGAGCCGGTTTCCCTCCATACTGCAGGGGCATGGTTAGTACTTGTGTTATAATTTACATCATATACCCTGATCCCGCCTGCCTGATCTAATACAATAGTCGTATAATTAGAGCCATCATCATCTACTATCTCTATTGCAGCAGGGGCAACTGACTCATCCCACTGCCATATAAGCTTAAGCTCTCTATTGCTTGAACTGCTCATGGATGTTCCGTTAATCTCCTTAAATCCACCTGCTCCATCAGCAAGATAGAGATTATAGATGCTAGATGCAGTAGAGTTACCTCCTATAAAAAATACATTTTCTGCAACACCTGTTGTATCAAGACTACCCATAAAGGATAAAGATAAAGTATCATTACCACCATCAACCTCAAAAAGATACAATCCACTGTCTCCTGCAGCTGCAGCAAGCCATCCATTTACATCTCCATTACTTGTCGCATCTGAGCCAGCATGATCAACATAATAGACTGACTTAAAGTCAACCTCTCCAACAATAGATGTAGAGATATCAGAATATTCCATTAAGTTAAATGAGCTTGAGTAGTAATCAAATTCAAAGGCATATATGCCTCCTGCTGTTGCCACAAATACAAGCGCCTCATCATTTTCTGCATCCTTTCTGCTTGTTGTATTGCCTGTATCAATATCGCTATCAGAATAGACAAATACGTCTCTCGTTGTAGATAACACGCTTCCAGTAGCCTTATTAGATACTGCATCGTCAGTAGTGGAATTCCCGACCTTTGTATAGTTGGCATCTCCTACCCATACAGTTGTGCCGCCAACTACATAAAGATAATCTTTACTTGAGCCATCAATACTTGCGCTATCTGAATATACTGCAGTTGGATCAAATGTAAGGACTTCATAATCCCAGTCTGGCTCTCCACTAGATGTATCAAACTTATTAGTTGAACCATCAAACTCAATAGTAAAGATGGCGCCTGCATTTGTAGTGTCCTGTTTTTTGGCTATTACCGCTATATATGCCTTGGTATTGGATGTATCGGTTTTAAACACCGTAAGGTCAGCTGGGTTAAAGACTGCCGTTTGGCTGTCAGGGTTACAATCACCGGGCTGACATATTAAGACACTATCTTCATAGTCTAATGCGCCGGAATCACGATTTAGACTATAAGCGTATAGATATTTTCCTGAATAGAAAAAGACCTCATCATGATCATTATCACCATTTAAGTCAGCTGCCCTCACATGTGTTACCACAAAATTCCTTATCTCGCTTCCAGCATCATAGTAGTCTTCTCTGTCAAGCATCTTGCCTGTTTCATTGCCAACCAAAGTGGCATTTATAGCTTTCTCTAATGTACAATAGTTTGAATCTGCGACACCTCTATAATTAAAAGTTGCAATACCGCCAGCGCCAAGCGCAAGGACTAATTCTGGGGTACTAGCACCGCCTCTTACTCCTGGAGTGGTAAAGTTACAAGAAAATGTCCCATTAACCGCTGCGCCGTCATAGACATAAGACAGCAATCCTGTCCTGTTATAGCCCCGATACTCAGGGGATTTAGAGTATGACCTATCCTTTGGGGTCTCTTTAAGCGACCCCGGTGTTGCCTTTGCCCACGCCCCTGTAGGGCAGAAGGCAAGGCCTGTAACTGCCATAAAGGCAATTACCCAAAACAATACCTTTAATCTCATAGCATTTCTCATGGATGCACCTCCTTATTTTATTCAGTAATTGTTACTGGCACATCTATAACCTCAGCGCCGCCGTCATTATATGCAATCTTCACGCCAAGATTATAGACTCCAGCAGGAAGCTCTATGTCTGGAAATGCCAAGTAAAAGAGATCATTCAATAAATCATAATGCCAAGAGCTTCCCGTAAATATTGGCCCAAGCACGTCAGCGCCATTGTATTGAATAGATGCGCTCTGAATTTTTGACACATCCGGCACTGCCATAAAGAGGGTTGCCTTTTTGCCTGCAACGCTCCACACAACAGGGGCCTTTACCTCACCAAGTATGCCTGGTTTTTTGGGAAAATCAACACCATTAAGCCCATCTCTTGCTACAGAGGCCAGATAAGGCCCTTTGCCAGTGGGCTTAAACCTTAAAGGCACTGTTACAACCTTGTCTTTTGAGGCAGGATTTGCCATAAAGCCTACCCTTACAAGGCACCCATCATTTTCAGCCTGCAACATACCACTTAAACCTGTTTTGTCTATGCCCAAAAATTCCATTCTATCACATGCATAGGCCAGCCCAAAGCCAAATGCCTTGACAGGGCCGGTGCTATCTGAAACCACTGTTGCCCTTACCACGATGTCATTGCCTTCATAGGCCATATTTGAGACATCAATTCTTGCCCCAAAGGCGGCTATCGGGGCAATTACCAAGACCATTAAGAGCATCAAAATCGCCTTTTTTATGGACGCAAAAGTCCTCTTTTTATAGATCATAATGTCCTCCTTTCACAATATGT
Organism: Deltaproteobacteria bacterium; assembly: GCA_026994795.1. GTDB lineage: Bacteria > Desulfobacterota > Dissulfuribacteria > Dissulfuribacterales > Dissulfuribacteraceae > JALWQB01. The sequence continues at coordinate 18,396 of JALWQB010000168.1, forward strand.
TTATATTCGGGGGTTAATAGATTGCTTTTTTAAAGATGTCGCCTCACAAAAGGAGCAAAAATTCAAAGAGATCAGGCGGTCTGACCCTCACCCCAATACGATATGTCTTTAATGCATGGTGTGTTATAGAAACTTTTACTGATTTCATTTTCTTAATCCTCCTTGATTATAATGTGGCATTCCATGCCTTTTTTACAAGTTCGCTTGTTCAAACAAATGACACATACCTCTCTTTTAAAGGCAGTATCACCTCCTTTTTTTCTTTTTTGTTTTCTGTTTATCATATCGGCATCCCTTATCTTAAACTTAAAATAAATTACCTTGTTTTTTTATCTTTTTTATAACCCATCTATGTTATTGGATTTTCAGAGTCATAGTATCTTGTGCAAGCAGATCCTTCTCAAGTTCAGGGTTTCCGTCCGGCACAGTAAGAGAGAATATGAACTGGATTGTGCCGCTATAATCCCCCTCTGGTAGCTTAAAGAACGGTATGCGCACACCATTCATACTGCCCCAGAGAGCAGTTGTTAATTTATAGTGTTCACCTGTTACCATGTTAGTAACATCAAGCGGGAGCCCCCCGTCAAATGACATATCAAATGTAAAGCTAATATCGCCATTATATGGGAGGAATACGCCTGTTACGTATAGATCGCCAAGCAGCCCTTCAGTAGTAACGTCAAGCCACAGCTCTATCCATACCTCATCGCCGGGGGACACCCTGTATCCTATGCCTAATCCATCCTTTGTCCTTGGATAGACCTTAAGGTCAGCATCATAATAAATACCTTCTATTAATTCATATACAGATATGTTATAAAACTCTTGAAGCGTCTTCCCGGAGGAATCTATGAGCACAAAGTCAAATATGCCGCCCTGAGTTGTTGTCTCTATGACCTTAGTTGCGTTATAATCCTTAAGCGGAAATATTTGCCCTGGATTCTGCCACAGGTAAACGCCTTCTTTTTCGTATCTGCCAACCTGACCCATCCCTACCTGTATTTGCGATGACATCTCAGCCTCATCATTTAAGGGAGCTGCATAGCCTGTATCCTCTCCTGATATGAGTAAGGCAGGGATTATCTCGTCATCATACTGAAACTTTCCAAGCGTAATTGAATTAAGCCCCTTATCAAGGTGATAGCTCTCTAAAAGCACAGGTATATTGTCAGTAGTCTCTAATATATCCACTCCATCATCCATAAGTAGCGCTGCAAATGTTTTTCCTCTAACTGAAAACATCTTTATCTCCTTTATCTCATCCGGCGCCTCATAGCTCTTTCCAACCTCAAGGCACCCGCTTCCATCTTTTTGTCTGTTTAATCCGCAGTGGTCTTTCACTGAAACAAGCTCCTTTGTCCCTTTGACCATTCCTATCATAGCCCCTGCAACATCAATGCCAGAAGGAACAAAGCCTATATCGCCTTCTACCTTTACAAAGGGAACTGTTGGGTCTTTGAGGTCAACTGAGATGGTTTTGCCCCCTTCTTCAATCACCATAAGGCGATTTATTCCCTTGAACATGAAAGATTTTCCTGAAAGAGAGACAGGAGGGGCAAGATAGGCGCTGCACCCGTCTTCATTGCAGGATATGGAATAGATATAGAGGCCGCTTTGGGTAAGGGCCGCAAGCCAGTTATACCCGCTTTCAAATGAGCTGATAGGTGATGGGAATTTTATGTCTTTTATCTTCTCCACCTTATCAGCGGCCTCCTTGTCGTATTGATACAGGCCAATGGTTGTAGGGGATTCCTGTATCGCAATAAGATATGACTGACCATAATCGATGTTAATGCCCCCATCTTTTATAACAGGAGGCCTTTTTGTAATTATAAAATCGCCATATTCTTTATTGATTGAAAATGAGTTTTTCACTGAAAGACCATTCTGTCTTGAGTCAAATGAAAGTATGAAAAATTTTCCCTCTGCTTCTCCAAAAAACCTGTCAACAACAGGATAATAGGTTGTATTATAGAATTTTTGGCCTGTGGGATAAGAAAAATTCTCTACCCTTTCCTCTTCTTCCATTATAAAGAAGGCATATTCTACAGGGGCAGAAGAGCGCAATCTTTCTGAAGATATGCTGTATCTTCCTGCGGATTCTATTGCTATTGAATATGACATGCCAGGGTCTATGCCCCTTAGGAAAAACCTGCCTGCCTCACCCTTTGACACCTCTATGTCAGGGTCTGAAGGGGTAGTAACATAAAGTGGAGAGGCAGGATTAAAGTCTTCCCTTTTGATTGCAATCGCCCTTATCTCCCTTAACGGCTCAGATTCCCCCTTTAATGCCTCATAGTATTTTAATGCCTCAGGTAATGTTACTGTCCAGTAAAGGTCAGTGGCAGGGGTTATTTTAATGTTTTTTATCCTTAAAGACATAAAACCCTTACTTTCTATCTCTATAGAGTATGTGGCTGGAGCCATTGAGTCTATAGTTATAGGGCCATTTCCGGCGCTTGACCGTGAAGATATTGCCCTTCCCTCAGCGTCTATAAGCTTTGCCCGCGCCTTTAGCAGATTGCCTGCAGCGTCTCTGACCTCTATCCTTACAGAAGGAAGTCTCACAGGCGCGTGCTTAGAGACAGCGGCTGAGGCCTTTGGGGCATCAGGGTCAAAAAAAGATATGTTAGTATCTTGATTAAATAAATACGCCTCAAGCCCTACATTGTCTGAATTTATATATATGTCCTTTATTATGACGTTTTTTATATTGGATTGGGTAGTTTGAGATATCCATGCGACATACTGGCCATATTGTATCGGCGATAGGCTATATGCGCCGTCATTTGAGGTCAAACCGCTGGCGACGAGGCCTCCCTGAAGGTCATATATCTCTATAGAGGCATTGGGTAAGGGCGCTCCGTCAATTGCGCTAAAGACAGTGATATACAGGTTCCCTGTTAATGTAAGCTGTGCGCCTGTCTGAGGAGACTCACATGAATTAACCTTGGCATCAAGCGATATCGGGATAGGCTTTACCTTGAGCTCAAAAGAATGGGCAAATCCAAGCGCTATTGCGTCTTCAAATACTACCCCCTCATATCCTGTATCAAGGACAGTTATCTTGACCCTTGCCGGCTCTGAATATGAAAAGGTTATCGCGCCGCTGTCGTCTGTAGTCTTGGTTACAGTCTCACCTGTCCTTATGTCTTCTACTGTTACAGGGAACCTTGAGAGTATAAGGCCCTTATCGTCTTTTACGCTTATGGAAATGGAGGCGGTATCATTTGCCCCATTAGAGGCCAGACCCGTAACAGATGTCGCCCCCTTGGAAAAATAGAATGTATATTCCTTTGTCATGCCGTTTATAGGCTGCAATGGCCTTATCTCTAATGCCTCTTTCCATGTATCTATGATGTTAAGGGCGCCTGTATCGCCTTCGCCTCCACCTTGAGCGGCTGTCTGTGAGGCAACCTCATTGATTATCATAAGGCCCATTACAGGGACATTTGCAAGGTCATTTAAAACAAACCTCCCGTCAGCATCTGTTGCGCCTGTATAAAGCTCCTGTCCATTGGTAAGCCTGATGAAACTCAGGCCAAGCCCTGACATATCCGCCGTAAGGTCAAAGGGGTTTTCTATGTTAATGACGATATCGCTGCAGACCTTATTCTCCTGAGCTACATATTCCCCGCCCTCATTCCATGTCTTTACTATTGATGGAATAAGTTGTTTTAACGGGATATTAATGCCCTTTGTATCTCCAAGCGTTAACTGGACGGGCACGCTCACCGCCTGATAGCCACCTGCCTCAACTACAACATCATACTGGCCGGGGTAAAGGTCTTCAAAACTGCCTTCCCCAAGGCTGTTAAGATACTTTGCAGAGACTGTCTCACCGCCCCTCCTTACAGATGCCTTAACGCCCTTTATGGGATTTTGATAAAGGTCTTTTACCGTTAAGGTTATAGAAGGGAGCCCCTTTTCCCCCTGACCTTCCGTCTCCTGAGTAGCGGAAACATCCTCCACCACCTTCTTCTCCTGAAGGGATGCGGCGTCAGGCGCGCCAAAGACTGTCAATCTGTTTAAAACCCCTTCCTGAAGGCTGTTTATGGGATGTATGTCAAACACCTCATAAGATGTCCCATCTGGCCCTGTATGTTCATTAAATAGCAGATTAAGATAATACTGGCTGTTATCAACTGGAGAAAATCTGGCAGACCCCCTTATGTCCGTATATCGTATAACCTCTTCTCCTGTTGACCTCTTTTTAAGCCCTGCCTCTATATTGGCTATCGGCTCCCCTTCAGCCGTAAGCCTCTTTAAGGTTACCTCAAGCCCTGTTGCAACTGGTTTGGATGCTATGATATCAAGCTCAAGGGTTGCAGCCTCAATCTCCATAGGCCCTATGATCTGAGAATAAAGCCCATCATCCTCCTTATAGGCCACCCAATAGGTCTTAAGACCCTTTCTCAGCATATTAATATAGCAGCACCCATTGGATTTAGTCTTACAGACGGAAGAAGTGCGGTATTCCCTGACTACTGCATCCTTAACCGTATGTTTAAGCGCTGTATCAGAATATACGCATATCAGGGCGTCTGAATAGTCATAGTAAAGCCCGGGCAATATCTCACGGGGCACAAGGCCAAGCTCAACAGTAACCTTTTCATTATCAGGAAGCTCTACTGCTGACATTGCAGAGTCATAACCGTCTTTTTGCGCCTCAACACTGTATTGCCCGCCCTCAAGCCCTGTAAATTCGCAGTAGCCGTTTTTGTCAGTAAGGCATGAGGCTATTAGGAGCTCGTCCTGAGAGAGGATTACAGTTGCGCTAAGTATCGGGGCGCCAGTAAGGTCGTCCCTTACGGTAACGCCTATAACCCCTGTTATAAGGACAATAACATCTTCTTTTACGCCAAATACAGACCACTTCACATCTACAGAGCCATCAGGCGCCCTTGAGATGGCATAAACGATATGTATGCCCTGAGTAAATTGAAGGGTAATATCGTTCTCCAAGGCCAGAAGGTAGCCTGATGGTTTATTGACAATCTTATATGCATCCCACCATTCAATGGTAATGTTGCCTTGAGCCTCTGCCGTGGCGCTTAAAAGGATGTCTTCTTCTTCATATCTCTTTTCATTTTCAGGAGATACAATAGAAAGGCCAAGGTCGGCCGCCCCATCTTCCTTCCAGAAGACAACGCCGCCTCCGCCTGAATAGTCCATAAGCTCGCCGCCTTCAACCTGACCTGTTATGACAGGCAGCAGGACAAATCCCTCTTCTGGGGCATCTTTTAAGACAATGCCCACCTTCATTACAGCCTTTACGCCCTGCGTATTTACACGTTGATTTAATGCAAATGATACCCTGAGTATCTTGAGATAAGGGCGCGCCTTGTCGTATTCTTTATCCAATACGGCAGCGCCGTAAAAGAATGCCCCATAAGTAGTTATAAGCTCTCCAGCATAAGATTCTACCTGATTCCCCTGCATGTAGGCAGGGTCTATATAGCGGGTATCAATGATGACATCTACCGCGCCTGATTGAATGCCCTCGCCCTTTATGTAGAGGGACACCTCCAGCTTCTCATTTACGCTTCCCGTAACAGGCTCTAAAAAATATATCCCCTGTCCTGCCGCCGCCTCATTTTGCCAAAAAAATGACTGAACTGCCCAAAATGCCATTAAAAAGGCGACACCTGCAACAAGCCTTAAAAGCGCCCCTCTTTCCTTCATAGCGCCATGCACCTCCATTTAAGAATGAGAGGGCTAACGCTTCATATTCAAGAGCTCATTCATCATGTCGTCAGTTGTGGTAATGACCCTTGAATTCGCCTGAAACGCCCTCTGCGTAGTAATGAGCTTTACAAATTCCGTGCCAAGATCAACTGTTGACTGTTCAAGGGAGTTAGACGCAATTGCGCCAAGGCCATTGGTGCGGGGTTGGCCAGTAATGGGCGCGCCGCTGGCAGTTGTTTCACGGAAAAGATTTCCGCCCTCTTTTCCAAGCGAATGTGGGGCATTAAAGCGCGCAAGCGCAACCTGAGCAAGGGCGATGATCCTGCCGTTTGAATAGTGGCCTGAAATAGTGCCTTCTGAGTCAACATTCAGGGATTCAAGAAAGCCCGGGCCAAAACCGTCTTGATCATAGAATATTGTGCTTGAGCGGTTGGCGTATTGCGTTGAGCTTATTGACTCAAGGCTCCAGCTATTTACAGTCGGCGGCGAGGTTGTCCTGTCAATGTCCGCCGCCGCCCCAAAATCAAACTCTATTATCTGCGCTGATATATCCTCATTGGTCTCAGGGTCAGTAGTGCCGGTGGCGGGGATAAAGAATGCCACAAGCTGCGGATAATTGTGGTCGCCATAGGTAACAGACTCCCATGAGCCGTCCTTAAAGCGCTCAATAGGGGCAGTTGAATCCCCGGGCGCCCCATATATCGACTCAATCTGGCCTTGAGGGGTAAACTTTAGGTATCCTCTCATAAGCATACCAGCCTCATTTGTGCCAGCAGCAGCGCTTTTATCCTCATCAGGGTCCATTGTTACCAGAAATTCCCACTCTCTGTCATTGTCTGTCCTGTCAAAATAGACTGTAATATCATGGGTATTTCCAAGGCTGTCATAAATATTGAGGCTTGTTCGGTATTCATAATGGACATTTGCAGTAAGGGTGCCTGCTGACTTTCCATCAGTAGAGACCCAGTCGTCCCAGAGGGTAGCAGGGCTTACAGGGCCTGTTGTCCTGCTGTCCAGATTGACGCTAAGGGTTATCTGTTTTGTAGCGACAGGGGGCGAGGTATTTGTAATCTGTATATCCTTTATAGAGCCTACTATTTCAGCGCTGCCGTCAGGCTGCACCTCCATATCCCAGCCCTGAACCCTGAGGCCTGCAGGATTCACCATATAGCCCTCCTGATCTATAAGAAATTGACCTGCCCTTGTATAATACATGCTGTTTTCTATATTGGGGTCAGTGACCATAAAGAAGCCATTTCCTGCTATGGCAAGGTCAGTGGGCGATGTCGTGCTCTCAAATGAGCCCTGAATAAAGAGAGGCGAGACATCTGACATGGATGAGCCGCGTCCAACCTGAGATGTGCCGCTTGCCGTATTGATATTGAGCGCCATTATGTCCTGAAATGTAGCCCTTGCCCCTTTATAGGCGGTGGTATTCATGTTCGCCACATTATCGCCAATGACCTGCATGGCCGTCCCCATGTTTGCAAGACCGCTGACGCCTGAGTAAAGAGAGCTTGTGAGTCCCATATTAAGACCTCCTTAAAAGAATTATTTTACATGTCCATTAATAAAATTGCTAAAATTAGCTTAGTTAAGTTATATTTGTAACTACCCCTTAATCTTTCTTATCTTCCAAATACGCTTTCAATTTCTTCAAGCCCTGCTGTCTCTTCAGTATTCATGGTAAGTTTTATAGAGCCGTCTTCAGACAGGTTAAGCCCCTTGACAAGGCCCATTGTAAGGACTGATGTCTCCACATCATTACCCTCAATGTCTCTTCCTATTGCGGATATGGTATATGACCCCTCTGGCATTTCCTCACCGGCATCATTGAGGCCATCCCACTTAAATGCCTTTTCTCCACTTTCAATCTCTCCAATGTCAAGGCTCCTTATGACCCTGCCAAGCGGGTCCTTTATGGTAATGATGGTTGAGGCGGTATTGTCTTCAGGCCTTATCTTAAATGTAGGCGCCCCTTCCTCAGTAAGCTCAAACTTATTCCCCTCATAGGCCACTTCCTTTCCTATAAAGGATACTGAGTTCATAAGGCTGCGCTGTTGGGTCGCCTCCACAAGTTTATCCATTGCCTCATTGCTCTTATACATGAGGTCAACCATGTTAAACTGGGCCATTTGAGATGCCATATCAGCGCTTTCCATAGGGTTCATAGGGTCCTGATATTGAAGCTGCTTTACAAACAGCTCCATAAAGTCGTCTCTATCCAGTTGCGTCCTGTCGCTTGAAGGCTTATTAAGCTCTTCCATGCCCTTAGAAAGGTCAGCTGAATTAACAGTGCTTATAAACATCTTAATTACCCCTGTCTTATTTCTTTTTCTCTATATTTGTTATATTATATGGTTATAAAATAATTTTAAATCCTTATGCTGACGCCATGAGGCCCTATAATTATCTCATCTGATTGCAATATCCCCGCTCCTTGCTTTTGGGCCGCGCTTTCACTATTTTCAGAGGCAAAAGAAAATGCCTCTTGCCTGTTATGCGGGGCGTTTCCATCCCTTTTATCGCTAAAGCCCCATGCGCTATTTCCATCCAAAAGCCCCTGTTCATGGCCTGATACATCAACATTAAAATCACTGAGACTAAAGCCGTTTTGAGCCAAGGTCTCCTTTAAGATATTATGATTATGCTGCAAAATCCCCTTGACCTCCCTTGCCTCAGCAATAAAATTGAGCCTTACAGAGTTATCATCGTGATTTACATGGAGGTCAATCTCTATTTTTCCGAGCTCAGGCGGGTGTATCTTTAGCAAGAGTTTATTTTCTCCTCTTTGTACGGCATTGCCAACCCTTTTTGAAACCATCCTTACAAATTCCACATTCAATTCCTTATCTTTCCAATAAATAGTCTCTTCCAGCGGTCGTGCCTGATTAGAGCCGTTAATCTGTATATTGGCCTCTTGTTCTAATCCATCTCCTTTGATGTTAACAATAGAAAAGGCATCCGAGACCCCTTCAATGCCATCTTTGATATGAGAGCCTGCATTAAATATCTGTCTGTCTCTGTCAACTAAGCTGTCTGAACCATTACCTAAAGAGTTGCCTGATGTATGGGGCCGTCCTGATAGGTTTAAAAATCCTTTATGCGCTTCATGCGAGCCAGGAGATATCCTCTGCGATGCCTCCTGAGTATTTGAGCCCTTATAAATTTTGAGATTATCCCCGCCAAAAGAGCTTGCATGGAGGTTTAGCGTCCTTTTAATCTTTTTATTGATTGCGCCTTCGCCTTTTTCCAAAAGACCTTCTTTCAGGAGACCTTTATCCCCAATATCCATATTATCTGTTAAGATATTATTATCCGTTGCAGTTTTTCCCTGAACTTCAGCTCCATCTTTTAAAATGGTTTTCATATTGAGGTTAACCCCTTCTTTATGACGGCCTGTGCTGACTGGCCTGTCTTTTTGCGGCAGCGCCTCCCTGTCTGAATCTGATAGAAATATCTTATCATCTATTGACGCCTTATCCTGATAGCGATCCTGTTTCACATGGTAGGCAGCCCCCTCTTTCATATCACCGCCTCCTAATACCTCATCAGATAAATATAACCGGGATTTAGCCTCATCAACTTCATCAAAAAGGCCGTTAGCCACTTCCTCGTTTACCTGTATATCTTGTTTGATGATTTCTTTTGCAGAAATTATGCCTTTTTTAAATATAGGGTTATCAGCCTGAGTAAATGAATTTCTGGAGATGTCCGCCCCTTCTATCCCCTCTGAATAGGCCTTGTAAGCAGGGCTTAATCTGTCTAATGTAGCCCTTATTATCTCTTGTAATGCCCTAATATCATTTACAGAGAGGTCTTTAATATCATCAGTGTCCACTGGCGAGCTCCCTGTAACATGGCCATTTTCTTGCGGGGGGGTATCTATAGAGGCGTCTATTATCCCTTTTGTTGGCTTAGCCTTAACCGCTATGCCTTTTATGTCTTTTGAAGCGTCCTTTGAAATATCCTTTAAGGTATCCTGTTGAGAAAAAGAAGCCATAAAAAATTTATTTAAAGAGCCTTGTTCATTCTCATCCACCATATCTGATAGCTCTATGGACTTTTTAAGGGAATCACTATCAATATTGGCTTCTTTATAAGGAGCTATTGTATTATAAAAGGATAGAATCTCATTAAGCTCACTTAGAGATTTATATATATCATTTAACAGTGAATTATCACTAAATTTGTCAGTCTCTATTAGATCGTTGACGCCTGAAGCTGCTGCATCTTTTGAGCCTGCTGATATTGCTATCTCTTTACCCTGCCTGACGTCCCCTATTTCATGATCTATTTCTAAGTTGTCTTTGATGGCAATTGGATTGGTATCACTATTCAAAAATTCATTTAATGTAAATCCGTTATCCGCATCATGTTTTAAATAGTTTATTAAGCTGTTTAATGAGCTGTTTAAGGCGTCAAATAGCTGTAAAATATCTTGTTGACTATTATCAGGTTCACTATCAATGTCTTGTTTTATGGCATTTGGCTCTAAATTAAGCCCCGTCAACCTGTTAGATAGGTCTTTTAGGATATCTTTTATGCCTGTTAAAAGCGTTAAGATGGAAATGTTATTTTTTGTTGATATATTGCCATTAGCCTCTATAGAAGTAAAATCAGCAGGGTTATGACTGTTAAGCCCCTCTGCCGTTATCTCTTTTAAAAGAGAGATAAATCCGTTGCTGTCTCCTTTATAATCACTTAACTTTCCTATGTCTTTTAATCCTATAAGCGGGGCATTGGCATCTCCTATATCGGTTATCGCCCCGTTATCAAGGAAATTTATTATTGAGTTGATTTGTATCATGCCCTTAACTCCTGTCTTAACCAAAGACTATGGCGTTTTGAAAGCAAAATATGGCTCTGCAATCTGAGTGCCATAAAGGAGTTAAAAAAGACAGAAAAGACAAGGCATTAAAATCTTATAAAAACACATACATATCAATAGGTTAGGTGCACTGTCTAAATGGCCGTTTATACAGGGATTAAAATAAGCTGCGATATTTGAGTTGGGCATGTGTGCAGGAGAGGAAGTATTTTCCCACTGTATTGTAGGAATTAAGTGCAGGATTTAGGCTTCACAGGCATTTTGATGAACCACTACATTATTCCCCCCGTCTTTTTTTGCGATATACATAGCCTCATCAGCGCAGCGAATAAGCTCTGACAGGTCATCACGGAGCATATTGTCTGTCCTTACAAACTGGGCAATGCCTATGCTAAGGGTAGCGCCTCTGGTGTTTAATGAGGCAAAATTACTGCATATCCTCTCTGCAATATTAATCACCTGCTCTATTGATGCCTGCGGGACAATAATTGCGAACTCGTCTCCGCCAAACCTGAAGCATGAGTCAACATGCTTGCGAGTAGAAGATATAAGGACATCTGCCAGCATCTTTAATATCTTATCGCCTTCTTCATGTCCGTAATTGTCGTTTATAGGCTTAAATTTATCTATATCAACAATTAATAAAAATAATGGATATTGCTGCCTGAAGGCGCGTTCAGCCTCTTCTTCTATGCGCTGCTCAAAGTAGCGCCTGTTAAAGAGGTCAGTCAGCACATCGCGAGTTGAAAGCCTCCTTAATGCGCCCCTAAGATTTCTTTCTTTTATTATGCGTCTTAATTTCGCCTCTAACTCATTTAAATTAAAAGGTTTCTGAATAAAATCACTTGCCCCGACATTTATTACGTCAGTATAGCTAAAGTCTTTTGCATACCCTGTCATTACAATTACATCAACATCAGGCCATCTTGATTTAAGCTCTTTTATAAGCTCCATACCATCCATCCGGGGCATTAAGAGGTCAGTAATGACAATTGTCGCCTCTTCTTCTTCCATAAGCCTTAAAACATCAAGGCTGTTTTGAACAGTCCTCACAGAAAAGCCAAGAAATTCAATGAACTGGCTGACAATTTTTAATATGCCCTCTTCATCATCCACTACGATAATAGATTGAGGCTCATTGTAAGCGCAATAAATAGCGTCATCGTTACAATTAGATAGTGTCATTGACGTCCCCTTTAGCCTATCCCTTCAGCCTAAATGACTGCGAATTGATCCCTTTAATTCGTCTAAATTAAAAGATTTGACAATATAGTCATCAGATGCCCATGATGCAAGGTCTTGTTTATATTCAGGGTAGGCGCTGCTCAATATGACCGGTATCTCAGGGTGTAACTGCTTCATATTTCTCAATACTTCTATACCGTCAATCCCGGGCATATTTATATCAAGGATTACCAGATTAGGACGCTCTTCCTCAAATAATTTAAGGGCATCCTCGCCGTTCAGGGCGGAGATTACCTCATAGCCCTCCTCAGAGAGCTCTTCTTTATAAAGAAGATGTATGCTCTCTTCATCATCTACCAATAGTATCTTTTTACGGTCAGTTGCCATGAAAAAACCTCCTTTAAAAAGGGATTTAAGATATTAAAAGACCAAGAAATACGAATAGTTAATCATCCAATATCTATCTCTCTCAAAAAGCGGGCAGCCTCTTCCGGCGGGGTGGGATTTATATAGAACCCCGTGCCCCATTCAAAGCCCGCTACCATTGTAAGTTTGGGCATTATCTCAAAGTGCCAGTGATAGTGCTCAAGAAACGGCTTTTTTAAGGGGGCGGTATGTAGCATATAATTGTAAGGGACATTTGGAAGCGCCCTGTTAAGCCTCCTCATTACCTCACTGAATATGTCAGTAAGCCCCATAAGCTGGTCATCTGTCATGTCCATATAGGATGACTGGTGTTCCTTAGGAAGCGCCCACAGCTCAAAGGGCGCTCGCGGAGCGAAGGGTGAAAGCACGATAAATTCCCTGTTTTCTGCCACTATCCTGATATTTTGACTGCGTTCCTGCCTTATTATATCGCAAAATACGCACCTGTCCTTATATTCGTAATAACGAAGGCAGCCCTTTATCTCTTCTTCTATCCTGTGCGGCACAATAGGAAGCGCTATAAGCTGAGAGTGAGAGTGCTCTAATGAGGCCCCTGCAGCCTTACCATAGTTTTTAAATACAATTATATACTTAAATCGCTGGTCATTTTTAAGGTCAAGCATCCTGTCTCTATATGCCCTGAAGATAAGAGACATCTGCTCACGCGACATACGGGCAGGGGATTCACTGTGGTTGGGCGTTTCAATAATTACCTCATGCGCCCCAATGCCGTTCATCTTGTCATATATCCCCTCTCCCCTCTTATCAAGCTCACCCTCAATGATCAGGGCAGGAAACTTATTGGGCACAACACGCAGTGTCCACCCCGGAGTGTTAGGGGCGAAATTCGGCCTCCCGTATGCCAGGACCTCTGGCGGGGTAGTGGATTCATTCCCCGGACAAAGCGGGCAAAAGCCTCCCTTCACCCTGTCCTTTTCTATAATAAAATCTGACGGGCGCTTTCCCCTATCTTTTGCAATTATAACCCACCTGCCTATAATAGGGTCTCGTCTTAGCTCTGGCATGGTCTTACCTCGTTTATAACAATTAAGGACTGAGTTAAAAGGACTGAGGACTGAGTGCTGAGGACTGAGTGATTACATTTTTCTTACTTTAAACATTTTTTATATTTCACACCTTGAATTTCGGATTTGTTGTTAAAACACTCAGCACTCATTGACTCAGTCCTCATTGACTCAGTCCTCATTAACTCAGTCCTCAGTCCTCAGCACTCAGTCCTCATTAACTCAGTCCTCAGTCCTCAGCACTCAGTCCTCATTAACTCAGTCCTCAGTCCTCAGCACTCAGTCCTCATTAACTCAGTCCTCAGTCCTCAGCACTCAGTCCTCATTGACTCAGTCCTTTTTTATACAAGCCATATCCTCTTTTCAAAGTCTTTATCCGGCATACAAAAAGAGACCTCTCCCGCATCCGGCCACCTCTCCACTATAACTTTATCTTTTATGATTTCTATAAAAAAGTCAACCTTATCGCCTATATTTATATCAAGAATAGAAAATTTTAATGAAAACTCAAAAAGGTCGCAAAATTCATAGTCTATCCACTTATCCTCTTCATCGTTTCCAGTTACAGCCTCTCCATTTATGAAAAAAGAGCCTTCAGGAAAGGAAAATACGCACTCCTTTCCCCCTTTAATATAGATAATTATGGATATATCGCCGTTTTTCCACTGATCAAGGTCAGTTGGCGTTATTCTTAAAAAGAACTCCTTTTCATTAAAGCCATATAAGACCTCCTTTATATATTCTGCGCTCTTATACATACTGCCCAGAAACGGGGGCTCAATTGCCCCTGCCCCTGCCCATTCCCAGTAAAAGGAGAGCCTTCCATCAATAACAGGGTATATGAAGGCCATAGGCTCTTTTATGCGTATCTGCGCCTTCTTTCGCTTTATAGGCTCTTCAAGGGAAGATGGCCAAGGGGTGTTTAACGCCCCATAAGCCCTTTTTATATAGCCGCGAAACAGCTCGTCAAATATTGCCCCAAACTCCGTATGAAATTGTTCACCGTACCACCAGAACCAGTCGCTGCCCTCTGCTGCGTAGAGCCACCTCCTTGCCTCCTTAAACCTCTCTTCATCAATGTTGCCAGCGCCCTCCTGATGGGACAGTGCAAGGCGTGCAAGGAGCAGCTCTTCCCATGCCCTGTTCTCTTCCTCTCCCCCTATCCAGATGGAAAAATCGCTGTTTATCCACGACCCTGTATGGAGGCTGGATATATCGTACGGCTCAATATTGACATTAAAATAGTCGGAAATTGTTACAAGCCTCAGGTCATCGTCTTCTAATATGCCATTATAAATCCCGTATAAAAGCCCCTTTCCCCCATCTTCATAATATTCCCACGGGTTCTCGCCGTCTAATATGATGGCGCATAGCGGCTCGCCCCTTCCCCATCCATGCACCTTACAATCCCTTGATATTGCCCTGAGACGGCCAAGAAAATCTGATACCGCTGTCTGGGTATCTGTCTTGTGATATACAAATCCAATAAGGTCGCTTAACTCATGTGAGCGAAATACCATATTAATCCCATCTGAGCCCGTGTCACCTGATATGTTGTTTGATGTATTATTGTCTGCCCCTCTTGTTATTAAGACCCTATAGGCGTCAAAGAGAGAGCCCCTATCATCCCTTGCGCTTCTAAACAATACGCCTTCATCAGAGGCCATCCACTCAAAGCCCGCCCTTTTGGCAAGTTGAGCCGTCTCCATTGACACAGAGCCCTCTGACGGCCAGAGCCCTTTTGGAGGTCTTCCAAACTCTGTCTCTATAAGCTCTTTTGCCATAGCAAGCTGGGAAAGGGCATCTTCAGGGTATGAAAAACGGGAAGGAAGGGTCGCATGAGGCATACACCTCCTTGCGCTGTCAGTATCTATGAGGAGGGGAAGGATCGGGTGGTAAAAGGGCGTTGTTGATATGTCAATTATGCCCTTATCCCATGCCTTTTTATATCTTTCAAGAAGACCGGAGAGCGTCTCCTTATGGTAGGCAAGGAGGCTCTCTTTTTCATCCTCTGTAAACAGCCTTTCCTTCTGGAATAGGCCGCGGATAAATGGATGACGCCTGTGTGAAAAGCCGAGCCATGTTAGGTTAAACCATACCTGAAGGTCAAGAAAGTCTGTATCTGAAAAGGCGCCTGCAACCGCCTCAAGGTCAATGGCATCTATATCGCGCCCCCTCTTTTCAAGCAGCTGGCGGTATCTCTCATAAGGCTCTACCATTGTAGGCCAGTGGCAGGAGAAAAAATTTTTCAGGATAAACGCCTTGTCCTGAAGGGAGAGAGCTGATGGATGGGGCTTACTAAGGGTAAAAAAGGTGTCTTCTATGGTCTCATACTGCCTTATCTGATATATAAGGGATGGGACTAAATTAAAGGTAACGCCAAAATCCTGAGATTTTTCCCCTATGTCCTCAGCAACGTACAGCATATCGCTATATGCCTTTACCCCGTGAAGCCTTACCCACGGCATTATGAACTTGCTGTCAAATGGGTCAAGGTAAAGGGGCTGGTGCATATGCCATAGAAATGCTACATTTAAAGGCACAGCCTAAAGCCCCCTTAACTTTTCTTCTCGCTCCTGACGGGATTTACACTCTATACACAGAGTTGCGACCGGCCTTGCCTCAAGCCTCTTAAAGCCAATGTCCTCGCCGCACTCCTCGCACACCCCGTAAGTGCCGTCTTCTATGCGCTCAAGCGCCTTTTTAATCTTCTTAATGAGCTTTCGCTCCCTGTCGCGCAGGCGAAGCTCAAAACTTCTGTCTGACTCAACTGTCGCCCTGTCTGTAAGGTCAGGATAATGGCCATTCATATCTGTCATGTCTTCAAGCGTCTGTTCCGCCTCTCCAAGCAGCTCCTTTAACTTGTCTTCAAGCATCTTTTTAAAGTAATCAAGCTGTTTCTGTTCCATCTGTTCCTCCAGCAGTGTTTTTTAAGGCGTATTTTTGCGCCATGTGCCGCTCTTTCCGCCTGACTTGAACTCAAGCTGTAATTTACTGATTGTTATGCCCTTTTCAATGCCCTTTAACATGTCGTATATGGCAAGGGCAGCAATAGATGCCCCTGTCATTGCCTCCATCTCAACGCCTGTCTTATATGACGTGCAGGACCGCGCCCTTACCGTAACTGTCCGCTCTTTCTCTGACAGCTCAAAGTCAATACCCACAAATTCAAGCGGCAGAGAATGACATAAGGGGATAAGCCTGTCAACCTGCTTTGCTGCAAGGATGCCTGCTATGCGCGCAGTAGCTAAGACATCTCCCTTTGGGGCGTTGCCCTCTTTAAGGGCAATAAACGCCTCCTGTCCAAGCTCTACAACGCATGAGGCGACAGCCTCCCTCACAGTCGCATTCTTGCAGGATATATCCACCATGCGGGCATTGCCATCACTGTCAATGTGGGCAGGCATCTTATGCTGTCTTTCTGATACCATCCTGTTAATGTCCCTTTTTATCGTCTGATTTATCAAAGAAATCAAATTTTTTAAAGAGCTTTTTCAAAAAGCCGCTTCCAAAGCTATGCTCGCCCGACTCCTGCTTTCCGTCTTCAATCTCCTGAAATTCCCTTAAAAGCTCCTTTTGCCTGTCAGTAAGGCGGGTTGGGGTCTTTACAAAGAACTGTATAACAAAGTCCCCCTTTCCAATGCCTCTAAGGTCATAGGTTCCCTTGCCTTTAAGGCGTATTGTATCGCCTGTCTGTAGCCCTGGCTCCACCCTTATCTCTTCTTCTCCGTCAATTACAGGGAGCTTCAGGGTCGTGCCAAGGGCTGCCTGAGTAAATGGAAGCTCTACATTAAGGTATATGTCATTATCTCTTCTCTCAAAGAACTGGTGAGGCTCTACATGGATAACCACATAGAGGTCTCCGCGTGGGCCGCCATTTGTGCCTGCCTCACCTTCTGAATTGAGCCTGAGGCTTACGCCAGTATCAACACCTGGGGGTATCTTTAAGGATACCTGCTTTTTTTCCGGCCTCCTTCCCCTGCCGTTGCATTCAGGGCATGGGTCATTTATAAAGACGCCGCTGCCATTACATGAAGGGCATACAGTCGTTAGCCTGAAAAAGCCCTGAACCCTTAAGACCTGCCCTGCGCCATCGCATGTAGGGCACCTTTGAGGCTCCCGTCCCTCTCTCATGCCTACTCCGTTACAGGAGCTGCAGACCTCAAGCCTCTCTATCTCAAGCGTCTTCTCAGCCCCCTTTACCGCATCCAAAAAGGAGATGGTCAGGTCATACCTCAGGTCTCTTCCTGCGCGGCCATGCCTTGCGCCTGATGAAGAGGCTGAAAACCCAAACAGGTCAGAAAAAATATCATTAAAAGTGGAGAATATATCGTCAAAACCTGAAAATCCCTGAAATCCAGCGCCTTTTACGCCATCATGGCCATAAGCGTCATAAAGCCTCCTCTTTTCAGGGTCTCTTAACACCTCATAGGCCTCCGCCGCCTCTTTAAAGCGCTCTTCCGCCTCTTTATCCCCCGGGTTTCTGTCGGGGTGATATTTGAGGGCGAGTTTCCTGTACGCCTTTTTTATCTCTTCTTCTGACGCCCCTCTTGATACCCCGAGGACCTCGTAATAATCCCTCTTCGTCATAATTATCCCTTTATGTCCCTTCAACCCCTTTTGCGTCTTCCTGAAGCGCCTTAAAGATGCGCTGCTCTTCTACATCCTTTCCTAACTCTTCAAGGTTGTCAAATGTTACCTTGCCCGCGGCAATCTCTCTAAGGGCAGTGACTATTTCTTTATTTTTGCATGTTATTAACGGCATTGCCCCTTTTCTAAGCTGTTTTACCCTCTCAACTGCAAGATGTACAAGCTCAAACCTGTTTTTTACCTTTTCAAGACAGTCTTCTACAGTTACCCTTGCCATTAGAGCCCCTCCTAATTTATATTTTACGCTATTTTTTCTATGAGTGAGCTTTCGCTTCTCCTTGCATAATCTAAGACCTCTCTATTATAATTATACAATTGCCTTATGCAACGGATTTTCTCTTGCTATTTTTTAAAAAATGTAATAAAAAACTTATACTCTTCCACAAACCTCGGAGGGCACTTGATGAATGTATTAATAACAGGAGGGGCGGGCTTTATAGGCTCCAATCTGGCAGACGCCCTTGTTGAAAAGGGATATAGTGTAACAGTTATTGATAATTTAACAACAGGCTCCCTTGACAATATAAGGGGGCTTCAGGAGAGGGCTAATTTCCATTACATAAATGATACCATTCTGAATGAGGATGTAATGGAGGGTCTTATAAAGAAAAATGACTGCATAATCCATCTGGCGGCGGCTGTAGGGGTTAAGTATGTGCTTGAAAACCCTCTTACTTCTATTGAGACTAATATAAAGGGGACAGAGGTTGTATTAAGGTTTTCAAACATATATAAAAAGAGGGTCTTGATTGCCTCCACCTCTGAGGTCTATGGAAAGCACATGCACGCCCCGCTAAAGGAGGATGATAACCTTATATACGGCCCCCCAAGCACAATGCGCTGGAGCTATGCGGCAGCCAAGCTCGTTGATGAGTTTACCGCCCTTGCCTATCACCGCACAAAGAAGCTGGAGATTGTGATATTCAGGTGCTTTAATACAATCGGGCCGCGGCAGACGGGTCTTTACGGTATGGTTGTGCCGCGCTTTATAAAACAGGCCCTGAGGGATGAGCCAATTACTGTCTATGGAGACGGCACGCAGACAAGGACATTTACTTATGTAAAGGATGTGGTGAATGCCCTTATCTTACTTATGGCCTGTGATAAGGCAATAGGAGAGGTTGTAAATATTGGCGGTCAGGAAGAGATTGCCATAAAAGACCTTGCCGGCCTCATAAAAAGGCTTTGCAACAGCAGCTCTGAGATAGCCCTTATCCCGTATGATAACGCCTATGGAAAGGACTTTGAGGATATGATGAGGAGGGTGCCGTCCCTTGAAAAGTTAGAGTCCCTTATAGGCTTTTCTCCAAATACGCCGTTAGATGAGACTTTAAGGGCAACTATTGAATATTTTAGACGACATCCTGATTAGATGAGATTTAAGGGCGAGCGATAGCTCACGCAGGGGGCAATGGATAATCAGCTAATCCTTCAGGCAATAGCTACCTTTATTTTTTCCTTTATTGTTTGTGCGTTGCTTACGCCGATAACTATTGCAGTCGCAAAGAGGCTGAACCTTGTGGCAAGGCCGAGAGAGGACAGGTGGCATAAGAGCCCAACCGCCCTTTTAGGCGGAGCGCCCATATTTATTGCCTTCATATCAGGCGTTACTTTAATAGGCCTCTTTTCAACGCCATTTCACTCTGATTTTCCATCAGCGTCAATCACCAGTCATATTTCATCATATCAATTCGCCATATTGATAACCTCAATATTTTGCATGTTCCTGACAGGTCTTATAGATGACCTGTTTGAGCTGTCTCCACAGGGGAAATTTTTGGGACAAATTGCAATAAGCGCCTTTATTGTCGCGGGAGGTATCCGTTTTTTGCACGGAAATCCTGTTGTTACTATTCCCCTGAGCATATTCTGGATAGTTGCCCTTATAAATGCCTTTAACATACTGGACAACATGGACGGCCTTTCCGCAGGCATAGCCCTTATTGCCTCAATATCCTTTCTGATATTTGGATATATAAAGGGGAGCTCCCCTGTCTTGATATATCTTTCATCCGCAATTGGCGGGGCATCCCTTGGATTTCTCATCTATAATCTTAATCCTGCAAGTATCTTCATGGGAGATTGCGGAAGCCTTACTATCGGGACTGTTATGGCGATTATATCGATAATGAGCACATGGAACGGGGTATATGCCATAAATGGGGGGACAGGCGTTACAGGGCCTACGAACCTGTTTCTTATGCTCCTTGTGCCTGTGGCTATCCTTATTGTCCCTATCTTTGATACTGCCCTTGTCTCGTTCAGCCGAACAAGGCATGGCCTTTCAATTTTTCAGGGCGGTAAAGACCATACGTCTCACAGGCTCGTATTCCTCGGGCTTTCAGAGGCAAAGACCGTAACTCTTCTTATGATATGGGCAGCCATGATCTCTACCCTTACTATACTTCTCTCATGTTACAGCAATGACGGGCTTATTGTTACAATGTCTCTTATGGGTATTATCGTCTTGTTTTTTGGGGTATTTCTTACATACAATACTCAAGATGTATATCCTGACGGCAAACAGGACAATACTGGCCTAAGACGATGGCTTTCTCCCCTTGTTGCAGGCATATTAAATAAGAAACAGATACTTCAGGCAGTAATTGATACCCTGCTCCTGTGTCTTGCCTATATGGCGTCATACCTTTTAAGGTTTGAGGGAAGGCTTTCTCCAGAAAATGTCTTATTCATAGAAAAGACGCTTCCAGTCATTATCCTCATAAAGGTTGTCTCATTCTGGGCATTCGGCCTTTATAGGGGGCAGTGGAGGTTTGTGAGCATCTGGGATATGCTCCAGCTCTTTAAGGCAGTGGCTGTGAGCGCCCTTGTTGAGATGAGCCTTTTTCTCCTGTTATACAGGTTTGAAGGCCTTTCAAGGATAGTGTTTATAAACGATGCCATTCTGACATTTTTATTTATAAGCGGCGTGCGCTTTTTATTGAGGCTTTTTAAGGAATATTTTGATATTGAAAGAGAGCGTTCAAATACCACGCCAATACTTATAGTAGGGGCAGGCGACGGGGGAGAGCTGTTTTTAAGGGAGCTAAGGAAAAATCAGAGCCATGACTATCTGCCTGTTGGCTTTATAGACGATGATATCGCCAAGATGGGACAGAGCATTCACGGGGTCAAGGTCATAGGCACACGCGAAGATATGCCCCGCCTTGTAAGGCGCTTTGGCATAAAAAGGGTCTTTGTCGCCATAATGTCCCTTTCGGATAAGGCGCTTGGAGAATTTATCGCCATTGGAAGGGAGTGCGGGGTTGAGTGTATAAAGGTGCCAAGCCTTTTGCCTCCAAAAAGGGAAGGCGATAAGGAGATACATGGCAGTGAAAGGAAAGAAGACACGAATAATACTGACGCTAAGGTCAAGAGGAATAATGTAATAAGGCTTCCCTTACCTCTTCTATTGTTTCTTTCCAGTTATTGCGTTCTTGCTGGCGGAATAGCCTCATAGTTGGATACCAGAAGGTCTTGTCTCCATCCTTTCCCCATCTCCAGTCAGGGTTATATGGGATGAGCGTCCATACATCCATACCCATTGCGCCTGCAAGATGGCATGGGGCGGTATCTACGGATATAAGGAGGTCAAGGTGAGATAAAAGCGCTCCTAAGTGTGAAAAATCAAGGAGATAGGAAGAAAGGTCATATATGGGGAAATCTTGAAGGTTTTCTTTTGTATAGCCCTTTTGAAGGGAAAACCATTGAATGTCAGTTAGGTCAAACAACGGGGCGAACTCTTCAAGGGCGATAGAGCGTTTTTTGTCGTTTTTGTGCTTTGGGCTTCCTTGCCATACAATGCCCGCTTTAAGACGCCTGTCCTTTCCGATTGCCTTAAATATGGCGCTATAGGCGCGGGAAAGGAGAGAGTCAGGGGTTATGTATGGTATTTCCCAGTCATCTTTTACGCCAAATATGGTCGGAAGGTTCAAAAGGGGGCAGTGATAATCCATAATTCCCTCAAATGACTTATATGCCATCTTGTCAAATACCCAGTCTATTGAATCAATAGCGGCCATAAGAGAAAATAGCGGAGGAAGGCCTCCCAGCAGCGCCCTTTTAAAGCGCCTTTTCACAAGCGGTAAATACCTTATAAATTGTATTGCATCCCCGAGCCCTTGCTCACACCATATAAATATGGTCTTATCGCCATTTATCTCCTCTCCCCTCCATTCAGGGACAAGCAGATCATCTGGCCATAGGCTCCTGTCTCTCTTCCAGCGCCACAGGTATTCCTTAAAACCTTCCTCCCACCTGCCCTTTAACATAAGGACATGCGATAGATTCCAGTGAGCCTGAGGCACATCAGGGTCTATCTCAATGGCGCGTCTAAAGTATTTTTCCGCCCTGTCGTAATCTTTCAGGGCAAACCACACATTAGCATAGTTATAGTTTGCCTTTAAATTGTCCTTCTCAAGGGAAATAGCCTGAGCCAGCGCCTCCTTTGCCCCATACAAGTCCTCTAATAGGTATCTTTCATGGCCTATATTTATAAGGGCGCTTACATTAGAGCTGTCCAGCTTATGCGCCCTCTTGTAATATGAAAGCGCTGTTTCATGCTCATCAAGCGCGCTGTATATATTGCCTATGGCATTTAATAACTCTGAGCTTGGCTGCGAGACCTCACAGATAGCGAGCATAACATTGAGCGCCTCTTGCATCTGCCCCGTCTCATACAGGCACACCCCAAGGTTATACCTTGCATCAAGGTGCTCAGGATTAAGCTCAACTGCCCCCTTAAATGCGTTTAATGCCCCATTTTTATCCCCCTTGTTAAACAGGATAATCCCGAGCTGAAAATAAAATTCCGCATTCTCCGGCGCCTTTTCTATTGCCATAAGGCAGATTCTATGCGCCTCATTCAGCTGATTGGCCTCCCGTAAAGAGACTATCCGCCTTCTAATCTCTTCCTGTAACTCATCAGTCATGGCCTCATCCTGCTGGCTGTCCTGCAAGTTATCCTGCTGCGGGTTATGAGAATTAAGGTTAGAGGAGGCGTTAATGAGCTTATCCTTATATATCTCTAATGCAGCCCTTGACGCCTCAAGGTCTCCATTTTTGTAATAGGCATCCGCCATCTTCTTTAATATGTCTATGCGCTCAGGAAGGGCATTAAAACACCTTTCGTAAGATGCAATTGCATCATCAATCATGCCGTTTTCAAGGCAAAAATCCCCAAGCTCCTCCCACAGCACGGCCTCTTTAGGAGAAATCGCCACTGCCTCTGTAAGCGCATTCACCCCATCCTGTATCATGCCGGCCTCCAGCAGCATCCTTGCATATAAGGATAGCATCTCAGCAATTATGTAAAAATTTTTCCTATCTATTATATTATAAAATGGCCTTATGCCTGAAAATTCCCTGTAAAACTCCTCTAAAAGCTGCATCGTCCTTTGAGAGACATTCTCAGACAATATCTTTTTCTTTCTATCTTCTCCAAACATCTTCAAAAAAATGGCTATAAGCCCCTTTATTCTCTCAGTTTCTATGGAGAACTCAGTAATCTCTGCTATTCTCTTTACTATGCCCTCACGGGCAGCAGGTGAAAGATTAAGGTGCTTTATAATGATAGAAGACCACAGCATTGCCTCCCTCTTTATAAGCGTCTTTATAGCTGCCTCAAAATGGCCTTTTTCTATGTCTTTAAAGTAAGACAACGCCTTATCATATTGAAACGCCAAAAGGCTCATTGCCCATAGGGCAAGAGGAGGTTCTTTATGGGCGTTTTGCGCATATTCATTATTATATATATAATCCCTTAACAGCCTGTAATTGGCGCACTCAATAAGGGCAGGAATTTTATTCTCATCTTTTTCTTCAATTTTATCACTCAATATATTGATAATTTTGGTAAGGGTCTTCTCAAACAGCCTTACTGTTGATATGAGGAAAAGGATTGCGCCATAGAGCCGTTTATAAAGCCTTATGGAACGGTCATTGTCTCTTGTCTCTCCTTCTGCGCCTTCAAGCTCGCATGAGATCTCTTGCGCATCAAAAAAGGCAGAGATGAGCCTCTTTGAAAGCATTGTCCAGAACCTATCGTCTTTCCATACTGAAAGAAAATCACGCCATAGGTCCGTTATATCATAAGAAGAGGCGGAGACAGAGGAGAAAGTTCCAAGGAGAGTCTTTAAGTCCTCTCTCTTTTTCTGACAACGATACAGGATATCTTTTAGGCTATTAAGGAATTTATTTCTTCTATGCTCAGAAGATAATATAGGAGGTATATTAGCCAATTTTTGGGTTATTACAGTTTTTTTATCCTTAATTTTCTGTTTTTTTATGTGGTTAAGGGCGTTTTCAAATGAAATTGCGCTGGTCATATTGATTGCTGCGCCAAAGGGAGAGAGGTTATATACGGGGATATGCCTTGCGTATGCGCTTATTATCTCTTCTATATTGGCCTTATGGTCAAGCCACATGCGCTGGGTCTTTACAGCATGTCCTGTAACTGAGGAGACATCAATATAGACATCTTGAGGCTCCCAGACGCTTTCTTTATATAAGACGCCCTTTGCATGGGTCTTTTCAGCATTGTTATCGCTGCCTGCGCTGTCGCGGCCCTCAGGTGAATAGGCAAGGTCCTGGCCAATCAGAAATATATCCTTTGCCCCTCCATAAATGGCTGTCATCAATGATAATACAGATACAGAGCCAAGCCTTCCTGTCATAGCTGTCCTTATGGAAGACGCCTCCATGAGCCACCTGTATGATATGTCATTTGAAAGATAGAAAAACAGCCTTTTAAATCCTATCCTCTTTGGGATAACCGGGGTTGACGCCACATGGCCTATCCATGAGATTCTGGAGGCGACTTCAGGCAGTTTCATTAAAAATGACAGCTTTTCAAAATTAAGCGCCTGAAAGTCCAGAGATGTTACCATATCTGGTATGATATCCTGTTTTATAAGTGGATAAAGAGCGGAGTCTGCGGCTATTAATATGGCGCTGTCTGATATTGAGCGCAAGAATTCGTATGATTGACTGAGAGACGGCCCTGCTGCTATGCATACTGCGGGAAGGCCGGAAAATACCCCCCTCAGCCTGCTAAAGTCAGAGGCAACGCTTAAGAGCTCAAGGTTTTCAAACAGGTTCTTAAATTCAAAAGGGCCGGCCAGCCTGTGGGTGGATGCGCCTATGTTAATAGAATTTAATAGGGAAAAGACTTCCTGTAAAAACTCATTAAAGCCGCCCCAGAATTTTCTGTAGGCAGTATTCTGGCTTATGCGTATATCCTTAAATGCAGCAGTTAAATAGAGAAAATCTTCAATCTCTTTTTGATTAATAGATCTTCCAAGATTTATATGTACTTTTTTAGAGTTAAATAGCTCTGTAAGGTCAATATTTGATATTGCAGCGGAAAATACCTCTTCAATAGGCTCAAATATCACTATCTTTCTTATATGAGGGCAGTTTTTTAAGATAAACATGGGAGCCATTCCAAGCCCCATGCCAATAAATACCGCAATACCGTCAAAATCCTTCTTGTATGGACACCTTTCAGCAGATGGGCCCCACCCTATAATGTCAAAATTTCCGTCAACAGGAATATGTTGCCCATTACGGGAAATAAAATACATCCACTTTTTGCCGTCATTTTGATTTTTTATAACTATTTGTTTTTTAAGGTTATTTTTTTGATTCTTGATTTTTTTCGCAATGTCTGGATGTGTTGGCATCAAAGTTGCTAAATTTTTCTTCCAAAGATTATTTTTCATACAAGACCGCCATAAGGAATTTTTTAGGGATTAAGGATAACTATGCCATCAGAGCTCAGATAATTCAAGGAGGAAATACAAATGGCTTTAAAAATTAATACAAATATAGCAGCGCTTACTGCCCATGCAAACATGAAGAAGACTGACTACAGGCTTGGAAAGTCACTTGAAAAGCTCTCTACGGGCTTGAGGATTAACAGGGCAGCGGATGATGCCTCGGGCCTTTCTATTGCCAACAGCCTGAAGGCGCAGTCTCTTGGCATTGGTCAGGCCATAAAGAATGCCAATGACGGCATTAGCATAGTGCAGATAGCTGATGCCGCGCTTGATGAGGCCATTAATATCGTAAATATCATACAGACAAAGTCTATTCAGGCAGCTCAGGATGGACAGACCCTTGAGACAAGAAAGGCTATTCAGGCAGACATTGACAAGCTGATGGCAGAGCTTGATGATATTGCCCAGTCAACGTCTTTTAATGGGATGAAATTATTGAGCGGTAACTTTACAAATAAGAAGTTTCAGATTGGCGTATTCTCAGGACAGACTGTTACCATTAATATCAATTCAGCGGAATCCCAGAAGATTGGCCATGTAATAACAGGAAAGCTTGAGCTCACGAATGCCTCTGGCGGTCTTGTGGAGATGAGCGTTTACAGTAATATCCAGAACAAGGATGTTGATATTCAGGGAGTAGAGCTTAAATACAATAATTCCGCCAGAAATGGCATGGGAGCGCTTGCAGATGCCTTAAATAAGGTCTCTGACTCCACAGGGATAACTGCTCAGGCCATTGTTGAGCTAAAGACTGACGAGGCAGTAAAGGCAGGCACAACAGGGACTGATTTTTCAATAAACGGCGTTAATATAGGCGCGGTCAGCACCCTTTCAAATGATTCAGACGGCTCTCTTGTAAATGCCATTAACAGTAAGTCCGACCAGCATGGCGTTACTGCAAGCATTGACAGCGCGGGAAAGCTCATGCTTGTAAGCAGTGACGGCAGGGCCATAGAGGTTACTGGGAGCGATGGAGGCGTCCTTGGCGGGGCGCATCTCAAGACCTTCGGCCATATAAGGCTCTATCAGACAAGCGCAAATCAGATTGTGATAACTGATAAGTCTGCCGGAGCGGCGCTTTCTTCCAGTGAAAATATTACGATCCAGAATTCCTTTAATACAAGCATTGATTCAGAGCTTGCAGCAGGCTCTGTACTGGCAGCAGGGACAAATATAATTACAAAAGGGAGCTCTCTCGGATTTAACCTTACAGGAGACAGGCTTGAAGGCAACGTAACCACGACTGTTGACAGCGTCATCAAGGCAGGCTCTGTATTAAGCGGCAATTCCGTCATTGGAAAAGACAGTATCCTCGGCGGGCTTGCAACAGTCGCGACAGATACTACCACCTATAATCAGTCAGTCCTCCTCTCCGGCACGATATTAAAGGCAGGCACTGTCCTTAAGGAAGGAACTGTGATTACAACAGATATAACAACAGCAGCCGGCACAATTGGAGCTGGCAATAAGCTGTATGCAGATACGACCCTTAGCTCTGATGTTACCTTGCAGGAAGATATGGTGCTTAAAGGAGGCTCTATTGTCAACTCAGGCTCTGTGCTGGCGGAGGGCTCATATCTTGGGGCAGACTTTACTATTGCAGCGGATATGAATGTCAATAATGACATGACCCTCCATACAGACTCTGTCATATATGATGATACAAATCTCAATATAAGCTCAGGCTCTACAATAGGCGGGGACTTTACGACATCTTCAGGGGCAAGCATTACCCTTACATCTGATATGACCCTTAAGAGCGGCTCAACTATCGTATCAGGCAGCGAGCTTGCGACCTCATCATCAATAGGCGCAGATGTAACTACAAGCGAGGCAATAACCCTTACCGCTGATATGACCCTTGCCGCAGGCTCAACCATTGCGAGCCAGAGCACTCTGGCTAAGGACACAGTGCTTACAAATGACCTGAGGGTGTATGCGCATGGATCATCAGGGACAATAGTAACGCTTGAGGCGGGAACTATCCTTGAAAAGCAATATACTGTCGCAGGGGACCAGTATCTTGAATATGCCATGACAGCCAAATACGACAGCTCTAATAACTCAGTGCTGGCGGCAGGCACAGTGCTTGCTCCAAACAATGGTGGCATTTCAGGGACAGAGGTGGTGGATGTAGAGCGCTTCAGCCTTGCGGATATAGATGTTACCTCCCATGAAAGCGCACAAATTGGCATATCAATAGCGGCGGCAGCCCTTAAAAACCTCAATGCAATAAAGGCAGAGCTCGGCTCTATACAGAATCAGCTTACAAGCACTATTGGAAACCTTACAACTACAAGGGTAAATGTGCTTGCAGCCGAATCGCAGATAAGGGATGTTGACTTTGCTGAAGAGTCAGCAACCTATTCAAAGATGCAAATCCTCATACAGGCAGGCACGTTTGCAATGGCGCAGGCCAATGCAGTATCTCAGAATGTGCTTCAGTTGTTACAATAGGTAATACATTAATTATTAAATATTAAGGAGGTCAATAATTATGACTACTACAATAGAGAGACATGCAATGAGCTTTAAGGACAATCCCAAACAAGTGGTTATGTTTCTTTATGATATGGCGTTAATGTCTATGTTAAAGGCATATAAGGCCATTGAATTAAGGGATATAGAGGGTAAAATTGTCAATATCTCTTATGCAGTAGATGCAGTGAATGAATTGTTAAAGACCCTGTCAGATGATGCCGATAGAGAAGTTGTAAATTTTCTATCAGGCCTCTATGTCTCCATAATAAAGGAGCTTGCCCGTATAAATGCTACAAATGACCTAAAGGCGTTAAAGCTTGCTATAAAATATATCGGCTCGCTGAGAGAAATATGGGTGAAAAAGGCCATGAGCGAACAAGATTCAAATGTCTCAGAAGGGTTTAGTTCAGATAAAAATTATTATGTCTCACACTGGACTGATGAGGAAAGAGATATTTTTAAGGCTGCATCTATTTGATATTACAGAATTTTTATAAGAATATGAACACTTTTTATGAACAATGTCTAAAAAATATTAAAGTTTCCTGACTGAAGAGACGATAAGAGAGATGAAAAGGGAAAAGATTATATAATAAATAAAAGGAGGTGATAAGCTGCTTTAATATGGTAATTAAAGTGGTTAATAAATATGTATTATTGGCACGGACAGCCTTAAAAAAATCAAGGAGGATTAAAATATGGCACTGAAAATAAACACTAATATAGCGGCATTAAATGCGCATGCCTATCTCAAGAAGTCTGACGCTTCAATGAGCAAGTCTCTTGAAAGGCTATCTACAGGGCTCAGGATAAACCGCTCTGCGGATGACGCCTCGGGAATGGTTATCGCCAATACCTTGAAGGCGCAGTCTCTTGGCATAGGGCAGGCAGTAAAGAATGCCAATGATGGTATCAGTATTGTCCAGATTGCAGATGCTGCTCTGGACGAGGCTGTAAACATAGTTAATGTAATCAAGACCAAGGCGGTTCAGGCCGCTCAAGACGGTCAAACCCTTACCTCTCGTAAGGCCATTCAGGCCGACATAGAAAAGCTTATGGACGAGTTGGATGATATCGCGCGCACGACATCATTCAACGGCATGAGGCTTCTCAGCGGAAACTTCACAAATAAAAAGTTCCAGATAGGCTCATTTTCAGGGCAGACCGTTACTATGAACATAGCGTCTGCCGAGTCCACTAAGATCGGCCATGTAATTACAGGGAAACTGGTGCTTACAAATGCCTCTGGGGGCGACGTAAGCCTCAGTATTTTCAGTAACGTCCAGAATAGAGAGGTCAATATTCAGACTGTTGACTTCCAATACAATAACTCTAAGGCCAATGGCATGGGCGCATTAGCTGATGCTATGAATAAGGTCTCTGACGCCACTGGCATAACTGCTCAGGCCATTGTGCAGTCCACTACGGATAAGGCGGTAGCCGCAGGGACAACAGGGTCTGACTTTGCGATTAATGGCATTACAATAGGAGAGGTTACCGTAATAGACAATGATGCAGACGGCTCTCTTGTGAATGCCATTAACAATAAAAGCAACCTGCATGGGGTAGTGGCAAGCATAGACGGCAACGGCAGGCTTACACTTTTGTCAAATGACGGGCGCGCAATCAAGGTTACAGGGAGCGACGGAGGGGTGCTTGGCTCTTCCAATATGAACACCTTTGGTTATATCCGTCTTTATCAGACAAGCGCAAGCGAGATAGTGATAACTGATAAGGCGGCAGGAAAGGCTCTTGCATCCACTGAAAATATCACCCTTAATTCTTCTGACTATACGCTTGCGATTGATTCCACGTTAGCGGCGGGCTCTATCCTTAACTCAGGGACCCATGTGATTGCTGAAAAGAGCACTCTTGGGTTCAATCTTACCGGGGCAAGGCTCAATGGCGACATCACCACTACCTATGACAGTACATTAAACGCTGGCTCAGTCCTGTCCTCAAATTCAGTCATAGCCAAAAATACCTTGCTTGGCGGCTCTGCAACTGTGGCAACAGATACCACAACCCAGTCTGATTCCGTGTTGACTGCTGGGTCTAAACTTGCGTCAGGCACAATCATTAAAAAGGGCACTGTAGTAACAACTGACATATCAACATCCAATGGCATTGTCTCCTCAGGGACAGTGTTAAATGCGGATGCCACGCTTAATGCAGATGTTACGCTTCAGGCTGATATGATACTGAAGACAGGTTCCGTAGTGGATTCAGGGTCTGTGCTGTCTGAAGACTCAAAACTGGGCGCTGACTTTACGCTTGGCGCTGATATGAATGTCAATTCCAATATGACCTTAAAGGCTGATTCTACTATTGTAGACAGCACTAATCTCAATATAGTTGCCGGCTCTACAATAGGCGGCGCTGTTACTACCGCATCAGATATTGATATAACGCTGACTGCTGATATGACCTTGAAGTCAGGGTCAGTCCTCTCCTCAGGCAGCGAGCTTGCCTCAGGCTCAACCCTTGGCGCAAACTTTACCACTGCAGAGGACATAACCCTGACAGAAGATATGACCCTTGCCGCCGGCTCTACTATTGCAAGCGGCAGCACGCTTGCCGCAGACACTGTGCTTACAAATGACCTTATTGTCTATGCGCAGGGCAGCAGCGGCGACACCATTACCCTGTCGGCAGGGACGGTCCTTGAAAAGCAATATACTATTGCAGGAGACCAATATCTTGAGTACTCCATGACAGTAAAGTATAATACCAGCAATAACACTGTGTTAAAGAGCGGGACTATCCTTGCGCAAAATGATGGCGGCGTATCAGGGACAGAAATTCAGGAGGCAGTAAAATACAGCCTTGCTGATATTGACGTTACCTCTCAGGAGGGGGCTCAGATAGGCATTACTATTGCCGATGCCGCCCTCCAGAGCCTTAACACTATTAAGGCGGAGCTTGGTTCTACGCAGAACCAGCTTACCAGCACAATCGCCAACCTTACGACTACAAGGGTCAATGTTACATCTGCTGAATCTCAAATTCGTGATGTTGACTTCGCTGAAGAGTCTGCAAACTTCTCTAAGATGCAGATACTCATGCAGGCAGGTACATTTGCAATGGCTCAGGCAAACGCCACCTCGCAAAATGTGCTGCAGCTGCTGCAATAATTACCATTATAATATCAAAAACAGGTCTAATATCCTTATATTGGTTATACTCAGGAGGAGAGGGGGCAACTGCCCCCTCTCCTTGCCTTTATAAGGGCATAGATTATGCAGTCCGCTTTTAAAAAAGTGGAGGGGATGTAGCATGTTAGGCAATATAAATGTCCTTGGACTGGGCTCAGGCTTAGAGCTTAGAAATATACTTGACCAGTTGAGAGAGGCGGATGAAGCGCCTTTAAAAAAGCTTGAAACCCAAAAAGAGACATTAAAAGAGCAGGTTAATCAGTTTACGGAGCTTAATGGCGACCTGTTGGATATAAAATCTATTGCCCTTAGCCTTAGTTTAGAGTCCAGTTATATAGGCCGTTCCATTAATAATAGCAATGAAAGCGCCCTGAATGCGAATGTTTCAGCAGGCGCTGAGGCAGGCAGGCATAATATAAGGGTGTTAAGGCTTGCTCAAAAGAGCGTCTGGGAAAGCGATGGGGTAAAATCTACAGATTATGTGATAAACCCAGGGAATAAGCCTGCAAAATTTTCCTATCAAATTGGCGATAAGGGAGCTGTTACATTAGAAGTTCCCCCAAAGACTACATTATCTTCCCTTGCTGGCCTTATAAACAACGACCCCAAAAACCCTGGAGTTACTGCAAAGATTATAAATACAGGCGATAAGAAGGCGCCTTATAAACTGGTGCTTACATCTAAGGGAACAGGTGAAGAAAATAGAATATCAATCAATAGCCTCCCTAAGCATATAAAGTTTAGCCCAGTCGGACAAGAGGCGTCAGTTGATAATGTGTCTAAGCAATCAAATTCTCATCATGACAGTGGGGAGGCAGATAATGGGGCGCAGCAAGGCCTTGATGCAGAGATAGAGGTGGACGGGATTATTTACAAAAGGGCAAATAATGAAAATATAAATGACATATTGAGCGGGGTAACTCTAAACCTTTATGATACGGGAAACGCTACTATCAATATAAGGCCAGATACAGACAAGATAAAGGATAAGATGCTTGAGCTTATAGATAAGATAAATACCTTTATCGGTCATATTCAGGAACAGACGGGATACGATGAGGATAATAATCCAAAACTTTTGACAGATAACGGCACATTGAGGACATTGCCCTCACAGCTCTTAACTGTGCTGGGAAAGGAGATAGATACTGGGGGTTCGATAAAGAGTCTGTATGACCTTGGCCTTGAGATGAAGCGTGACGGGACATTTAAAATAGATGAGACAAAGCTGAATGATGCTGTAAAGAACAACTTTGAAGAATTAAAGATTTTTCTCTATGGTGACGATGATAAGGATATAGACGGATTTGCCTCTTATCTCAATGACACATTGAGAGAGTGGACGCACCCTTCAAGGGGGCTTCTGGCCATAGAGCAAAAGAATGTGTCCCAAAAATTGGATAGATTAGAGGGGCAAATTGAGTCAACTAAGGCAAGGCTTGATAAGAAGTATGAGATATTATCAAGGCAATTTGCCGAGTTAGACAGCTTTATGAGCAATATGCAGTCAACTTCTGATTATTTGACAACCCAGTTTGACTCATTGCTCAATGCCCAGCAGAAAAAATAGAGTGAGGATTAAGCGATGCAAGCAGGACTTAAGGCCTATCAGAAAACCAGCATAACAACAGCGGACAAGCTGAGACTCATATTGTTGATGTATGAGGCGTGCATTAGACATTTATTTAAGCTGAAAGAGGCTATAGAAAAGAAAAACCTCAAGAAAAAGGGAGAGCATTTAAGTAAATCCATTGAAATTATAAACGAGCTTATAAATTCACTGAAAGATGATAAAAACGATGAGGTTGTCCAGTTTCTGACAGGTCTATATGTGTCAATTATTCAGGCGTTAGGGAAAGTTAATATAGAAAATGACATAAATACAGTAGTAATGGCCATAAAATACATAGCCCAACTGCGCTCTATATGGAAAGAACATGTAATGAAGGCGAATGTGCATTCAAAAGAGGGATTAAAAGGGGTATCAAATTCTTATAAGAGCGGAGAGAAGAGAATATTAAGGGGCGGTGGCGTTAATACCCCTACCTATTCCAATATTCAATCAGTATATGGGGGATACTAATGAAAGCTGATAATTTTCAAAGAGGATATTCAGAAAAAGATATACTTTCAAATCTCAATGATGCTATTTTATCGTTTGCGCAGTATCAGGATGAGCTTTCAAACAATTTGGAAAAATTTCCGATGAAGGTTATGAAAGAATTATCAAAATGGAATAATCGCCATCAAAAAGAGGTAGCAGTTGTAAGTTTTTGGGTAGAGGCGTTTTTAACTGCCTTAAGAAATGGCCTTTTTTCAAAAAGGCAGGGCGAAGAGACAGCTTACAGGATAAAGACGCTTCAAGAAAGGGAAGATAAATTATATGATAAGATTAATTTAATAAAGGAAGAATTACAGAGAAAGAGACATAAGATAAAGGACAAGATGGGTATTTTAACAAAATATTCTTTTAGTATGAGCCGTGGTTATAACAATTACGGGTCTAACTATATAAATGCGAATGCCTGAAGGGATACTGACTATCATTTAGGCAGTAATTGTAAAAGACAGGAGGTGGTCTATGATGTCAAGGATAGACGCAAGCGTAAATACAGCCGTTAATACAGCTATAAATACCTCAGCAAAGTCGTCATCTTCTCAGCTGTCGCGCTCATCCCCCAAAAGGGAAGATGATACTTCTTCTCAGAATATATCAGGTGAGGTGGCGCGAGAGGCATCTAAGCTCTCAAAAGATGAGCTTGCCGCGATTGTAAAGGATATTGCCAGTGACCTTGAGCTTGTTCAGACAAAGATATCAGTGCGTTTTGATAAGGAGAGCGATGTAGGGATAATGGAGGTTGTGGACAGGCAGACAGGACAGGTCATAAAGCAGATGCCGCCTGAAGAGATAGTCAAGATAAAGAAGGCCTTTAAGACGCTGGTAACAGGCTTTCTCATAAATGAAATGGCATAAATGAGATAAGCATATTGTATTTTGAGAT
>JALWQB010000169.1 GCA_026994795.1 Deltaproteobacteria bacterium
TGAGTTTCCGCCGTTTTTTAACCACTTGTTAATTATGGGGATATTATAGATTAAGCTCTTTCCGCTTGCAGTAGGGGTTGCTATAATTACATCATTTCCTGCCCAAATCTCTTGTATCGCCTTGTTCTGGTGGCGATAAAGCGAGTTGATGCCGCAGGCTTTAAGGCCGCAGGCAAGTTTATAATCAATAAAAGTTGGGAATGGAGCAAGCTCAGGCGCCTTTGGCCTGCCCCTTACATTCAGAGTAACTTCACCTATTACAGGAGAGAGGGCGTAAATCTCATCTATAGCCCCTTTTATTGCGCCTTCTGAGCCCTCCATAAAAAATTCTCCGCTATCTTATTTATGCCTCTTTAAATAAATCCTTATGACAGATAGGGCTGCTGGGGTTATGCCAGATATCCTTGATGCCATGCCTACGGTCTCAGGCCGTGAGCGAGAGAGCTTTTCCTTAATTTCATTTGAAAGCCCCGGTATCTTCCAGTAGTCAAAATCTGATGGTATTGGCTCGTTTTCTATTGCCCTCAACCTTTCTATCTCCAGCCGTTGCCTGTCAATATATCCTGCATATTTTATCTCAGTTTCAATTGAGAGCATAATGTCTTCCGTAAGGTCATTAAATAATGGAAACCTTGTTTTAATTGAAGGGATTGTAACTTCAGGGCGCTTTAATATGTCTTTCAGGCTCATAGGGGTCTTTATCTTAGATGAGCCAATGGCATTAACCAGCCACTCGTTTGTATCCCTGTCAGGATAAAGCCTGATTGCCTCAAGCTCCTTTATAATACGGCGTATCCTGTCCCTCTTTTTTTCAAAGGCTGCCCATGTATCATCGTCAATAAGGCCGAGTCTCCTTCCCCTTTCCATAAGGCGAAGGTCTGCATTATCCTCCCTTAAAAGCAGGCGATACTCAGCGCGGGAGGTAAACATCCTGTATGGCTCTTTTGTGCCCTTTGTAACAAGGTCATCTATAAGGACGCCAATATATGCCTCATCCCGTCTTACGATAAAAGGAGGCTCATCCATTGTTAAAAGGGCTGCGTTTATCCCTGCAATAAGGCCCTGGGCACCTGCCTCTTCATAACCGCTTGTCCCGTTTATCTGACCGGCAAAAAAGAGGCCCTTTACAAGGTGGGTCTCAAGGGTGGATTTTAGCTGTTGAGGGTTGGAATAGTCGTATTCAATGGCATAGCCCGGCCTTAAAATAAGGGCGTTCTCAAGGCCAGGGATTGAACGGACCATCTCTACCTGCACATCAAATGGCAGGCTTGTAGATATGCCGTTGGGATAGACCTCTACAGTGTCAAGCCCCTCTGGCTCAAGAAAGACCTGATGCCTTTCTCTTTCGGGAAACCTGTGAACCTTATCCTCTATTGAAGGGCAATAACGGGCCCCAACCCCTTCAATAATGCCTGTAAACAGGGGGGAGCGCCCGAGACCATGCCTTATTATTTCATGCGTCTTTGGGGTAGTATAGGTAATGTGGCATGGAACCTGTTTAAGAGAAGGGCGCAAGGCTCTTGAGGACAGGCGGCGAAAGGAAAAAAGGGGCGCTGGCTCATCGCCAAGCTGCTGCTCAAGCCCTGAGTAATTAATAGTCTTTGCATGTAGCCTTGGGGTTGTGCCCGTCTTGAGCCTTGCCATTTCAAATCCAAGGCCATTTAAACAGTCAGAAAGCCGATTTGACGGCGGGTCCCCAAGCCTGCCAGCAGGAAAGTTCTCAAGCCCGATATGGATAAGCCCCCTAAGGAATGTCCCTGTCGTAACCACAACGGTCTTTGCCTCTATGTGTTGACCGGTGGTCGTAACAATACCTTTGACCCTTCTGTCCTTTGTGAGTATCTTTCCTGCCATTGCCTGTATTATATGGAGATTATTGGTGTTCTCAATAATCCTTTTAAGCCTGAGACGATATAGGAGCCTGTCTGCTTGAGCGCGCCTTGCGCGCACTGCTGGGCCCTTTGACATATTAAGGCGTCTGAATTGAATGCCTGTCTCGTCTATATTCCTCCCCATCTCCCCTCCAAGGGCATCTATCTCCCTTACAAGGTGCCCCTTTGCAAGGCCGCCTATGGCAGGGTTACAGCTCATCGCCCCTATTGTATCCAGATTTATAGTAATAAGGGCGGTAAGCGCCCCAAGCCTTGCTGAAACAAGCGCTGCCTCACACCCTGCATGACCAGCGCCTATCACTATGACATCATATTTAATTGGATATATTCCAGACACAGGCAACACCAGTTATCTTTCTATATCTATTCTATTTACTATCTATTTTATTATCTCGCTTATATTTCAGCATTCAGGTTATAAAGGGCATCTATAAGCCTGTTATTTTTTTCTCTATCCCTCGGGCTTATGCGTATAAATTGAAGCCCCTCCATCCCCCTGAAGCTATCGCAGTTGCGCACAAGTATCCCTTTTCTTAATAGCCTTTCATAAATGCCCCTGCCTGTAAATGGAGGCATAACCTCAAATAGCAAAAATGGCAAGTATCTTTCATAGGAACTAAGACAATGCCCTGAGCTATTATCTTCTGATCCAGCATGAGACTCTGCGTTTTTTGTTAAGCCTTTTGTTGAGGCCGCTAAAGTATGCGCCCTTAAGAACCCTATGTCATTTAGAGAGGATAATAGCCTCTTTTTCTCCCTCATAATATGCCTCCTTATCCCCTCTGCTATATTATCCATATCATCCAGTGTCATAAAATATTCGCCAAGAAGTATTGAGATGGCGCTACATGACCATGGCCTTTTTACCGCCCTTAGAAAACTGATTGCCTTCTTGCCTCCAATCGCCATTCCAAGGCGTATGCCGGGGATGCCATATATCTTTGAAAATGATCTTAATATAATGAGGTTATCAGCTATAGGATAAAATAAAAGGGAGGTATTTTTGTTGTCGCCTAAAAATGGCGCATAAGATTCATCAATTACCCATAATGTTTCATTATAATAGCCTATTAATTCAAATAGCTTTTGTGGGTCAATAAAAAGCCCTGTTGGATTATTGGGATTACATACAAATACTATATTTTTATGAGAGCTATTTATCTTGTCTTTAATGGCAGACATTACCCTATCGGCCTCTATTGAGGCGCTCTCATATAATGGGAAAAAAGGGCCGATAAACTCTACTTTCGCCTTAGCAACGCTGGCTGCCCTCTCGTAGTCAGAGTATGTCGGGGTTATAATAAGCAGTTTTCTTTCAGGAAATGCTATTGGAAGATCAAATATAAATTCCGTTGTCCCATTGCCTATAAGCATATCGCAATCTTCAAGGTTATAACGCCCCCTTACAATAGAGATAAGGCGGGCGTCCTCTATGTCAGGAAAGGTTGATAACCTTTTGAGATTGTTACTTAAAAGATTATAGAGATTATCTATTGGCGGCATAAGGGGGCTTACATTGCTGCTAAAGTCAAGGATGTCGTCAGGGTTGCAGCCAGCCTTTTTAGCAGCCTCATATATATTGCCCCCATGAAGAGATTTCATATATTATTATGCCGATATAATAAAAATGTCATCAAATGTTGAGTTATTTCCTTGAAAAGCTCTTTTCAAAAAGCATTGTTATGGCATTTTTCCCTGCCTCTGTAAGATTTCTTGTGCCAGTTCCAACAAATGTCTCATGGGATATCAGGGGTTCATCCTCAACCCATACTCCCCCCTTCCATGTAAACCACTTTTCCCTATCTTGGTCAAAGACATGCACTGGTCTATTGAAGAATTTGCCAAGCTCTACTGCCCAGCCTGTCCCCCCTTTTACTGTGCCGTCTTCATTTATCCAGCCTATTGCAAAGACCTGATGGCCATTGTTGACCATGTGAAAAATAGATTGTATTACCCGTCTTATCCTCTCAGCCTCTGAAAAGTTTCTTTTAAGCCTCTTGGACACAATAGTCATGCTTATATCGCCCTGTTTAAGCTCCTCTTCAGAAAGCACCCTAACATCCTTGACCCTCTCCATCTTATGGCCCATATAGGAAAAATTGACCTCTCTAACCCCCCATTTCTCGGCATTTTCTCCAAACTCCGCCTCAGCGCCCTTAAGGCCGCCGCTATAGAGTATGCAATTTGACGGATTAAGCAGCTTCATCTCAGTCTCTTTCATCATTGAATCTCCTCTTTTATAGATTTTGTTTTTATTTTAATAAG
>JALWQB010000170.1 GCA_026994795.1 Deltaproteobacteria bacterium
CCGGCGGCGATTGTTCACAGGCTGCAAAAGGGCGTTGTAAATATTACCTCAAAGGAGATGTCAGAGGGTTACAACCTGTATCCTACCGGAGATGCGGGGCTTATCTCTGGGGTAATTATAGATAATCAGGGCCATGTGGTAACGGACGGCGCAGGGCTTATAGACAGGCACGCCATAGAGGTAGCCCTCTGGAATGGCGACAGGTGGCCTGCCCGTTTTCTCGGCGAGGACCCAATATCAAAGATCGCCGTCCTTGCAATTGAGGCCCCTAAGAAGATATTGTCTCAAATAGACCCGCTGAAGTTTACAATAGAAGATGATGTGCTTGCCGGTGAATTTCTGATGATTATTGGAAACTCTATGGGAATGGGCACATCTTTTATGCATTCAATGGCATTTTCTGCCCCAAGAAGCCTTCAAACCAATGACGGCTTTGTTGTAGATGGAGTAATTATACTTGATAGGCCCATTGTAAAGGGATTAATGGGCGGGGCTTTATTGAAGGAATCAGGCGTTGGCATTGGCGTAATAACAGGGGCATTTTATCCAAGGGATACAGGCGTAAGCTCCCTCAATACTGTCAGTATTCTCAATTCACAAGTAGGTCTCTTGGGCTTTTCAATCCCATTTTCTTATGTGTTAAGGGTGGCTGCCTCAATTATCGCCAAGGGAAAGGTTGACCATGTATGGCTTGGCGCAACCTGTGAGACCATTACTCCCTCGCTTGCAAGGCTCCTGGGGCTTCATGAGTCAAAGGGCGTCATAATCTTTAAGGTCATAAAGGGTTCTCCTGCATGGAGGGCAGGCCTCAGGGGCGGGGAAAAGGTCTCAGTCGGCAACAGGACATTCTGGATAGGCGGAGATATAATATTAGAGGTAAATGGAAAAGAGGTCTCTAATCTGCCTTCATTTGTAAAAACGCTTGAAGAAATAGGGCCTGAAAATAAGGTAAGCCTTACTATTATCAGAAATGGACAAAAAAGGCGTATTATGCTTACCCTGAAGGGGCTTAATATATCATCAAATTCTAAGTAAGCTACTGAAGAGAGCGCTTGAGCTTTAAAGGGCTTTTATGGAGAACAGGTTTAGTATCCTAATCGTCTATTATTCTTTCAGCAATCAAACCCACAGGATGATATCAGCGTGTGAAGATGCGCTATATGAGCTGGGGATAAGTTTTAAAAAATTACGATTAAGGCCTGAGACAACAATTAGTTTTCCATTAAATTCCATAAAGGAAACTGTCTATCTTATGATAAAAACGCTCTTTAGGTGGCGCATTCCAGTTGACCCCATTCCAGAAGAGCTACTGAGCGAACGCTTTGACCTCATTATATTGGCTGGCCCAACATGGTCATATAACCCAAGCGCCCCTGTTCTCTCATTTATAGACAGATATGGAAACGCCCTCTTTAAAGATACGAAGGTGCTCCCGCTTATATCTTGCAGAAGCTACTGGAAAAATCATTTTAACTACCTGAGACGACAAATAAAAAGGTCAGGGGGGGAGGCGTTGAATCCCATTGTCCTGACACACCCTGAAAAAGAGCCGTGGAAGACAATAGGCGTATTTCTCACTATATCTGGCGCTAATCCAAAGCGCATTCCCCTTGTAAAAAAGAGGGTAACGCATTATGGACATGACAGGGCGCAGCTTGAAAGATTAAAGACAGATATTATAAAAAAAATTAAGTCCATTATTGAACATGCAGATATGGAGCTGACAAAATAGATATATTTATTGAAAAATGAAAAAACGTCCTCCCAAGCTAAGCACGAAAGAGAGCCTTGAAAGGCTATTTCTTAATGAAGAGTTAAGTTACTCGACAAAAGACAGTAGTCATAATAAAAGGCATAGTAATTATTATAATAACGCTGTTTCTGACCAATTAGAGGATGACAGCAGCAGTGATGAAAACTTTAAAGAGATGTTAGAGGATTATCTCATAGACCCTGACAGGACAGACAAAGATATAGATTATGATGACAGTCAAAAATTTAGATATAAATCACCATCTAATAACCTGAGGAATTACATTACAAGGAAATTACTGCAACTTGACGCTGAAACGAATATTTCAGACAGCAGATATTCAGTCCTTGACCTTCATGGCCTTACAAGGGAAGAGGCGTTAAAGAGGCTTGATTTCTTTATAGAAGATGCCGTTTATCAGGACATTCTCGCTGCAAAAATTATTACGGGAAAGGGGATACACTCTAACAAAAGGCCAGTTATAAAGGAGGCGGTAGAGCAACGGCTGATAGCCCTTAAAAAAAGAGGGGTTATAAAGACATTTTCGTGGGAGAAGAAGAAAAAAAAGAAAAGCGGCTCAATTATTGTATTTTTTAGTTAGAAGACGACTATTGGATCGATTCCTAAAGAGCATATCATTTTTATGGTAATGACTTTAACTCAATATTTCTATTTAAAAACGGATGAGTAGGGGCACGTTGCAACGTGCCCCTACCTGCTGAAAATTTTAGTTCCGGTCGATAGAAATACTGTTTAGGAATCGATCCACTATTCAGAAGAAGCCTCCTCTAACGCCTCTTCTCCCTCTTCTGCCTCTACAGTCTCCTCCTCCTCAGCAGCGGCCCCGCCTCCAGAGCCGACAATTGTAACAATTGTAAGGCGCGGCGGGTCAATTATCTTGACCCCTTCAGGCGGGGTTACATCACTGATATGGATTGCCTCTCCAAGCCCCAGAGCCGTAATATCTATTTCTATCTCATCAGGGATATTGTCAGGCAGACACGCAACGTTTAACGCCCTCCTCTTT
This sequence comes from Deltaproteobacteria bacterium, assembly GCA_026994795.1. GTDB lineage: Bacteria > Desulfobacterota > Dissulfuribacteria > Dissulfuribacterales > Dissulfuribacteraceae > JALWQB01. Next base: position 2,781 of record JALWQB010000170.1, read on the forward strand.
ATCTCCAAGACACCCTTATCTACCTCTACGCCCCTTGCCTTGCCAACGAGCTTGATTGGGACCTCGGTATGGAGCTCTCTATCCATCGCAATCTCATAAAAATCTATATGCCTTATAGAATCGTTTACGGGGTGTCTCTGAAACTCCTTTATAAGCGCAAGCCTCTTATCCTCCGCCTCCCCTTTTTGGAGATTAATGGTAAACAGTATCCGCTCCCCCTTTGCCTTAGTCATCATCTTTAAAAAATTATGCCTATCTACCGATAGGGGAACAGGGTCATTGCCAGGCCCATACAATATGCCCGGTATCTTCCCGCTTGCCCTCAACTTTCTTGCAATGCCCTTCCCTGTCTTTTCCCTATAATTTGCCTCCAATTTTAGCCTTAACATGACATCTCCTCATTTAATTTTGATGTTTTGGTTATTAAGCTGTTTACTTAATTGCTAACATTAATCGTTTATTATTATTTGCCAATCATTAAAGTATATTATAAAATTCATATAATATTGGATCGATTCCCAAACAGTATTTCTATCGACCGGAACTAAAATTTTCAGCAGGTAGGGGCACGTTGCAACGTGCCCCTACTCATCCGTTTTTAATAGGAATCGATCCATATTCATATCATACAAACAAAGAACTTACTGAATCGTCATTATGTATCCTCCTAATTGCCTCGCCTAACAGGTCAGCGATAGATAGAACCTTTATCTTATCAAGTCCCTTTGCCCTATCAGAGAGCGGTATAGTATCAGTTACTATTAAAGATTCAAGAGAAGACTCCCATACTCTATCAATGGCAGGCCCTGATAAAACAGGGTGCGTAGCGCATCCATGAACCTCTCGCGCCCCATGCTCTTTTAAGGCGCTTGCGGCATGACATAATGTGCCTGCTGTATCAACCATATCGTCCAGTATTATGGCAATCTTGTCTTCAACATCGCCGATAATGTGCATTACCTGACTCTCATTCGGTCTCTCACGCCTCTTATCTATTATGGCAAGACCCGCTCCAAGCCGTTTTGCAAATGCCCTTGTCCTCTCAACGCCTCCTGCATCTGGAGATACCATTACCACATCTTCAGAGCCAAGGCCCCTTAAGTGCTCTAAAAGCACAGGGGCGGCATATAGGTGGTCAACGGGTATGCTAAAAAAGCCCTGGATCTGCCCTGCATGAAGGTCAACTGCAAGCACCCTCCTCGCTCCTGCAGTTGTAATTATGTCAGCCACAAGTTTTGCGCTTATCGGCACGCGAGGGGCAGCCTTTCTATCCTGTCTTGCATAACCATAATAAGGGATAACAGCGGTTATCCTCCTTGCTGACGCCCTTCTCAAGGCGTCTATCATTATAAGCAG
>JALWQB010000171.1 GCA_026994795.1 Deltaproteobacteria bacterium
CAAAATAGTTCCTTCCATTGGCAGCTATGGTCATTGCCTTGCCCTTTTTCATAAGGGCCCTGTCAATAACCTTGCCGCTTACGATAAGCGCCCTTGAGTTCGGAAAAAGCCTCTTTATATTTGGCGGGCGTCCAATATCAATGGCCATCTCAAAATCTTTCCTCTCCATGGATTACCTCCTTTTATGCTTTATATCTATAAAATTGCTTATGATTTCCTAAAAAATAAAGGGGATTAAGATTTAGGCTATAAGGAGCTCTGCAATCTGCACTGCATTTGTAGCAGCGCCCTTTCTGATGTTATCTGCGACAATCCAAAGATCTAACCCCTTTGGATTAGATATATCAGAGCGAATCCTACCTACGAATGTTTCATCCTGATCCTCAGCATCTATTGAAAGGGGATACCGAAAACTCTCTGGCTCATCAATAACCCTGACCCCCGGTGCATCTGATAAAAGCTCCCTTGCCTTCTGAGGGGAGACCTCCTTTTCAAATTCCACATTCACTGCCTCGCTATGGCCATAAAATACAGGCACTCTTACGCATGTAGCTGATACCATTATGTTATCATCTTCAAGTATCTTTCTTGTCTCATTTACCATCTTCATCTCTTCCTTTGTATAGCCGTTATCAAGGAATTTATCTATATGAGGCAGGCAGTTAAAGGCAATCTGGTGTGGATATGCGCTAAATTCATAATCAGAAACACCGCCATAAGAAAGCCCAGTGAGACTTTTGGGGGCAACTTTGCCCCAATCTTCTTTATTCCTCCTCGTTACCCACAACTTCACCTCTTCTTCAAGCTCCTTTATGGCCTTAAGGCCGCTTCCTGACACTGCCTGATATGTAGATACTACCACCCTCCTTATCCTTGCATAATCATAAAGAGGCTTTAATACCACCACCATCTGGATGGTAGAGCAGTTTGGATTGGCAATAATGCCCTTTTTCTCAGCGTCCTTCACTGCATGGGGATTGACCTCAGGGACAATTAACGGCACATCAGGGTCCATGCGCCATGCGCTTGAATTGTCTATTACAGTTGCGCCTGCCTTTGCGGCAGATGGGGCGAATTCCAGTGACCTACCTGCTCCTGCTGAAAAAAGCGCTATGTCAATACCGCTAAAAGAAGAATGAGTGAGCCTTTCAACTACTATCTCTTCCCCTTTAAAAGAGAGTTTTTTCCCCTCTGATCGCTCTGATGCAAGAAACCTTATCTTATTTACAGGAAAATTCCTTTCTTCAAGAACTCTTATCATCATCTGACCTACAGCGCCTGTTGCCCCTGCTACGGCAACATTAAAGCCCTTGCTCATTCCAACTGACCTCCTTTTTACTAATTAGGTATTAAATAATTATTAGCCTGCTTGAAGATTATTTAGCCTCAATCTCTTCTTTAAACATGCAGCAAGCTATCTTTGCCCTTGGAATGCCCTTATCATCATAGGGAATATTATCAGGATGCAGTATCTTATTCATAACACATCCTTCTGAGATATCCAGCCCAACGAGGTCTAACTCTGTTATTGGCGGTCTTATGATAAGGCCATTTTTAGTGATTTTATAGGCATTTATCGGATAATCTTCACATAAAGGACAGATATAGACCCTTCCATTGGGAAAGACAAAATAGTTATCCGCATATACTGCACCGCACAAAAATTCTTCATTCTCTTTAAGGTAAACCTTTGGGTAAGATACAGATATTCCCCTTTGAGCAACATCTAAGGCAACTTCTGGTATAATCTCAAGCCATTTTTCATAGGCTACCTGTATCCCGTTCTGGGTATTTTTACAGCCATTATCGTTTTGGCCGCTAAAATTTCTGTTGGATATCAACCTGCTCCTTCCCCGTATCCCGATAACCTGAATAAAGAATCTCCTTACTCCAAGCCCTTCCAAGAGGGCTGGCATATTGGAAAGATCGTCAATATTCATCGTGCTTACGGTAAATATTACGCTTACATTAAAGCCTGCATTAACAGCCTTTTTTATATTAGATACGCATGTCTCATAACAACCTTTTCCCCTTATATAGTCGTTTACATAAGGGGCGCTCCCATCAAGGCTGAAACATATATTATCAATCAGCTCACACGATATTCTATCTAAGAAGTCATTAAACAAAAATCCATTTGTATCAACTGTAATAGAGCGATAGCCAAGGGACCTTGCCTCTATAACCGCCTCCTTTAAAAAGGGGTAAAGAGTTGGCTCGCCTCCAAGAAAAATGATATTAGTGGACTCAACTGACCTTTCTTTATAATCAGAAACTGCATTACCAGCCCTGTTCCAGAGTTGCCCCTTTTCTTCTTCAATCTGTGCGGTTAACTCAGGCATTGCAAAGATAGAAAGCCACCTCTTTAATTCATCTAATGGGATCGGCGTTGAGCCATGCGCCTCCTTATTTATGTAGCAATGCCGACATGAAAGGTTACAGTTAGTGAGAAGATGTAAAAATATATTCCTTGTAAGCGGGTTAAATTGAACTGTCTTTATCTTATGAGAGGTTGTAGAGGTGGTAGAGGTGGTAAAGGTGGTAGAAGGGATAGAGGATGGGGTAGAGGCTGTGGAGGTTGGCGGGCAATCTGGATGTCTTTTGGTAAAATCCATACAGCCTCTATAACTTTTATCCCCTTTACGATCCTTACAGCCTCTCTGCAACCTTTACCTCCTTTAAAACCTCTATCCCTTCTACCACCTCTACAATCTCTTGGGCACGCCAATAGTAATAGCAGTCTCATCAAATGAGAATGCAGTATTAAGTCCTGTAGCCTGTGTCTTTAAGACATCTAAACAGAGTCTTACAAATTTTTTTTCTTCCATCTCCTCTAAAACAGGCATACCGTCAACTAATGTAAAAGGAGGCCCGCTTCTGTCAAACATAAGGTTTATCTCATCCTCGCTGCTGTCATCCTCCTTTACCCTTAATACCAGATTATCCTCACCAATTTCTGCCAGATGCCTTAAAAATGATATTTGTATCCCCAATATTGCATCAACTATATCAGTTAGCTTTACAGGGTCAATCATTATGAGATGTTGTCTTTCACTTATCTCTACATCTTTTTCTATCTTGTGCTTAAAAAAGAGGTCTCCTCTCCAGAAATCAAGCTCATTTTTCAAAAGCTCTTCAAGTATTACTGGAGTAGGGGGGTCGGCATCCTTTTGGGGATGAAAGCTTACATTTGAAATAATTGTCTGTATGTCAGAAAAGGCGTCTGATACCTGAGTGATCCTCTCCCAAATATCTTCTGGAATATCGTCTCTCATAGAGCGCTGCATTTTCATTAACTCAATGTTCATCAATACTACCTGCAGCGGACTGTTAATATTGTGGACAATTCCTTCCCATAGGCGGCTTACAAGTAAGTCTCTAAAGGATAAATTACATTCTTTATAGAGTTTTTTAAAATTATCAGCTTGATGTGTCATTTTATGGCCTCTTTGGATTAATATTATAGCTATTTACCTTTAAGGCTACTCTATGAATATCTAAAGTTTTTATATTGTCAACTGGAAAAAAGGCATTACTTTTTATATCATTATAATCCCAAAAATCTAACGGCTAAACCCCAACAGGAGAAAAACATTGTCAGAAGATATTAATATGACCCAAGCCATAAATACCAATGCTATCAACCCTATAAATCCTGCTGCCAATCTTACTGCGTTGTCTCCGACTGAGGCATTGACTGAATGCCTTTCTCTACCATGGGATAAGAGGCTTACATTTCTTGAAAATTTTCCTGATATTAGGGAATTAATCAATATATTTCCTGCTGAAGAGCTATTCTGGACAATAAAGTCAGCAGGGCCAAAAGAAGCCGTCTCTATTCTGCCTTATGTCTCTTCTGACACGATTCAGTTCTTTTTTGACCTTGATTGCTGGAAAAAGGATGAATTTCTTCCTTTAAGGGCGCTTACATGGATAGTGCTTATGTTTGAGGCAGGCGATGAGTGCGTGTTAAACTGGCTCAAGCGGGTAATAAGGGAGGATGAGGCTATTATCCCGCTTATCCTGCGCTCCTTTATAGATGTCCATAAACGGGATGATTCAATGGACATACAGGAGGCCAATGACCTTTTACCCCCTTTTACCCTTGATAACTGTTATTATA
>JALWQB010000172.1 GCA_026994795.1 Deltaproteobacteria bacterium
CTCTCAGGATGTGCCTGATGACTGGATAGAGATGATGAAAAACTCTATTATGACAATCTGCCCGTTCTTTAATACGAACCGTATGGTAGAGGAGTATTCAAACCAGTTTTATCTGCCTGCGCTTGAAAGGTGGGAGCTTTTTTCTGATAATGGCTGGAAAGAGACAAGGGAGCTTTGCGCATGGAAAAAGAAAATAACTGATATATGGCCAAAGGTGAATATAAAAAATGTTGAGATTCAGGATAATAAAAAGCCAAAGGTAGGAGACAGGCTTCCAGTGAGCGCATTTGTTGACCTTGCAGGTCTTTTGCCGGAGGAGGTAAGGGTTGAGGTCTATATCGGACGCTCAGAGGAGGACGGCCACCTTTCATGCGGCACCCCCCTTCCACTCATACCAACAGGAGAGACCGACAAATCAGGCGCCCACATATTTAGCGGCAAGATATTCTGTCTTTCAAGCGGGAGGGTGGCCTTTACCATCAGGGCATACCCGTTTAGAAAGGGGCTTGGCCACCCATTTGAGCTGGGGCAGCTTACATGGTGGGAATAACTGCGATATTCTCCTTGCTGAGCGCCTTCTTATAATATGGAACGCCAGTGGAACGCCACCTGTCTATTGCCTTCTCCATGTCCCTGTCATTTACAAAGCGGAGGTCATGCGAGATTTCAGTAAGTATGTCTATAAGGCATTTAAAATCTGTAACCAACTGAGAATAAAGTATAAAAAGCGCCTGTTTGCTCTTGTACTGGCTGTATATGTCAGATAGCATAAAGTAAGACCTCTTGCCAATATCCATAAAATAGCCTATATCTACGAGCCTTCTTGTACGATACTCGGGAAACAGCCCTGAGAATATGAGCGCAAGGTCCCCTACTATCTTAAGATTTCTCAGCCTTTCAAAAAGGCTCTTATGAAGCGCCTCAAGCATTACTATGCTTAACGGCCTATCGCCAATTATATCCGTGTGCAGAAAGTCCTCATTTGAAGATAACTCTTTAAGGAGGTTTAAGAGATAGAGCTTTGTATTTGGGTGCAGCTTTATATTAAGCTCCCTCTCTGCGCCTTCTACCTCATCCAGAAAGAAGGAGTCAAATTGCCTTACTATTTCCATGATACGCCTCCTTCTATTTTTTTTATCTATATATATGATATCGGCATATTCCCACACTTGGATTATAATATTTTTATGATACTATAAGAATCAATTAAAATTTTTAATGCAAGGTTCAGGCCAAAATTTATACTTATAATAATAGAGGATAAGGGATTAGACCCTAATCCACTAATAAAAAAGACTTTTTAAGGAGGACTTTTTATGGATGCAATAGAGTGCCTATTGACAAGAAAGAGCATAAGGGCATTCAGGGATGAGCCAGTGCCAGAAGAGACGCTCAAGAGGGTTGTTGAGGTTGCAATGAGAAGCCCCTCATACAAAAACACTCAGCCGTGGGAAGTTATAATAATATCAGGCAAGAAAAAGGAAGAATTAAGCGAAATGCTCATCAATCTCCTTGAAAGCGGGGCGCGGTTTACGCCTGATATCCCTGAGCCAGAGAAGTGGCCGAAAGAGCAGGAAGAACGCATAAAGTCGCTTTTTGAAAAGAGGCGCAGGGCAACAGGCATTGACCTCAGCGACCCTGAGGTCATTAAGAAGGCAAAGCAGGCAAACTTTTCCTTCTATGGCGCACCGCATGTCATATATCTCTATCAGGATGCAAGCCTTCCCCTATGGTCCCTCTTTGACATAGGTCTTTTTGCCCAGAGCCTTATGCTGTCAGCCCATGCCCACGGCATAGGCACAGTGCCTCAGGCATTTGTAACTGACTATGCAAAGGAGACAAAGGAATTTTTGGGCATCCCCCAGAGCAAAAGGCTTATTATCGGGCTGTCAGCAGGCTATCCTGATATGGATGACCCTCGCAACCAGCTCTCAACAGACAGGGAGCCGCCTGACAGGATTGTCAAGTTTTTGGCTTAAAGCCATTTTTCTCCCACCTATATACCTTCATAGGTGGGAGATTTAATATCTCCATTGTCCTTTTGCATGGCCCGAGAACAGGGGTGCATAACTGATATACCTTTGAGCTAAACTGGTATGCCACAAATTTCCCGCCATGAGAAAGGGACTTTGCTATCTCTAAAATAATCTGCCTGCCCAGCTCCTCTGGCATTGTAGAAAATGGTATGCCAGAGATGACAGCCTCAGGCTGTGAGAGCCCATGCTCATTTAATATAGCGCTTAACTCCGCCGCGCTGCCTAAATGGGCAATAAGTCGTTTATCATTAATGCGCCTTTTTACAATCCTGTGAAATCTCGGGTTTATCTCTATACTCAAAAGCCTTGCGTCTTTTGGCATGGCAGATAGTATGGCCTTGGTTGTCCCGCCTGTGCCTGAGCCAAGCTCAACAACAGTCTTACAGCTTTCAACTTCCGCCATATCAAGTATGCGCCTTTCAAGATATTGAGAGCTTGGAATTATAGAGCCAATCTGTAAAGGATGCCTTAAAAACTGTTTAAAAAAGAGTATCTTCTCCTTATTGGTCTGCTGTCTTTTTAACAACGCCATCCCCTCCGTATCATAAAGCTAAAGGCTGTAGAGGTTCTTGTAAAAAGATGTCCAGACTGTCGTAAGTATCCTCTACAACCTCTACAACCTCTATCCCCTCTACAACCTCTATCCCCTCTAAAACCTCTAAAACCTTTTATATAACCCCAAAATCAAAAATCTCAATAAGAACCTGCAAAAAAACTTGACCTGAAAGCCGCCGCAAAAAGGCTTAACCCTTCTTGAGACGCAAGGAGTTGGTTGCAACCGATACAGAGCTAAAGGCCATCAAAAAGACTGCCCACATAACCTCCATCTGTCAAGACCCCATCTACGGGTATCCTTTGAGAGGGCTTGACTATCTATCACCGCGCCTTATATCCTCAACTGTCCCTGCCCCGCTTATCGCCTCAAGAGAAGACCTTACCCTTTGTATATTATATGTTATATGTTATTGTAAAAATGGTAGTATTGTTTAATGTAAAATATACATCTTTAGGTAAAGATAATATATCCTGTAGGAGTAATGCTTATGCTTGATATGAAGTTTATAAGAAAAAACCCCGGTATTGTAAAAGAGGCCATTAAAAAGAGGGATTATGAGTTTGACCTTGATGAGATGTTATCTGTTGATGCAGAGCATCGTAGGCTTCTTCACGAGCTTGAGACCCTTAAAGAGAAGAAAAACAGACTGAGCGCAGAGGTGGGAAGGCGCAAAAAAGAGGGACTGGATGCTGATGATATAATCTCAGGGCTTCAAGAGACGAGTAATGAGATTAAAAGTATAGAAAAGAAGGTAACTGAGTTAAAAGAAAGGCTTAATGACCTTCAGAAATCCCTGCCCAATATCCCGCATGAATCTGTTCCTGTGGGGAAAGATGATACTGAAAATGTAGTTGTAAAGAGGTGGGGAGATATAGAGGAGAAGCCATTTGAGGCATTGCCTCACTGGGATATTGGCGTTCATTTGGGCATACTTGATTTTGAACGCGCTACAAAGATAACAGGGGCAAGGTTTTGCGTATATATTGGGGCGGGCGCCAGGCTTGAAAGGGCATTAATCAATTTTATGTTAGACCTTCATACAACAAGGCATGAATATAAAGAGGTGCTGCCGCCCTTTATCGTAAACTCTGCCTCCCTTATCGGCACAGGCCAGCTCCCCAAGTTTGAAGAAGACCTGTTTCGCCTTAATTTCAGGGATTATTACCTCATCCCTACGGCAGAGGTGCCGGTTACCAACCTCCTTAGAAATGAGATATTGCCTGAGGATAGTCTCCCAAAATACTTTTGCGCCTATACCCCTTGCTTCAGGTCAGAGGCAGGAAGCTATGGAAAGGATGTAAAGGGCATAGTAAGACAACATCAATTTAACAAGGTAGAGCTTGTAAAATTTGTCCATCCCGACTCATCTTATGATGAGCTTGAAGCGCTCTTACTGGATGCGGAAGAGGCGCTGCAATTACTTAACATACCATACAGGGTCGTCAATCTATGCACAGGGGATCTGGGTTTTTCCGCATCAAAGACCTATGACATAGAGGTCTGGCTGCCAGGGCAAAAGAGATTTCTTGAAATATCCTCTTGCAGCAATTTTGGAGACTTTCAGGCAAGGAGGGCAAATATAAGATTTAAGGATAAGGAGTTAAAGAAAAACAGGTTTGTCCACACCTTAAATGGCTCGGGCCTTGCCGTTGGAAGGACTGTTGTCGCAATAATGGAAAACTGTCAGACTGAGGATAAGACTGTCATAGTCCCTGACGCCCTTGTGCCTTATATGGGTGGAATAAAGGAAATAAAAGCCATTTAATCCCAATATCCCCTATAGATAATTAATGCCCTCCATAAAGTTTTTATTCAAGGAAATAAATAGGCTTGTAGGGAAATGCCTTCATCGCTATTCAATGCTTGATGATGGCGACAGGATACTGGTTGCCGTATCAGGAGGCTCTGATAGCCTGCTTGCCCTCTACTTTTTAAGGCAATGGCAGAAAAAGGCCCCTATCTCTTTTGAACTCTTGCCCGTATATCTGGATATGGGCTTTGAGGTAAAGGATGGCATTGACGGCAAGGCAATTTTGAAAAAATATTTTTCCAGTATGGAAGGCGGCAGGATTTCATATCATATAGAAGAAACTGACTATGGCGTGCTTGCGCATAGCCCGTTTAATAAAAAGAAAAGCCCCTGCTTCCTGTGCTCAATGCTCAGGAGAAAGAGGCTCTTTGAGCTTACGCATACAATGGGATGCAATAAACTCTGCTTAGGTCATAATCAGGATGATATAATAGAGACATTTTTTATGAACCTCATCTATAGCGGGGAATTGAGCACAATGGTCCCAAAGCAAAAGATGTTTAAGGGCATAATTACAATTATTCGTCCATTATCATTTGTACCCAAGTCGAAAATTAATGCCTTATCAAAGGCTATCAGGCTTCCAATGTTTGAAAATCCATGCCCTTCCTCTAAAAAGACAAAAAGAGAAGGGCTGAAAAGCCTCTTAGAAGGCATATATTCATTAAATCCAGATGCAAGGGCAATTATAATGAATGCCCTGTCAAATGTGAGAACTGAATACCTGCTGTCTTAAAGATTACAATATGATATATGTTTATAAGCTATGCTATAATTAAAATATAGCTAATAATAATTATACAATAAAAGCAATAAAAGGAGGAAAATCGCATTATGGAAAGGACGCTTTCTATTATCAAGCCTGATGGAGTTAAAAGGGGGCTTATTGGTGAGGTAATAAAGAGATTTGAAAAGGAGGGCATAAGGATTGCTGCTATGAAAATGATATATATGAGCAAGAAAGATGCCGAGGGATTTTATGCGGTGCATAGAGAAAAGCCCTTTTTTGACAGCCTTACTGACTTTATGTCCTCAGGCCCAATTGTGGTGATGGCGCTTGAAGGCGATAATGTAATACAACGAAATAGAGAGCTTATGGGGGCGACAAATTATAAAGAGGCAAAGCCAGGGACTATAAGGGCTGATTTTGCAACTGATATTGAAAAAAACGTTGTGCATGGCTCTGATTCCCCTGAAAACGCCGAGATTGAAATAGCCTATTTCTTTAGTAAGCTTGAGATACACTGATAAAAAATACAATAACATCAAAAGGTCAAGTATTGGAGACAAGGCTATTAAGCATCATAAAATCCCTTGATAAAAATAGCCATATTGGTGATGATTGCGCCCTTTTAAGCGCCAGAGACCTATCTGATGTCGGCAATATTATCGTAACAAAGGACTGTATGGCAGAGGGCGTACACTTTGATACCGCCTTCTGCCCCCCTTATTTTATAGGATTAAAACTTGCCATATCAAACCTCAGCGATATTGGGGCTGCCGGAGGCATCCCAAGGGCCGCCCTGCTTGGACTTGGCTTTTCTAATAAATATGATGAAGGCTTTTACAAGTCATTAATAAACGGCATAGCCACTGGCCTTAGGCAGGAAGGCGTTAAACTTATAGGGGGAGACACTGTAAGCGGCAATAATAGGATCTTTCTCTCCCTCACCTTAATAGGCGTGGCTGAGGGCGGAAAGATGTTAAGAAGGGATATGGCTATGCCCGAAGATGTGATAATGCTCTCTTCTCCAGTTGGCCATTCACGGGCAGGGCTTATGCTATTAACTCATGCCATTAAAAAAAATAATAAATTTACCGCCCTGCCCTTACCTGTTAAAAAAAGGCTTAAAATGGCTCATATAGCCCCAAGCTATCCAAAGGGGCTTGGAAGAAGCCTCCTTAAACATAGATTATCAAAGTGCGCTATAGATATATCAGATGGACTGTCATCTGAGCTCTGGCATATTGCAAATATGAGCAAGGTAAGGTGCACTATTTATAAAGACAGGCTCCCTGTTACAAGGCTGTTGAGGCTTTTTTTAAAAAGGTTACACCTGCGCCGTCCCATTGATTTTGTCTTATCCTCTGGTGAAGAATATGCCCTATTGTGGACAACCCCTATGGATAAGATAAAGACGGCGGTAGAGCTTTGCCTTAAAATGACTAAAAACCCCCCTTTTATTATAGGTAAGATAGATAGAGGAAGAGGGGTATTTTTGATTGACAGAAGCGGACATGAAAGATATATTGAAGATACTGGATATAAACACTAAAAAGACAAAAAACATAAAAGAAATCGTGCTTTTTTACCCTATACCGCATGCCTTTTATCCCCTTCTAAATAATGATTCTATCTTTCTTAAAAAAAACTCTCATGTAAATCATAAAACTCCTCATTTTTTCTTTCTAATCACATTCGCCATGGGGAATAATGGGATAGAAAGGATATATCTTGCTTTAATATCCCATCCCCTCCCCCTATCTAATTCTTCTAAATCTTCTGTCTCCTTTGACGCTTCTGAGACGGCATCCAATCTTAATGGTGATTATTGTATTAATAATAATTATAAAATCTTTAAAAAAAGACCTTATGACGAGCTTATTTCCCTTTTAAGGGGAGAGATATGCCCCTTCATAAATACAAAAGGCCTCACAGCCTTTCAATTAAGGGTCTATGAACGCCTTAAAACAATATCTTTTGGCGACACAATTACCTATAAGGGGCTTTCAAGGCTTGTTAATTGTCCATCCCCCCGAGCTATCGGAAACGCCCTTGCCAGAAATCCCTTTCCCATTATATTCCCATGCCACAGGGTCATAAGAAAAGATGGGGGGCTTGGAGGGTTTTCTCAGGGAATTAACATAAAAAAATTACTCTTAAAGATAGAAACGCATAATTAACTATTAAATCACCTCATCTATATAACATTCATGTCAATTATCTATTGACACCCCGTCTGATGAAAGATAAATAATTTGAGAGCGCCAATTTCGCACAATCGAATAGTGGCATTTTTTGTACGGGGTTAGCCACTCATATATGTGCGATTTGGCCATGTTTATAATACATTTTTTATTTTCAGAAACTATCAATTGATGGAAAGGGCGGAGTGTAGCCAAATCTCACTTTTATTTTTCACGGGAAGACATTATGCGTTTTAGACCATGTATAGACCTTCACGGAGGAAAGGTAAAACAGATTATTGGCTCAACCCTGCGGGATAAAGACAAAAACGGGCTGATAGAAAACTTTGTCTCCTCTATGCCGCCTTCATATTATGCAAATATCTTTAAGAAAGACAACCTTGTGGGTGGTCATGTAATAATGCTTGGGCCTAACAATAAAGACGCTGCGATAGAGGCAATATCTGCATGGCCCGATGGCCTTCAAGTTGGCGGTGGAATTACAGCAGAAAATGCTTCATTCTGGATAGAAAAGGGGGCTATGGCAGTTATTGTAACCTCATTTTGCTTTAAATATGGAAAGTTTTATGAGGATAACCTTAAAAGGCTCATAGATGTCGTTGGAAGAGAGCGTCTGGTATTAGACCTTAGCTGTCGTAAGGGCGCTGATGGAAGGTATTATGTAGTAACTGACAGATGGCAGAATTTTACTGAGATGGCGGTCTCTGAAGACACCCTTAATTATCTTGGAGATTATTGCTGTGAGTTTTTGGTGCATGGGGTTGATGTTGAGGGAAAGTGTATGGGCATAGAAGATGATTTGGTTAAGCTCCTCGGGGCATCATCTCCTATACCGGCAACCTATGCAGGCGGCATACAAGGCCTTGAAGATATAGAAAAGATAAAAGAGTTTGGATGCGGCCGTATAGACTTTACTGTGGGAAGCGCCCTTGACATATTTGGCGGCAACCTATTGAGATATGATTATCTGGCCTCAACCTATGGGACTCATTAATATCCTTAAAAACATTATAGGCATTCAACCCGCTGCTCTCCCCCAAAAAGAAAGGCATTTAAAAAACCATTCTCAGACATCCCCTATTGAAGAACCTTTTTTCATACCCTATTCTCTTACTGACATTCCTGATGGGCCTTATCTCGTCTTTTCTCCTCACTACGACGATGAGACCCTTGGCATGGGAGGCACAATAAGGCTTGCTTCAGACAAGGGGATAGAGGTCATTGTCATATTTGTTACTGATGGAAGCGCAGGCGGCAACCCCAAAAAGAGGATAAAAGAGGCTGAGTGCGCATCAAGCATCCTTCGCATAAACTCTATTGAGCATTGGGCTATTAAGGACAGAGAAGTTTTTTTTAATAGAGACCTTATTTGGTCAAAAACTGAGAAGATATTGCGTATAAAAACATTTAAAACGCTTTTTTTGCCATCTTTTCAAGAATTTCACCCCGACCATAGATACCTTACCCTATATGTGCTTGATTTTTTAAAAACCTATTCGCCATCACAGGCAGTATGGCTCTATGAGATAAGCAGACATGGAGAGGCAAATGCCTTAATAGACATAACAGATGTAATAGAAGATAAAGAGAGGGCTATTGACTGCTATTTAAGCCAGCTTGACCAAAATGCCTATAAAGACCTTTCTTTTGCAATAAACAGGGCACGGGGCTTTTCTGTATATGAAAAGGGCGCAGGTTATTGCGAAGCATTCTTTAAAGGGAGGGCTTCAAGGATATCAACTGAATATTATAATAAAATCAATATATATAATATAATTGATGCCCCTCAGAAATCCTAATTATAACTGATTCTGTTGATAGCCGTTAGTACCCTTAATAGCGCTCCTACATTGTAGCTTGCCAAAAGATTTGCATTGTCATTGCATGTGTTCGTAACAAATAAACTGTCCTGTTTATGACGCCTTTAACTGATGTTCCAACTGATTTTGGGGATTTTATATTGAGGCAATAAAAAAATTGCAGAATTTTTTGAATACCGTATAATAGGGCATGATGAATGATATGTAAGTTGGAGGATATTATGCCTGATAATAAGGTAATGGTAATAGGCTCAGGGGGAAGGGAGCACGCCCTTTGCTGGAAGCTCTCAATGAGCAGCCATGTTAAAGAGGTGATATGCGCCCCAGGAAATGGCGGTATCGCTCAACATGCAAGGTGTGTTGACATAAAGGCAGAGGATATAGAGGGCATTGCGAGGTTTTGTGAGGAGGAAGGCGTTGACCTTACTGTTGTCGGGCCAGAGGCGCCCCTTGCCCTTGGCATTGTGGATGAGTTTCAAAGGAGGGGGCTTCGCATATTTGGCCCTGACAGAAAGGCTGCACAGATTGAGGCAAGCAAGGCATTTACAAAGTCTCTCCTGTTTGACCACAACATACCAACGGGAAAATCAGTAACTTTTAAAGACAGCAGGGAGGCGATAGAGTATGCGCGTTCTATTGAGCCTCCTGTAGTATTAAAGGCAGATGGGCTTGCGGCAGGCAAGGGGGTTATTATAGCTAATTCAAGGGAGGAGGCCATAAGGGCGATAGAAGAGATAATGGTCAAAAAGGCATTTGGAAGCGCTGGCAATCGTATCATTGTTGAAGAGTTCCTTTCTGGAGAAGAGGCGTCTTTTATGGCCATTACAGATGGAAAGACAGTGCTCCCGCTTGCTACATCTCAGGATCATAAGCCGATATATGATGGAGATATTGGGCCGAATACAGGTGGCATGGGCGCATATAGCCCCGCGCCAATAGTAGATGAGGCCATGTTTTCCAGCATAATGGATAAGATAATGGTCCCAACTGTCAGCGCCATGCAGCAGGATGAGACGCCGTATATGGGCGTCTTGTATGGCGGGCTGATTATAAAGGACAATATCCCAAAGGTCCTGGAATTTAATTGCAGGTTTGGCGACCCTGAGGCGCAGCCAATACTTATGCGCTTAAAGAGTGATTTGTTTGAGGTCATAATGGCATCCCTTGAGGGAAGGCTTGGGGAGCTTGACCTTAAATGGGATGAAAGGAGCGCTGTATGTATTGTCCTTGCATCAAAGGGTTATCCGGGAAAATACGAAAAGGGCAAATTGATAAATGGCCTTGAGGAGGTTTCAAGGCTTGAAGATGTATTTTGTTTTCATGCAGGCACAAGGCAAGAGGATGGGCGTTTTTATACAAATGGCGGCAGGGTCCTTGGCATAACAGCGCTTGGGGCAACCATTGAAGATGCGATAGAGAGGGCCTATGAGGCAGCATCAATGGTGTCGTGGGATGGAATGTATTATCGTTATGATATTGGACAAAAGGCATTAAAGTATAAGGGCTCGCTCAATAATCCTATGCCCCTTGTAGGCATTGTTATGGGAAGCCCCTCAGATAAGGATGTGATGAAACATGCTGGAAAGGCGCTTGACGACCTTGGCATCCCCTATGAAATGAAGGCGCTTTCTGCCCATAGAAGCCCTGAACTTTCTGCCCAATATGCAGCCCTTGCCGCTAAGAGGGGGATAAAGGTAATAATTGCAGGTGCTGGCATGGCAGCCCACCTTGCTGGCGCTATGGCTGCCCATGCTCATATACCTGTTATAGGCGTGCCAATAGCATCATCGCCCCTAAATGGCATTGATGCCCTGTTGTCAACTGTCCAGATGCCCCCAGGCGTGCCTGTCGGGACAGTTGGAATTGGTAATGCAGGGGCAAAAAATGCCGCAATCTTAGCTGCTCAGATAATAGGAACATATAATAAAGGGGTTGAGAGAAGGATTATATCCATGAAAAGGTCTATGAGGTTTAAAATAGAGATGCTAAATTCGTAAACTATCTATCCATGTCATTAACTTAATATATTGTATAAGGCGTTGAATGTTTTTGAATATATTATCAACTTGTTGTTTTTACAATATTTTTTGTGTTATTTTTTGAGAGAATTGTCTTAAGTTTATGACATTTAATAGTGGATCGATTCCTAAACAGTATTTCTATCGACCGGAACTAAAATTTTCAGCAGGTAGGGGCACGTTGCAACGTGCCCCTACTCATTCGTTTTTAAATAGAAATATTGAGTTAAAGTCATTACCATAAAAATGATATGCTCTTTAGGAATCGATCCAATAGCACATCCTGACAGATTACAATAAATGGCTGTTATTGGGAGTTCATGTGAGGCAGCATCTGAGATGATAGCTCAGGGGGGGATAATAGCCTTTCCTACTGAGACAACTTATGGGCTTGGGGCATCAATATTTGATGATGATGCCATCAGGGCTATATACAGGATAAAAAGGCGTCCTTTTGAAAAGCCATTCCCTGTTCTTATATCTCATAGAGATGAGCTAAGGCTCATAGTAAGGGAAGCGCCTCAAGTAGTGGAGTTATTAATAAAGAGATTCTGGCCAGGCCCACTTACAATACTGTTTTATGGCCTTGATCATATATGTCCATTGCTCAAAAATACTGAAGGCAAGGTTGCTGTGCGCCTCAGTTCCAGTAATACTGTATGCAGACTTATACAGATGTCAGGTGTCCCCATTACTGGAACAAGCGCCAATCTTTCAGAGATGCCTCCTGCCCTCTGTGTAGATGACATTGTAAAGAATATGCCTGTTGATAAAATAGATTATATCCTTGATGGAGGAAGGCTCAGGCAGTCTCTCCCAAGCACAATCATTGACCCATTTCCACAATTAAGCTCTCAAACACCAGTGAAGTCAGGGGCACATATAGAGATTTTAAGGGAAGGGGTTATTAAAAAAGAGGAGATTATCTCGTGCCTTAAAGAAGGAGGTTATTGTGGTAGTTAAAAATTGCTTTTTAAAGGATATAACCTTATGAGTGATAGGCTATTAGACCCATTTCCTGACTATGACTTTATTCCTGATAAGGATGCGCTCCTTTTGCACATGCTTCGTCCCTTACCCTCCTATTTAAGGATAAACCCTATTTATATATCAGAAGAGGATGCAGTAGAGGCTATAAGCGCTGAGGGGATTTCCCTTAAAAGGGTGGCTGAAGTGCCCTTATTTTATAAGGCAGACTGGGATAAAGGGCTTGGCCATACCCTGTCTTATAAGAGGGGGTTGTTTTATCCGCAGGCCCTTTCTTCTGCCATCCCCTGCCTTGCGCTACAGCCTACGGCTCAATGCCTCATCCTTGACATGTGCGCTGCCCCAGGGGGAAAGACAACATATCTTGCCGCCCTCACTGAAGATAAGGGGCTTATAGTGGCAAATGACAGAAATATCAGGAGACTTACTGCGCTTAATGCAAATATTAAGAGGATGGGGCTTACTTCTATTGTGGTCTCTTCTATAAGCGGTGAGGCATTTCCGTTGTATTCAAGATTTGACAGGGTATTAGTTGATGCCCCTTGCTCAGGAGAGGGGAAATATCGCATTGCCCCATCAGGCGATGTCTTATCAAAGTCAGCAGGAAGGGCAAATCTGCCCGCAATTCAAAAGGGGCTTATTGTGCGTTCTTTTGATGCCCTTGCCCCTAATGGCGTTATGGTCTATTCAACCTGCACAATTAACCCCCTTGAAAATGAGGCAGTAGTGGCATACTTACTTAAGAAGAGGGAAAATGCTAAGATAGAACAGTGGTCATCGCCCATTGCCTCATATCAAGGGCTTACTGCCTATAGAAATCATATATTTGGTGAGGAATTGAGATATGCCCACAGATATTACCCCCACAAAATTGACTCAGTGGGATTCTTCGTGGCCAAAATTTCTAAGTCAGGATGAACGGGACGGGCTTTTTGCCTGTCTTGGAAGGGAATTTGGCATCCCTGCTACAATCCTTTCCCCTTATGAGCTTTTAAAGACATCACGGCTTTATTATCTCTTGAGGCATCATAAAAAGATAGACGCACTCAGGCCATTGAAGATACAAAATGCTGGCCTTCCAGCTATCAGGATAATGAAAAGGCACCTCAAGCCCACAACTGAATTTATAAGGTCATTTGGGCAATTTTTTACTAAGAGGCTTATTATTGTGGGTTCTAAGGCATTAATGACCATTGCAACTAAAAAGACGATAGAGTTGTCTGAACTGACTGGGCTATCTGATTTGTCCCTTTTAGATAAAGGGCGTGCTATTGATATAAGGTCAATCTCATCACTTGAAACAGGATTTTATTTGATAAAGTGCAGGGAAATATTCTGGGGCTCTGTGTTTATACGGGACAATATACTGATTTCATATTTTTCAAAAAATATCAATAAAACAGTCCTTTCAATGGATATATGTAATAACCGTCTTATATGTTGATATATAAGGATTTAATTCTGAAATATGCCTGATAACTCTAAACTTAATACCCCAATATTTTTTATTTCAGGCTGGGGGTTTAACAGCAAGATACTTGAATTATCCCCCTTGTCTTTTATACTAAAAGATAAGGTGTTTTCTATTGATGCCCCTCCGTGGAGCACACCGATAGACAGATACATATTTTTTATAAAAGAGATTAAGAGGCGTTTTGGCCCTGTGCACCTTATTGGCTGGTCATTAGGGGCAAATATTGCCTTAAAGCTAACATCAATAATGGCATGTGATTCCATAAAGGCTCTTTGGCTTCTGGCTGTAAGAAGGGGTTATACAAAAGAGGATGTTAAGGGTATGGTTCATGGCATTAAAAAAGACTACAGGGCGGTTTTAAGGGCATTTTACAGGAAGTGTTTTAAGGGGCATGACATTAATGATTACAGGGCATTCAAGGACATTATTGAAGATACCCTTTTAGAGGGCTTTAGTCAGGGCTCACTTATAACTGGGCTTAACTATTTGACAACTTCATCAATCCCGGTCATAATCCCCCCAATAGGGGTTAAGACAATAGTGATAAACGGAAGGTTTGACAGGATAGCCCCGCCTTCTCTTGCCCCAGAGATAGCAGGAGGCGTCAATGACAGGGGTTATAACGATACTTTTTTGTATCAAAAGACCTTAAACTGCGGACACCTGCCATTTTTGAGCAGGGAATTTATGGAGGTATTTTTAAGGATTGAAAAAGCAGATACAACATGCCTTTAACAGGTCATGCGCCACATATTCAGAGACCTCTTTTCTCCAGACAGAGGTTGGGGCAATCCTTGTCCATGCCTTAAAAAAGGCTGTTGATGATGAATTTGGCCATCCCCACCCTTGTCCGTTATCCCAGACAGACCAGATAAGGCTTATAGACCTTGGGTGCGGAGAAGGCAGTGTTACAAAGATGTTTCTTGAGGGGTTTAAGACATGCTCCATTACCTGTATTGACATATCAGAAAATATGCTTGCTCTTGCAGAAAAAAATATAAGGGTGATGTGTAAAAAGGGGGCATGCAAAGAGGCCATTTTTTTAAAGATAGACATTGAAGATGTGGCGGATATACTTGAAAGGGGCAAGTATGACATTGCCTTTTCTAACAGCTCAATCCACTGGGTAATTGATATTGAGAGGGCGATAAGGGCTATTTCTCATATCCTCAAGGATAAAGGGGTGTTTGCCTCTTCTATATTTACAAAAAACAGCCTGAAAGAGCTTGATACTGCCTTTAATGAGGTAACTGGCAAGCACATCACCGCCAATCGTTTCTGGTCATTTGACAGGATTAAGGCTTGTCTATTAAAATATTTTACCCCTATAGTCTGTGAAAGGCTTATTTTAATGAGGCGTTATGAAAATGTATTTTCACTCCTTAAGACCCTGAAAAAGACAGGCGTAAATGCAGGAAGCCCAATTGTCAAAAGGCCCCTTCTTATGAGGGATATTAAGAGGATGGATGATATAATGCAAGACAAATACCTTGGCGCAATGGCCTCTTATGAGGTCATGGTCTTTGTCGGGCTAAAGAGGTGAAAGATGGCGTCTTTTAGTGTCTTTACCTGAATCAGCCTTATCTTGTTATCGCCATTTTTTATCGGCGGGGAGACAACCAATGAAAACCCCAGTCTTTTTGCCTCTCTTATGCGAAGATCAGAGTATGCCACCTCCCTTATCTCTCCAGAAAGCCCTATCTCTCCAAATGCTAAAGCGCCTCTTGGCGGAGGCGTATCTTTAAGGCTTGATACAAGCGCAAGGCACAGCGGCAGATCTATTGCAGTCTCCTGAACCCTTATGCCTCCAACTACATTTACAAAGACATCCATGTTAAAAAATGGCATACCAAGCCGTTTTTCAAGTATGGCAAGCAATATTGAGAGCCTGTTTGCCTCTATGCCAATAGAGACCC
>JALWQB010000173.1 GCA_026994795.1 Deltaproteobacteria bacterium
ATTGCGGCGACTGCGGAGAGCCTACCTGCATGGCATTTGCCACAAAGGTCGTTACCGCAAATATGGACATTAAAAGGTGTCCGCATCTGGACGGCCTTCCAGAAGGGCTAATGCCTGATAAAAAAGGCGAAGGAGATGATGATAAGACATGGCATGACCCTGAGACCCAATTGCTTAAGGAGTTAAAGAATAAGATAAAATCAATAGACCTTAAGGCCATTTCGGATGATATAGGGGCAGAGGTCATTTACAAGGGCGATGATGTTGCTATAACCTTTCCATTTATAGATGATAAAATTATCTTATCCCACAGGGAAATAACCTCAGTAAACGCCAATGAGCTTGACCCAAGGGACCAAATCCTTATATATAATTACTGCTTTTTTGGCGGAAAAGGCCCTGTTGCCAATGAATGGGTAGGTCTTGAGGCATTTCCCAATTCCATATCAAAGGTCGTTACATTAAAGAGATATACTGAGGATAAACTGGCTGAGATGTTTAGAGATGACATAGATGGCCTGAAGAGGGCAGTAACAAAGATAAATGGTGAAATTATCTCGCCCTGTGTGGCAGACCTTTGCTTTAAAATAAGGGTGCTTCCAAAGATCATATTGCTCTTTCACTTCTGGCGAGAGGACAAAGACGAGGGGTTTGACGCCAAGGTAAAGGTCCTTTATGATAGGCGGGCAATTGAGTTTTTGGATATAGAATCACTGGTCTTTGCTGCTGAAAGGGTAGTTGAAAAATTGGGTTAACGAGCTATTTACGTTAGTATAAAAGCAAGTTTTCTATAGCCATAGGGTGTTCTGCAATATATTCTGCGCCATTTCGCATTAACTCTTCTCTATCCCTGAAGCCCCACAAGACACCGCATGGTGTCATGGAGGCATTAATGGCGGTCTGCATATCAATCTTCGTATCTCCAACAAAGAGGATTTCCCTTTCGCTAATGCCCATCATCTCTTTAATGACAAGCGCCCCTTTGGGCTCAGGCTTTCTCGGGGTCTCATCGCTCTCTCCAAGACATGCGATAAAATTAAAGCCTCCCAAGAACCTCTTTACGCACTGGACAGTAAACCAGTGAGGCTTATTTGAAAGCACTGCCATCATAATCCCTCTTTTCTCAAGCCGCTCTAAAAGCTCAACTATGCCCTTATATGGCCTTGTATGAATCGCCCAGTTGCTCCGATAGTCCTTTATAAATTCCTCCCTTAGCCTCTCTATATTCCCTTCTGTCCTATCTTCCTCTCTGAGGACCTTTCTGGCAAGCGTCCCTGCGCCTTCACCCACAAACTGTTTATATGAGCTTGTGGGGTGTGCGGGGAAGCCGCGCCTTGTAAGCGCCCTATTCATTGCCTCTGCAATGTCTCTAAGGGTATCCAAAAGCGTTCCGTCAAGGTCAAATATAACCCCCTTAAACCTGATTGCCTCTTTCATCAATAAAGCTCCTTGACACCAGTCAATGATTATTTTAGTCTTACATCGTTTGCATGATTATGCACGATAGCGCCTCTTATGGCAAAGTAAACTGCTTTATTATTTTCATGTTTTACCAAAAAAACAATACAAAAATCGATACTACAAAAAAAATAAAAAGGAGTTAAAAATGGCAGGCGATAGGGTAATCCATGTTACGGACAGTGATTTTGATGAACAGGTATTGCAGTCAGATGCCCCTGTATTAGTTGACTTCTGGGCGGCATGGTGCGGGCCGTGCAGGGCAATTGCCCCGGTCATTGATGAACTGGCCAACGACTATGACGGTAAGGTAAAGATTGCAAAGATGAATGTTGATGAAAACCCTGTAACCCCCGGAAAATTTGGGATAAGGGCAATTCCAACGCTTATCCTCTTTAAGGGCGGGCAGGTTGTAGAGCAGATAACAGGCGCAGTGGGAAAGGCGATGATAGAGGCGGCAATAGCAAAGGCTCTTTAATAACTAAGAGGACATTAGCAGCCTAATCAAAGACGCGTCTTAAATTGTCATTCAAATTATACAAAGGGAGATGGGAGCTTAACAGTCATGTCTAATGACACGAACAATATAATTGACTGTCTTATAATTGGGGCAGGCCCTGCCGGGCTTGGCGCCAGCTTATATGCGGGGCGTTCTGGCCTTAACATCAGGATAATTGAAAAGTTAAGCCCGGGGGGGCAGGCCATTGTAACTGACTGGATTGATAATTACCTCGGGTTTAAAGACGGGATAAGCGGCTTTGAGCTTATTGAAAACATGAAGGCGCATGCCCTGCGATTTGCCCCCTCTGTAGAAAACGGTGAAGTCATTGCCATAAGAAAGGAAGAAGGCATATTTTCAGTAGAGCTTTCTGACAGGACATTTATTGCGACAAGGACCATTATAATCGCCACTGGCGCAAGGCCAAGGAAGCTGAATGTGCCCGGGGAAGAGGAGCTTACTGGAAAGGGTGTAAGTTATTGCGCCACCTGCGATGGCCCATTCTTTAGGGACCAGACGATAGCTGTTGTCGGAGGCGGCGACAGCGCCTGTCAGGAGGCGCTATTTCTCACAAACTTTGCCAAAAAGATATACCTTATTCATAGACGCGATGAATTAAGGGCAGTCAAGACCCTTCAAGACAAGGTGCTTAACAATGAAAAGATAGAGATGATATGGAATGCAACTGTTGAAGAGATAAAGGGCGATGCTGAGGTTACGGGCTGTATATTAAAGGATACAAAGACAGGAGAGTTAAGGGAGCTTAAGGTAGGAGGCGTATTTATATTTATTGGCATTATACCCAATACCGAATTTATAAGACGCCTTATAAAGACAGATGATCTGGGCTTTATCATAACAGATGACTGGATGGAGACATCCTTAGAGGGGCTGTTTGCCGCAGGAGATTGCAGGGCGAAAAATTTGAGGCAGGTGATAACTGCCGTATCTGATGGCGCTATTGCCGCTTATGGGGCAAAACACAGATTAATATGAAAAAATCTCCCCTTATTCCCGTCTTAATTTATATATTATTAATAGGATTAAATGGATGCAGCGGCTTTCACTTATGGCCATTTGGCAAAGGGGCAAAAGATGAGACATCTCAACAGGAGCCTCCTGAAGAGGCCCTTCAAAAAGAGGCCATATCTGACTTTAGGCGCGGACGTTTCGTGCTTGCTGAAGAGTTATTTCAAAAAATAAAGGACCGTTATCCATTCAGCCCCTATGCGCCAATCGCGGAATTAAGGCTTGCAGATTGTAAGTATTTTCAGGGACTTTATGAAGAGGCAATACCGCTTTACGAAGAATTTGAAAGGCTTCATCCAACAAACAGTTTTGTGCCTTATGCGATCTTTCAGCTCGGCACATGCTATTATAAGCTCACGTCCACCCCTGACAGGGACCAGACCTTTACTCAAAAGGCAATAGAGACCTATAATCGTCTAATCAGGCGCTATCCCAAATCCCCATACTCCTTTGAGGCAGAGAGGAGGATAAAAAAGGCGAAAGACCTGCTTGCAGAGCATGAGATTGTGGTGGCAAGGTGGTATATGAGAACCAATCAGTTCAAACAGGCGATTTACAGGCTTGATGGCCTTATTGAAAGATATCCTGACACGCCTCTAATAGATAGGGCAAAAAAGATGAGGCAGAGGGCTCTTATAAGGATGCAGCGCCTTGAGGGCGCCGCTGAAAAAGGCGCAGCTAAAGAAGACATAAAGGAAGAGGGAAAAGGCTTGTGGGAGAGATTATGGGATAAGATAAAGGTATGGTAAACAATATCTTTTAAGAGTATAGATGACACCTTACCTGTCTTTTGGGGTAATTATTGGCGCTATTGCCATTACTGCCATTATTAGGGCTATGATAGCTATCGTTTCTATCAAGGCTTATAAGCTCAGGGCACACTGTCTTACATATCTTCATCCTTTTACCGCATCGCGGCTCAAATGGGCAGCCCTTTCCCAATGCCTCCATTGAGGGGACATTTCCGGGTATTGGCTCAAGCCTCTTTTGCCTGTTGCTGCCAGTATGCCAGTAGGGGACAGACCTTAAAAGCCCTTTTGTATAGGGGTGAAGGGGCATCTTAAATACGTCTTCAATATCGCCTTGTTCCACAATATAGCCTGCATACATTATAA
>JALWQB010000174.1 GCA_026994795.1 Deltaproteobacteria bacterium
GAGTTATGTAATGTCTATTTCTTTGATAGCTAACTTTTACCTATCTAAATACTTATAAAGATGACCTTTTGTCAAGCCATTTTTCTATAATAGCCAATAAATTCTGGGGGGCGAACGGCTTTGATATATAATCATCAAGACCTGCGTTTAATATATGCTCTTTATCTCCTTTCATCGCCTTTGCAGTCAAGGCAACTATTGGAATAAAGCCTTTTATCTTGTCTCGTATCCTGGAAGCAGCGCTTATGCCGTCAAGCTCTGGCATCTGTATATCCATTAATATAATATCAGGCTTATGCTCCATAGCAAGGCTTACTGCCTCCTTTCCATCTTTAGCGTGAATAATATTATAACCCCTTGGCTCAAGTATCTCTTTTATCAAAAAGAGATTATCCATGTTGTCCTCAGCGACTAATACTGTCTCTTTGGCCTTAGAAAATTTTATTGGCCTCTCATCGCCGCCCCTTATCCTGTCCTTTATTTTTTCCATGTGCCTCTTTGGGGCAACTGACTTAGATATAACCTTCTGGAGCTCTTTCTGGGTAATATTGCCCTTTTGAAGCACAGCCTTTACATTTGGAGGAAACTGAGACTTTGTATCGCTATCTATATCAAGAGCTGTCAATATTATAACTGATGTATTTTTTATAGAATCATCCCGTCTCATCTCCCTTAAAAATGCGAAACCATCCATAATAGGCATTTTAAGGTCAAGCAAGACAATATCCGGCATATTTTCTCTCAACATCTTTATGCCTACCTGAGAATCAACAGAATAAAGCACCTCATAGCCTGAAAGCCTCAACATAGTGCCCACCTCTTTGCCGACTATAAGGTCATCATCTATTAAAAGCACTGTTATCTTTCCCTTATATCCTGAAACAGCATCTGAATGCCCCTCTTCTTCCGTAGCTCTATCCCTATTATCACACTTAAACCCTATTTCACTTTTCATGTCCTTATCAGGCCCATCAAAATCATCCTCCAGTATCCTGCTCTTATTCTCATCCTTCATTAAAAGGCTCTTTTTGAGCCTGTCAGCCCAATCATTGTCATCAAGCCTATATTTGCTTCTCCTATCTATGGGAAGTATGACCTTAAAAGTTGAACCTGCACCCAGCTCGCTATCTACCTGAATATCGCCCCCTAAAAGCGCTACCAATCTCTTTGATATGCTGAGTCCAAGACCTGTCCCGCCATATTTTCTGGTATATGAGCCATCTACCTGTCTAAAAGGCTCAAAAATTATATTTAGCGCATCTTTGGAAATGCCTATTCCTGTATCAGAGACAGAAAAACTCACAAAATCCCTATCGTCTCCCTCAAGCTTCTCTATCGTAAGGGCTATTCCCCCTTTATCTGTAAATTTTACGGCGTTTCCAATAAGATTTACTAATATCTGTCTCAACTTTTTTGCATCAGAAAACATTGTGGAAGGCATATTTTTTGTATTTACTTCAAAAATCAATTCTTTTGCCTCTGCTAACGGGGCTATCTCTTTTGCCAGATTTTCTATGAATTCAGGGAGATTTATTATTTCATGGTGCAATTCCTCCCTCCCTGATTCTATCCTTGTGAGGTCTAATATATCATTTATAAGGTCAAGAAGATTTTGGCCGTTTCTCAATACAATATCCAGATATTCCTGCTGCTTTGGAGACAATGGGTTAATGGGGTCCCCTTGAAGCAATCTTACAAGGCCAAGTATGGAGTTAAGAGGCGTCCTTAATTCATGGCTCATATTAGAGAGGAATATGGACTTCATCCTGTTGGCCTCTTCCGCCTCTATGGACTTCTGCTCAAGGGCATCGCGCTGGGCGGCAAGCTCCTCAGCCTGTGCCTGTATCTCCTCTGTCTGGGCGATAAGCTCTTCTGACTGCGCCTGAAGCTCCTCATTTTGTGTCTGCAATTTTGTATTGGTCTCCTGAAGCTCCTCCTTTAAATTTGAAAGCTCTTCAACATATAAGATATTTTGAATAATCACCCCAAGCTGTGCAGATATGCTTTCAAATAGGCCCTTTCTGTCCTGCAAGTCATCTAAGGATGCCAGTTCAATCATCCCCATAAGCTCATCATTAGATATGATAGGAATACAGGTCAAAAAATAAGAAGTCGGGCTCAATATGCCAGAGCTTACATTGAGATGCTCATAAGAGACATTATCCCAGAAAGTAATTTCCTGTCTATTGGCCGCCTCTCCAACATGGCCGTCGCCTAATGCGACAGGGAGGGGGGTCTTAAGGATGCCCTTCAAAAATACTGGAACTAATATCTCCTCTTTCTTATCAAAAATATAAAAGATGCCGGCAAGAATTTTAAAATATTTTGATAAAATCTCAAAAAATCTCTTTGTCATTGTCTCAAGGCGCATTTCTTCAGTTATGCCCTTTATAATCTCATAGCTTGCCTTTATAGCTTGCAGAGAAAGCTCCATTTCTCTATTTTTCTTTTCAAGACTGCGGGAAAAGGCCGTGAGATCAGACTGATCCCTCATAGACTGTATTATTCCTATAATCTCTCCCTTTTCATTATAAAAAGGAGTGGAGTTTGTAGTAGCAGGAAAATACTTGCCATTCCATAATGTGCATTCATAGTGCTGAATTACTTTCTGTGCCCCATTGAGTATCTGCCTTACAGGACAGTCCTCAGTGCCGCAGATATCTGAGTGTGCTATCTCATAACAATGCTTTCCAATAATTTGAGGGTCCATTACCTGACATAATGAGTTCATTGCAGGGTTATGGGTAAGGATAGAGAAATCTGTCCCTATTACCCGTAGGGGCGTCAGACTCTGATGATAAAGCTGATATACCGCCTCATAGGTTAATATTCCATTATTATCATAAAGGGTTATCTTTTTATCAGTAACTATTGGAGGCAACATCATTAAGTCTCCTTAAAATATATCTTATGTCTCTTATGAAAAGGTAAAAAGTAGCCTTTGAAACGACTGGGTATTACCTCAGACTTTCCCAGCACCAAGAATCCCCTTTCCAGTAAACAATTATACATTTTACTCACTATCTTTTCTCTTACTTTTATATCATAATATATCAAGATATTTCTTAACATAATAAGGTCATATTCAAAAAATACCGCCCCTGGAGGTGCATTAAAACAAGGGCTGGCGCAATTAAAATGCGTAAATGACACAACAGAGCGAAGCTCTTCAGCAATGCCATAACGCTCTTCCTTTACATCATATACCCTTTGAAAATAGTTAGGGAAGTCTCGTAACGCCAGCTTGACGTCACTTTTATC
Organism: Deltaproteobacteria bacterium; assembly: GCA_026994795.1. Classification (GTDB taxonomy): domain Bacteria; phylum Desulfobacterota; class Dissulfuribacteria; order Dissulfuribacterales; family Dissulfuribacteraceae; genus JALWQB01. Next base: position 3,262 of record JALWQB010000174.1, read on the forward strand.
ATATACCCCATGCCTTGCTATGTTAACTGCCTTTTCATCTACATCCGAGCCAATAATAGATAAGGAAAACTCCTGTGTGAGCCTGTAATTTTTCAGGAATTCAATGGCCAATATCGCAAGGGAATATGTCTCCTGGCCCGTCGCGCACGCAGCGCTCCACATCCTGATTATACCATCCCCCCTATCTCTCGCTAAACTTACGATTATTGGCATCACCTTAAGATACAGTGTCTCAAACACCTCCTTATCCCTGAAAAATGCGCTTACCTTTATAGTCAGAGAATCAAAAAGGTAGGGAATCTCCTTAGGATTATTGATCAAAAAATTGAGATAATCCCTGAAGCTGCTGCGCTTGGTTAAAATAAGTCTCCTTTTGACCCTCCTTCTCAAAGTGCCTTCTTTAAGGTGCGAAAAGGGACAGTTACTCCAGTTTTCAACAATATTAATAATTTTTTCTAACGCCTCTTTTTCAAGGGGTTCCATGTTTATATACTATTTCCGGGACATATCTTATAAGGTCTGTTACCACCCTTTCATCAAGCCTTATAATGTCAAGGGCATTCGTATCCAGTAAATTTGCCATTGTATCTATGCCAAACCCTATTCCAGCCATATTACACACAAAATTTGCGATATGAACAAGAGAGGCAAGCTCTTTCATTGCGCTTGCCTTGCTTGGCTCATGGTGGTAGGCGATCACCTCCTCAATTTGCGCCGGGAGGCTCCACGCCTCTGCAATAAACCTTCCAAGTTCAGCATGGGTTATGCCAAGCTCTTTTTTTTCTGCCTTTAAAAACGGCATCTTATCCAGCGCTACTCTCCTTTTTACCCTGAAAAAGACCTTACTAAAATGACGCTCTATCAATATCTTGCCTATATCATGCATAAGGGCGGAGAGATAGACCTCTTCCGGGTCGCCAATGGAGGTCTCGCTTGAAAGAAAACTGGCAAGCTCGGCGCAAGCCACTGCATGGTGAAAAAATGCCTGCTCATCAAGCTCATACTCATAAAATTTGATGGAATAAAGGTCTTCAAGACACGCCTGCATTACAATAGTCTTAAATGTCTTTATACCCAGGAGGCTTATTGCATGGGATATCTTTACAACCTTTCTTGGAAGGCCAAATCTTGCTGAGTTTACAAGCCCAATAACCCGCCCGGCAAGCAATTGGTCTTTTAGAATAAGCCCCTCAAGCTCCCTAAAATCGGCATCGTCTGAGCTTACCAACTGTAACGCCCTTACCGCCACCTTTGAATCAGGCTTTAATTTTTCAGCGGCTTCTTCCAAAAAGGCCTGGTCTATCTCATAAGACTCATCTATATAGTCATCTATTAAGTTATCAATATTTATCCTGCGTGAGGTCCTTACAGCCACATCCCCATTTGGAAAAACGATCTTCATCCCCCTGCCGATAGAGCCGCCTACGCTATTCGACAGCAATGGTATCCCCAACTCCTCCAGTATCTTCTTTGCCTTTCTTATGTTCCTCTCCCCAATATTGAGGTTTGAGATGGTCTTCCTTGTTATAATTGACGCCCCTCCAGCCATGTGCGCCTGCATCCTCTCAGGCATTGCCCCATACTGCCTGAGCGCCTCCAGCATGGCGACAATCCCTGTTTCAGCATACCTGCTGGGATAAGCCAGCATCTTTTCCCGCGGCCCTTCTGGAAGCAATATATGTAAAAGTCCACCTGCCCTCACTACCGGATCAAACAATGTTACCCCTACACATGAACCAAGATATGTCTCTAATGAGACCTCTTCATCCCCAGCGATGGCAAAATTACCAGGTTCAATAAAAAGTATCTTCATTAAGCTGCTCCATTGAAACAAGACATATCATCACCATATTACATAATATTTCATCCTTAGTTCAATCTCCTGTTTCTAATCTATTTTTTATGCTACGACAAGTCCTTTCAATTGTAAAATTATTATTTGTAAAATTATATTATTGCGCCTACTATATTTATTATGTAGTATAATGGCTTTTAATCGTGTCATATTTTACCTAAATCCTGCACGGCAAAAATAGGGGGTTAGGTAACATAGAGTTTGTTTCTAACATTCACTTTTTAAGCCAAAATAGACTTTAGTCTTTTTGTCCCTTTTTCCCGTTTAGGATTTAGGCTTGATTTTTCATCCGCTGAGGCGCTGATGCGCCATGAATATTAAATAAGTTTTAATATCAGAAAATTAAATATAATACTATAAGGAGAAATTAATAAATATGGCTATAAATACAGTAGATGTATCTTTTTTAAAAGACATAGCGGTTAATACTGGCAGAATCTTAAAGGGGCTTTTCGGCAAGGACATTAATATAAGACATAAGGGGGTAATTGACCTTGTAACAGAGGCTGATATGAAGGCAGAAGAATACATTATTGAGCGACTTCAGCGAGAAGATGCCAGCACACCCATTATCTCTGAAGAGTTTAATAATGAGTTTGACAGGAATGCTGCCCAGATTACCCCTCCTTTTAACGATTGTTGGATTATTGACCCGCTTGACGGCACAACTAATTTTGCGCATGGTTTTCCGTGGTTTGCTGTCTCAATAGGACGTTATGAAGGCGGCATGCCCTCAATGGGGGCGGTATATCTTCCTGTTCAGGATGAGTTATTTTGGGCGGTAAAGGGCAAAGGGGCATTTTTAAATGATGAAAAAATAAGGGTTTCTGAGGCAACTGAGCTCAAAGATTCAATCTTTGCAACAGGCTTTCCATATACTGTTCAATCCGGCCCAAGGGATATAACTATAGTTCTTGAAGATATGTTAAGATATATTCAAGGGATGAGGCGCGCTGGGGCCGCTGCAATAGACCTTGCCTATGTCGCTTGCGGAAGGCTTGACGGCTTTTGGGAAATAGGACTTAAACCATGGGATACGGCAGCAGGTATGGTTATAGTTCAAGAGGCAGAAGGCGCTGTCTCAACATTTAATGGGGGCCGTTACACCCCATTTATCCCTGAAATACTTGCAACCAATACAAATATACATAATAAGTCAATCTCAATACTAAAAAAATATTCTCAGGTTATGAGAAATCCAATTCCTACTGTTGACATAATCATAAGAGTAGATGGGCCTAAAAATATTGTCTTAATAAAGAGAAAAAATGAACCTCATGGCATTGCTCTCCCAGGAGGGTTTGTTGATTATGGAGAGAGCTTAGAAGAGGCAGCCATAAGAGAGGCCTATGAAGAAACAGGGCTTAAAATAAGATTAAAGGGGCAGCTTAAAACATATTCTCACCCCGGAAGAGATAAGAGATTTCATACAATATCAACAGTATTTGTTGCTGATGCCAGCGGCTCTCCAGCAGGAATGGATGATGCCGCCGAGGCAAATATTGTTAATATAGAGAAACCTCTTCCCTCTCCTCTTTGTTTTGACCATGAAGAAATTTTAAGGGATTATATGGAGAAAATAGATGCATTTATATAATATACATTTGTTGATATGCATTAATTATAATTTTCACATTATTTAACACTAACTTATTGATTTTTTGCGCTATCCTTTTGAGCTACAGAAAAAAGTCAACTGTAGCTCTTTAAGCAATGCCTTGGGATAAAGGCTCATCAACTGTTAGACATAAAAATAAAAAGGGCATGGACATGAAAGACACTTATAGATTTAATATATTGGAATGATTAGATAATAGTACGGTAGGGGCACGTTGCAACGTGCCCCTGCTCATCCGTTTAAATAGAAATATTAATTTGAAGTTATTGCCATAAAAATACATCAAAAAACTTCAATTATTTAAAGATGATAAAGGGAATTATGGATGATGTTTATGGAGAAATAGAATTTTATGATTTTTGCGTTGAAGAACTTCTTTTTGGGGGAGAGCCTTATGACTTTGTATATGCTATTCCAGAAGTGAGAGAATTGGTTGAGCGTCTCAAACACAATGCAACTGATCCTTACTGGTTGAAACGCCTTGAACGGGCTGACAACTATCTATTAGAGAGCCTCAAATATCTCCCTGAGGACTATGACGAAGACGACCCTAAACAGCCTCCTGAAAAGTGGTGGTGGCATCTAAAGACAATTAAAAATGGAAAAATAGATCGTAATACTCCAAAATAAGGCTATATTTTGATTTATACGATGTTACTTAAATGATTTTCTGTATATATGAGCTGTAAGGATGATTTTAAGGCATTAAATAGAGGTAAGTATGGCTGATATCTTCTATGCCCACAGCCTTCCAGGAGCCGTACCGGAAAGATGGCAGCCTCTTGAAGAGCATTTGAAGAATGTTGCAAAGATGGCTTCTGAATTTGCCATGCCTTTTAAAGGTGAAAAATGGGCATATTTAGCGGGCCTCTGGCATGATTTGGGGGAGTACTCTACTGACTTTCAAGCCAAGCTTTTAAATGAAAATGGCATAAAAACTGCCGTAAGACCTACAGGAAAGATAATTCATTCAGATGCTGGCGGCCATTTAGCCTGTTTAAAAGGGTGGCAGTCTGGAGCAAAGCGGGTTCTTTCATGGCTTATAATGGGACATCATGCTGGGCTTGCTGATTTCCACCCCGATAAAATTGGTGTAAGGTCATTGAGTATTCGGATAAAGGACCCAGAACGTTCAGGGGACATTTTAAAAAATGTTCCCCAATGGCTCATAGACCAACCAATGCCGGTCCAGCCTATTCCTAAGGGAGCTAGTCCCTCCTTTTTTATAAGAATGCTTTTTTCATGTCTTGTTGATGCTGATTTTCTGGATACAGAATATTTTATGGACAAAACCAAGTCAAAGCTCAGACGCTATGACTATCCCTCTCTCAATTATCTTTGTGAAAATTTTATGAAATATATGGATAGGCTTATGAATAAGGCCAAGCCTACTAAGGTAAATGCCCTTAGAAGAGAGGTATTTGAATACTGTATTGCTAAGGCATCTGAAAAAAAGAACGTATTCTCACTTACAGTGCCAACTGGAGGCGGAAAGACCTTAGCCTCTCTCGCCTTTGCTCTGACCCATGCTATAACCTACAGAAAAGACAGGATAATTTATGTCATTCCCTATACTAATATCATTGAACAGACCGCTTCAGTATTTAGGCGAATTCCGGGCTTTGAAAAAGCTGTAATTGAACATCATTCCAATCTAATTGAAGATAATTCTGAAATAGACTCAAGACTTCATCTGCGTCTTGCTGCCGAAAATTGGGATGCGCCTTTAATCGTGACTACTGCTGTACAATTTTTTGAATCATTGTATTCATGTAAATCCAGCCGTTGTAGGAGACTACACAATATAATAAATAGCATTATCATCTTTGATGAAGCCCAATGCCTCCCAGCAGAATATTTAAGACCTATCCTTTATGCAATAAAAGAACTTACAAAGTATTATGAAGTTACACCACTTTTTTGCACTGCAACACAGCCAGTAATTAGTCGTTTCAAGTCAGTGGATTTTGATTTTCGCGAGGCATTTCATAAAGAGCCTATAGAAATCGTAAGAGATCCCGAAGAGTTAAGTCAAAGGATTGAACGAGTGCGTTTTTCACTCATTTCTAAAGAGCTTATGGCAATTAATATTGAAGAATTGGCCAAATATATAGATAATGAATCTCAATCTCTTTTGTGTATAGTTAACCTCAAGAAAGATGCCCGAGCTGTGGCATCTTTTTTAAAAACAGGCAAGGTATTTCACCTTTCTACAAATATGTGTCCGCAACACAGGCAGGATGTGCTATATCAAATAAAGGAATACCTGTATCGCAATCAGGAAATGATACGAGTGATAAGTACATCACTTGTGGAGGCAGGCGTAGATCTTGATTTTCCTGTAGTTTACAGGGCAATTGCTGGCCTTGATTCCATAATTCAAGCAGCAGGCAGATGCAACCGTGAAGGTAAATTAGATGAGCATGGCAGAGTGATAATTTTTAAACTTTCAAAACAGCCTAATTATGTATCAGGGCGGGCAGAGATTACAGAGGAATTTTTGCGTGATGGGAACAATATTGAAAACTTACAAAAACACTCTGCCATAAAGTCATATTTTAAGAAATGGTATTGGCAGCTTGGCAGTGAATCTCTGGACAAACAAAATATTTTGAAACTTCTTGGTGGAAATCGTCTTGACTATTATTTTCGCACTGCTTCTGACCGTTTCCGCCTGATAGAAGACAGGCATACTGTGGGAGTATTAGCGCCCTATGGAAATGTCATGGAAATTCTGGCAAGGCTTCAAAAAGAGCCGTGGAACCATAGAGAGATAAAAAGGAGGCTTCAACGTTATTCTATAAATATATTTATTGATCAGATGGATAAGCTTATAAAAAACCATCTGATACACCCTGTTGGTCAATCTCAGCAAGAAATTAATCTTTTTATGGTAGATGAATCCATATACCATAAAGATTTTGGTTTAGTCCCTTCTGAAGATGCCATGCCAGTAGATCCAGAAGACTTTATTTTATAGCAAATAAGGAGAGATAATGAAACGCAGTAACCCATTTAGATTGAAAGTTACAGGCAATTTCGCCTGTTTTACACGACCAGAAATGAATGTGGAAAGAGTAAGTTATGATGTAATAACTCCTTCCAGCGCCCGTGGGATCCTTGAAGCCATTCTTTGGAAGCCTGCTATCTCATGGAAGGTCTTTAGGATTGATATATTGAAGCCCATTTTGTGGTTTTCAGTAAGACGAAATGAAGTGGCATCTGTTATGTCCACTAATAATGCGATAAAGGCCATGAAAACAGGAAAGGGCAGATTAGGATCGTATATAGATATGGGCAAAGAACGCGAACAGCGCTCATCTCTAATATTACGAGATGTTAGCTATGTTATTCATGCCTATTTTGAGTTGACCCAGAATGTTGGTCATGATGATAATATAAAAAAATTTGAGCAGATGTTTTTAAGGCGAGCATCTCGTGGACAATGCTTTCACAGGCCGTATTTAGGGTGCAGGGAGTTTCCAGCAGATTTTGATTTAATCCCGAAAAATGAAGAAGGGCCAGCGCCCATATCAGAAAGCAGAGAACTTGGATGGATGCTTTTTGACATGGATTATAGCAAAAAGCCTCCTCTTCCTTTGTTTTTCAAGGCTAAAATAGAAAACGGAACTATGCATCTTGTGGGTGTGGAGGTGCGTTCATGATTCTACATGCCCTTGTTGATTACTATAACAGGTTAAAAAGTGATGAGATATCAGATATCCCGCGATTTGGTTTTGAAAAAAAAGAGATCCCGTTTATCATCATCCTTGATAAAAACGGAGATTTTGTATCTATAAGAGATACACGCATAAAAAATGGGGAAAAGATGCTTGCAAGAAGCTTTCTGGTTCCTCAGGGCGTCAAGAGAACATCTGGCATTAAGGCCGATTTACTATGGGGGACTCCGCAGTATATTTTAGGTGTGCCAAAGCTATCAAAAGATAAAAACTCTCTAACAGAAAAAGCGCTTTCAAGGGCTAAAAAGGCTAAAAAAGCATTTTTGAAGAGAATTATTGAGATATTTGACAGAAATTTTCCTGATTACGGAATACAGTCAGTCATCACTTTTTTGGAGCAAGAAAAATTTAAACCTCTATTCAGCCACAATGCATGGAAAGAAATACAGGAATCACACCCACTCTTAACCTTTATGTTGAAGGACGATGAGGAGCTTCTTATTTGCCAGCGTCCTCTTGTAATGAAGCATATTGAGAATGCGCTTAAGCCCTCAGGAGAACCCCAGCTTTGTCTTGTGTCAGGTGAAAAGGATATTCCTGCCCGGCTACATCCTGTAATAAAAGGAGTATGGGGAACTAAGAGTTCAGGAGGGAATATAGTATCCTTTAATAAGAAATCATTTTGTCATTTTGGGAAAGAACAGGGTCTTAACGCCCCTATAGGCGAAAAGGCAGTCTTTGCATATACTACTGCACTTAACAGGCTCCTGGCCAAAGGGTCTATGCAACGGATGCAGATAGGTGACTCATCCACTGTATTCTGGGCAAACATGCCGCATCCTTTTGAAGAGGACTTTTCATGTTTTCTTGTAGAGCCTTCAGGCAGTGAAGAGCCCGACTATGGAAAGGTGCGTGCGCTTTTACAGGCTGTAAAGACGGGTACCCTTCCTGAAGAGGACGCCGCAGGCTTTTATGTCCTTGGCCTTGCCCCTAATGCATCAAGGATAGCCATAAGGTTTTGGTACAGTGGGACAGTGGCAGACCTTAAAAGACGTATTGCTCAGCATTTTTATGACTTTGAAATAATAAGATCAGGACGAGACAGGGAATACCTTTCACTTTTTAGAATCCTAAAATCTATTGCTCTTGAAGGAAAAGACGACAACATCCCGCCGAATCTTGGTGGTGAACTTATGCGCTCAGTCCTTTTAGGCATGCCATATCCACGAACACTCCTTTATGGGGCAATTAGACGATGCAAGGCAGAACAACAAGTTACCAGAGAACGTGCAGCGATAATCAAGGCATGTCTTAACCGACATACACGTTTTTTAAACAATAAAAAAATGGAGGTTTCTATGGCATTAGATAGAGAAAATACTAATAAAGGCTATGTGCTTGGAAGGCTATTTGCCATCTTAGAAAAAATTCAGGAACATGCCCTGGGCGGCGCTTTAAATAAAACTATAAGAGATACATATTTTGGGGCAGCATCAAGCTCACCTCTTGTAGCATTTCGCCGTCTAAATGAGCTGGCCATTCATCATCTTGCCAAAATAAGAAATTCAGGAGAAAATACTGCTTGGCTTGAAAAATTACTTGGAGAGGTAATGGATAAGCTTCCATCTAATGGCTTTCCGAGAACTTTGTCTATTGATGATCAGGGCAGATTTGCCGTGGGTTATTATCACCAGAGACAGTTCTTTTTTACAAAAAATGAAAAAAAGAAAGAAAAATAAGAGGAGGTTATTGATTATGAGTTATGAAATTAGACTAATAGAAAACCGTTATGAATTTATCCTTCTTTTTGATGTAAAAGATGGCAATCCAAATGGTGATCCTGATGCAGGTAATTTGCCACGAATAGATCCTGAAACTGGACACGGTCTTGTTACGGACGTATGTTTAAAGAGAAAGATAAGAAATTTTGTTGGAATTACTGAGAATGAAAAGCCACCTTTTGAAATCTATGTAAAAGAAAAGGCAATACTTAATCGCCAGCATGAAAGGGCATATAAAGCCCTTAATATTAAACCGGATAAAAAACTCCCTAAAGAAGAAGAAAAGGCCAAAGCAATCACGCATTGGATGTGCCAAAATTTTTATGATGTTCGCACAGTTGGCGCAGTTATGTCAACAGAAATTAATGCTGGACAGGTGCGTGGGCCAGTCCAGTTATCCTTTGCCAGAAGCATTGATCCCATTTTTACTGCAGAACACAGCATTACAAGAATGGCAGTTACAAATGAAAAGGACTTGCAAAAGGAACGCACTATAGGCAGGAAATTCACTATTCCCTACGCCCTTTATCGTGCTCATGGATATATTTCAGCGCCATTGGCAAAACAGACTGGCTTTTCAGATAATGACCTTAAACTCTTTTGGGATGCATTAATGAACATGTTTGATCACGATCGCTCTGCTGCACGGGGAGAGATGGCAACAAGAAAACTCATAATTTTCAAGCATTCCTCAGAACTTGGAAATGCCCCTGCACATGTGCTTTTTGATATAGTAAAGGTAAAAAAGTGTGAAGATGTAGACGGCCCTGCACGTGAGTATTCGGATTATGTCGTTACTATAGATGAAAAGGCGGTTCCTGAAAATGTAGAATTGATAATAAGACCATAAAATAATTTTGAATATAACTCCATAATATTAAACTATGAAAGGGTATTTTGCTCGAAATCTCAAAATAGAGAGTGAGAAATAATGGCAGATGACCTGTCTGGTAAGATAGAATTTTATGATTTTACGTCAGAAGATCTTTTGGCTCCTGATCCTCCTCTTGCTTACTCTATTCCAGAAATGCGAGAAGAAATTGAAGCGCTTTTACAGATTTCCTCTGTCAATAAAAAAGATATTAATAGACTTAAAAAGGCTGATCAGACTATTTTGGATTATATTGACAATCTCCCTGATGATTATGATGTAGATGATCCTTCTCAGCCGCCTGAGAAGTGGTGGTGGCATCTCAAGGCCATAAAAGAAAGGAGGATAAAGATGCCAACTATTGGTATGTAACACACAAAATGTCCGTAAAATCAAGCATAATATGGAAAGACACCTCATATCTTACCTAATCTCCCAAGGATGTCTTCCATTGCTGAGTATATTTTTAAATTTTTTTGCAAGAAATAGGGTCTGTTTATGAAAGAAAAAGATATTTTCACTGATGAAGAACTTTTACCTATTTCAGCCCTTCAGCATTTTGCATTTTGTCCTCGCCAGTGTGCGTTGATACACATAGAAGGGATTTGGCACGAGAATTACTTTACAGCTCAAGGCCGAAATCTCCATGAACGTGTTGATAAAAGCGGCGAAAGGGCAGGGGCAGAACTTAAGGTGGAGTATGCCTTACTCATTCGTTCTTACAGGCTTGGGGTTTATGGAAAGGCTGATGTGGTAGAATTCCATCTAAAAAATAGACATGGAAAACCAATTTGGATACCATATCCAGTGGAATATAAACGTGGACAACCAAAGCAAGCTAATTGGGATAGGATACAATTGTGCGCTCAGGCTATATGTCTTGAAGAACAGTTGGATATAGATGTTGAATATGGAGCTATCTTTTATGGCAAAGTAAGACGGAGAGAGGAGGTTACATTTGATAAATCACTCCGAAAAACTACTCAGGAGACAGCTTTTGCCCTTCATAAATTGATAAATACAGGTAAACTCCCCATGCCAGAGAGAAGTGAGAAATGTACTAATTGTTCACTTCTGGATTATTGTATGCCTATCCTTATAAAGAGAAATGTATCAGTTAATACATATATAACCACTTGTCTGGAGAGTATGTGAGAAAGCACTTAAATACATTATATGTTACTACCCAAGGCGCATATTTAAAAAAGGATGGAGAGACTGTAGCTGTCCAAATTGATGGTCATGTGGTACGACGTTTTCCCATCCATACCCTTGAAGGAATTATATGCTTTGGAAACATAAGAGTAAGTCCATTTCTGTTGGGATTTTGCGGAGAACGCAATGTAACTATTTCTTTTTTAACCGAAAATGGCCGATTTATGGCAAAGGTCTCAGATCCAATCTCTGGAAATGTCTTATTAAGGCGCGCTCAGTATAGGATAGCCGATGATTACTCAATGAGCGCCAAGCTTGCAAAGTGGTTCCTTATAGGTAAGCTATTCAATGCCAGAAAGGTCTTGGAACGAGCGCGGCGGGACCATTATGATAAAATAGATATTGAATCTGTACAAAATGCTTCTTTGACTCTAAAACTTACATTAAAACAATTAGATAAAAAATCAATGTCTCTTGACACACTGAGGGGTCTGGAAGGGAATTCTGCCAATTCTTATTTTGGAGTGTTTGACCAACTTATAACTTCACAGAAGCAAGACTTTTTCTTTAAGCGACGAAATAGACGACCACCAATGGATAATGTGAATTGCCTGCTTTCATTTATCTATACCATATTGCTTCACGATGTAAGGAGCGCTTTAGAAACTGTGGGGCTGGATCCTCAAGTTGGATTTTTACATAGGGATCGTCCAGGACGCCCAAGTTTAGCACTTGATTTAATGGAGGAGCTTCGTCCTTTTTTGGCTGATAGGCTTGTACTTAACCTGATAAATTTAAATCGGATAAGAAGCAGTGGTTTTAAGAAATCCAAGAGTGGAGCAGTAACAATGGATGAAGAAACTAAAAAAACAGTAATAACTGCATATCAAAAGCGAAAACAAGATGTAATTACACACCCTTTTTTGAATAAAAAAATGTCGATAGGAATCTTGATATACATTCAAGCCCAATTATTGGGAAAATATATTCGTGGAGAAATTGACGGTTATCCACCATTTTTATGGAAATAAGGAATAAACAATGTTGGCTCATGTTGCTATGTAGGTGAAAAGAATTGCCATGAATGGTATAGTGAGTTAACTATCAACCAAAAGGAGGTCTGTCATGATACGATTCCCTATCAACGATTTA
>JALWQB010000175.1 GCA_026994795.1 Deltaproteobacteria bacterium
TGATTGGGGCCACGGAGAAGATTACAACATAATACCTTTTAAAGGTCTATATTTATATTTAAAAAAGCAGTTTAATAAGCTTAAAACTCATATATATCCTGTTCCAGACCTTAACTATCCATTTTTAGGAGTTCACTTCACCTTGACCTTTGATGGCAGGGCTAAGATAGGACCAACGGCGATACCAGCCCTCTGGCGAGAGAATTACAGTGGATTAAAAAATTTTTCTTTAAAGGAAATTTACGAGGCACTCTCCACTAACACAAAATTGATTAAGGCAATGGGTCTTGACTATTTCAGATTGGCATTGTCAGAGTTAAAGAAACAGATTAGAATGCACCTTATTAATCAGGCCAGACTATTGCTGGATGGAGTGCAAAAGGAAGATTTTGCAATGTGGGGAGCGCCCGGAATAAGGGCACAGTTATTTGATTTTAGAAATAAAAAATTAGTTACAGATTTTTGGGTAAGCCGTGATGAGAATTCACTTCATATTCTCAATGCGGTCTCTCCTGCCCTTACTGCTTCAATGGCGTTCGCAAAATATATTGGAGAATTAATTGAAAGAAAGGAGTAATATATTGTGAACCTTCAAGGAAAGACATTACTTGTAATAGGCGGTGCAGGTTTTATAGGGTCGCACCTGGTGGATCAGTTGACACGAGAAGATGTCAAGGAAATTAGAATATATGACAACTTCACCCGTGGCGCAGAAGAAAACCTGAAAGAAGCGCTTAATGACCCAAGGGTAAAAATCTTTGAGCATGGGGGCGATATTTTGCATAGAGACATCCTTGATGCTGCCATGAAAGGTGTGGATGGGGTGTTTCATCTGGCAGCCCTCTGGCTCCTACATTGCTGGGACTATCCAAGGTCCGCCTTTGAGGTAAATATTGGCGGCACATTCAATGTGCTTGAGGCCATGCTCAATAATGGCGTAAAACGCCTTGTATATTCTTCATCAGCCTCTGTGTATGGTGATGCCATAGAAGAACCAATGACCGAATCCCATCCTTACAATAACACAAATTTTTATGGAGCCACAAAGATTGCAGGCGAACACATGTGTAGAGCCCTTTATCATCGGTATAAAGATACTTCAAAACGCTTTGACTATGTAGGGCTAAGATACATGAATGTTTACGGACCGCGCCAAGACTATCAGGGAACATATATAGCTGTAATCATGAAAATTTTAGACAGACTGGACAATGGCCTGCCGCCCATAATCTATGGAGACGGCTCTCAGGCCTACGACTTTGTATATGTGGGAGATTGTGCGAAGGCAAATATTTGTGCAATGAAGGCCAAAGCTACTGATGAATTTTACAATGTTGGAACTGGAATAAAGACCTCAATAAAAGAACTTGCGGAAATGCTCATTGAGCTTACTGGCTTCAATCAACAAATTGAATATAAGGAGGGGGGGCTCACCTTTGTCAAAAACAGGGTCGGCTCAACAGAAAAGGCCCAAAAAGAGATAGGTTTTTCTGCAGAGGTAGAGTTGAAAGAAGGGCTCAAGGAACTTATAAGATGGCGAAAACAGCATATAGAAGAGGTGGAGAAAAGGAGGGCAAAATCAAGGTGATCCCGCTTATAAAGCCTTATATAACAGATGAGGTCAAAAAAAAGGTCCTGGAGGTATTGGAAAGCGGCTATTTGACAGAAGGCCCTGTTACTAAGGAATTTGAAGAAAAGGTTAGAGACTATGTAGGAGCACGCCATGCCATTTCAGTCACATCCTGCACCACAGGGCTTGAACTTGCACTTAGGGCCTGCAATATTGGAAAAGGCGATGAAGTGATCTGCCCTGATTTTACATATCCTGCCACTGCAGATGTCATAAAGATCGTGGGGGCAACCCCTGTCATAGTTGACATTGATCCAAGAACCATGCTCATAGACATAGATTCTCTAAAAAGGGCGATTACTTCTAATACAAAGGCAATAATGCCTGTTTCCCTTTTTGGCAATCCCCTTGACTGGGATGCCCTCTATGCCATAAAAGATGAATATGACCTTATAATTATAGAAGATGCAGCGTGTTCTATTGGAGCGCGCTACAAAGACAAGCCAGTTGGAAGTCTTGCTGATATTTCGGTATTCAGCTTTCATCCCAGAAAATTCATAACAACTGGCGAAGGTGGAATGATTACTACAAATAATGATGAGTGGGCCAATTGGATGGAGTCTTACAAGCATTTTGGAATGGATATAAATTCAAAAGGTTCTCTTCCAAGATTTAAAATAATTGGAACGAACTATAAGCTTTCAAATGTTCTCGCGGCAATTGGCCTTGTGCAAATGCAAAAGATAGATGAACTGTTGGAAAAAAGGCGCTCCCTTGCATTGAATTATATACAGTTATTGCAGGAAATAGACGAGATTAAAATTCCAGAAGTTACGCAAGGTGGTTTTCATTCCTATCAATCATTTTGTATTTTTGCACCTAATAGAGATGAGATAATTAAAAAATTGAAAGAGCAAGGCATGGAAGCTCAGATTGGGACATTTGCTTTGCATTTAGAGCCGGCATTTAATAGTGGCACATGTATATTAAAAGGTCATTTTAATGGCAGTGAATATGCATATAAACACTGTCTCACACTTCCTATCTTTTATGATATGACTATGGAAGATCAAAAGTATGTTGTTGAAACTTTAAAGATTTTACTTTCTAATAATTGATAAAAGCGGAAAAGGAAATCTAATGTGTGGAATTGTAGGCGCATTGGCCCTGAACCATAAGGGTATTAACATACAATATGCAAAAGATATGGTTGACATTATATCCCATCGTGGACCAGATGATGCAGGATACTTATTTTTTCATACAGGTTGCAGGCATAATAGGAAGGTCTCCTTCTTTTTAGAACTATCAGACGAAAATTTTCATCGCTTGGCCCCCCTTCTTCCTTCTGTTCAGGATGAATATGTTCAAAAAGAATTAAACAGGCATGACTGGGATGTATTTTTGGGTCATCGCAGGCTTGCCATACTTGATTTAACACCTGCCGGGCATCAACCTATGAGTGATCTTTCAAAAAATGTATGGATAGCCTATAATGGAGAAATTTATAATTTTCAGGAACTACGCTACGAATTAGAAAAAAGAGGATATACATTTAAAAGTAATACTGACACTGAAGTAGTTTTATATGCATATATAGAATGGGGGAACGAATGCATTAATAAATTTAATGGCATATTTGCATTTGCTATTTATGATGATTTTAAAAAAAGGCTTTTTCTTGTACGTGATAGATATGGAACAAAACCCCTATATTACACATTACTTGAAAAAAAGGGGGAGAAAACCTTACTGTTTGCAAGTGAAGTAAAGGCAATACTTGAATATAAGGATTTTAAACCCGAAATCAACTATGCAGCTTTGTTTGAATATTTTACTTTTCAAAATATTTTTACTGATAATACCTTGTGTAGCGATATAAAGATACTGCCAGCCGGAAATTATATGGAACTGGATTTAAATAAAGAGAATCCTCATATCAACATTGAAACATACTGGGACTTTTATTTCAGCGACGACAATGACCTCATTAAGGCTGATGAAACTGAACTAACAGAAGAACTTGATAGACTTTTTGTGCAGGCAGTAAAAAGACAACTGATATCAGATGTAGAAATTGGCGCCTATTTGAGTGGGGGTATAGATTCTGGGAGTATCAGCGCCATAGCAGCGAGCCATATAAAAGATCTAAAAACTTTTTCAATAGGATATGATAGTTATTCTGCCTCAGGTCTTGAATTAAGTTTTGATGAAAGGCCAAAAGCTGAACTTATCTCATATTTGTATAAGACTGAACATTATGAAATGGTGCTAAAAGCAGGAGACATGGAAAGATGCCTACAGTCGCTTGTGTGGCATTTGGAAGAACCCCGAGTTGGCCAGAGTTATCCAAATTATTATGTTTCAAAACTTGCATCTAAATTTGTGAAGGTTGTTCTTGCAGGCACTGGAGGCGACGAACTTTTTGGGGGATATCCCTGGAGGTATTATCGCACTTTAAAAAGCAGTAATTTTGATGAGTATATAGAC
>JALWQB010000176.1 GCA_026994795.1 Deltaproteobacteria bacterium
TTATATAACTATTATATTGGATTGTGTTTTATTATAAAATGGATACAGAAGATATTTTTGGTAAGACAGGGTTTGAGCTTGAGATATGGAGGCTGTTAGAAGGGCCTGTTGAACTTCTTGGCTTTGATATAGCAGATATAGAGGTATATCGCTCTTCAAAGGGGGTAACATTAAAAATAACAATAGACAATCCAGATGAAGCGGTAACGATAGACGATTGCGCTAAGGTAAGCGGTATGTGTGGCGATATACTGGATGCAAATGATCCAATTGAAGGCCCTTATACATTAGAGGTATCTTCTCCTGGGATTAACAGGAATATAAGGAGGCTCAGGGAGTTTGAGCGTTTTAAGGGGGAAAAGGCAAGGCTTGAGACTGTGGAAAAGATTGATGGAAGACATAGGTTTAAGGGAATATTAAAGGGGCTTTCTGAAAACAAAAAAGGCGTCATTATATGCAATAATGAGGGAAAAGATATTATTATACCCATTTCAATATTAAAAAAGGCAAGGCTTGACAGGATTTAAGGAGCAAACAGGCTATGATTACAGAATTAAAAAGGACAATTGATCAGGTATGCAGGGAAAAGGGCATTGAAAAAGAGGTGCTTATCACTGCCCTTGAAGAGGCTATCAAGTCTGCTGTCAAAAAGCGCTATGGCTCACACCTTGAATTAGAGGTGGCATACGATGATACAGTGGGAGAACTTGAGGTTTTTCAATATCGCACAGTAGTTGACGAGGCGGATGACCCTGACCTTGAGATAGACATTAAAGAGGCAAGGACGCTTGACCCTGAAAGCGAACTGGGAGACAGCCTTGGGGTCAAGATGGACATATCAAATCTGGGGCGAATTGCCGCTCAATCCGCCCGTCAGGTAATAATGCAAAAGATGAAGAGCGCTGAACAGGATGTAATTTATGAAGAGTTTAAGGATATGGTGGGGCAGGTGATAAACGGGATAGTGCAGCGTTTTGAGAGGGGGAGCATAGTAGTCCACCTTGGAAAGACAGAGGCAGTGCTGCCTTCCTCTGAACAGGTACATTCTGAGTCATGGCGCAGGGGGGACAGGATGCGCGCCCTCATAATTGATGTTAAAAAGACTGCAAGGGATGCTCAGGTTATTATCTCGCGCAACAGGGCGGAGTTTTTGATAAGACTGTTTGAATTAGAGGTCCCTGAGATATCAGAGGGCATTGTCAAGATAATGGGCGCTGCAAGAGAGGCAGGGAGCCGTTCAAAGATAGCTGTAACCTCAAGTGAATCTGATGTTGACCCGGTTGGCGCGTGTGTAGGCATGAGGGGCTCAAGGGTGCAGACTATTGTGCAGGAACTGAGAGGCGAAAAAATAGACATAGTGCCATGGAACCCTGACCCTGTAAAATATGTATTTAATGCGCTCGCCCCTGCTGAATGCTCAAAGGTAATCGTAGATGAGTCGGAAGAGTCGCTTGAGGTAGTGGTGCCTGATGAGCAGCTGAGCCTTGCTATTGGGAGACAGGGACAAAATGTAAGGCTTGCTGCAAAATTAATGGGCTGGAAGATTGATGTAAAGACAGAGACAAGGTACTCAAACCTACAAAATGAAGAATATCAAAGGCTTCTTGAGCTTCCAAGCGTTAAGGAAAACATAGCGGATAAACTGTTTGGAAGTGAATTTAACGCCATAGAAAAGATAGTAACTGCCTCTCCTGATGATATTGTTAAAAATGCCCGCATTCCAACAACTCTTGCTGAAAAGATTATAGAGGAGGCAAACCTCTTATGCAATAATGAGTCTTTTAAAGATGAAAAAAATGAAGAGGATAAGGATACTTCAGTTCCAGAAGCCGATACAGAAGTAGAAACTGAAGCTGATTCTTAGCAGCAAGCCATGTCTAAAGGAAGACATAAGCCGATTAGAATGTGCATTGTATGCAGAAACAGATTTTATAAGGGGGACTTAATAAGGCTATCGCTTATTAATGGCAAGATAACAATAGATAAGACCCATTCTTTAGGTGGAAGAGGGGCTTATTCATGCCATAATTGTATAGACAGGGCAATAAGAGATTATAAAAATTGTCTGAATAAGGCGTTTAGATATGAAGGCAGCCAAAAAATAACTTTGGGGGACGATATTACTGATGGGAAAGGTAAGAATTCATGAACTGGCCAAAGAGTTTGGGCTTACCAGCAAAGAGATGGAGGCAAGGGTGAGGAAGATGGGGTTTCCTATAAAAAATTATATGAGCACCCTTGAGGACTATGAGGCCCAGCAGGTCAGAGAGGCGTTTAAACATGAGGCACACTATGAAGAGGAACATAAGGGCCATCAGGACATACAAGAAAAGGTTATAAAGAGAAGGCATACTGTAATTAAGCTCAAGAAAAAGGTGGTCTTAAAAAAGAAGCCTGAATCAACATCCCAGCATGACTCCCAAAACGCCCCTGAGACTATTAGTGAGATAAAAGAAGAAGGGGAAAAAGAAGGAAAAGATGAGGTTAGAGATAAAAAGGCTCTAAAAGAGGTTCATGGTATAAAGGATGATGAGGCTGTAAAATTAAAAAGGGGCGAAGACATCTCACTGGAAGAAGAAGGGAAGTCTCTTGCCAAAGAAAAAGCTGATACTGAAAGGCGGGAAGATGCGCCTCAAATCAAGGAAGCTGTAAAAGAAGAGACGACAGAAGAAAAAGGCAAAGAAAGGCCAAAGCCAAAGGAAAAGAAAAAAAGAAAAAAGAAGAAGAAGGCAGAGCCAAAGGAATTTGCGAAGGTAATAGACAGAAAGCCGATTGAAGAGCTTCAAGGGATAGTCAAAAGACAAGAGACAGTCACCAAGAGAAAAGATAAAGAAAAAGAGAAGGGGAAAGGGCTTGAAAAGCAACCAGTTGCGGCTCAAGGCCCACAGGGTCAGGTTACCCCTTCTCTTGCGCCGCAAAAAAAGCCCTTAGAGGTAGAGGAACAGCATGACGCTTCTCATGAACCTATAGAGCTTGAAAAAGAGCCTCAGAGAAAGGGGAAGAAAAAGGGTAAACGGGTTGTAAAGATATCTGAGCTTGAGGGGCTTGTAAGAAAAAAGAGGCCCAAAAAACAAAAAGGAAAGGATAAATTAAAGCCTCTTTCAAAATTATTGAGTGAAGAAGAGGAGATGGAGGAGCAAATTGATGATACCTCCTCTCCAAAAGAGGATGAGGCGTTTATTGAGGTGAAGGAAAAAGGCCAAAAGGCAGCAACAAAGCCAAAAGGCAAGAAGGCTCAGCCTCCCCAGGCTCCGTCAACTGCCCCTATAAAGGCAAGCAAAAGGCGGTTTTACATATATGAAACCATCCAGGTCGATGAGCTGGCCAAAAAGATGAGCGTTAAGGTCTCGGATGTAATAATGAAGCTGATGTCGCTTGGGGTAATGGCAACTGCCAATCAGTCAATAGACTATGATGTAGCCTCAATAGTTGCCTCTGAATATGGCTTTGAAGTAGAGAAAAAGGCGGTTGCTGAGGACCTTATAGACCAGTTGACAGAAGAGGAGACAGATGAGTCAAGGCTCAAACCAAGGCCGCCTGTTGTAACTGTCATGGGCCATGTTGACCACGGAAAGACCACGCTTCTGGATGCGATTAGAAAGGCGGATGTGGCCTCAAAGGAGGCTGGGGGCATAACCCAGCATATAGGCGCATATTATGTAAGGCTTCCGTCTGGGAACAAGGTAGTGTTTCTGGACACCCCGGGCCATGAGGCATTTACCCAGATGCGTGCAAGGGGCGCTCAGGTTACTGATATAGTGGTGCTTGTAGTAGCGGCTGACGATGGCGTAATGGCCCAGACAAAAGAGGCGATTGACCATGCAAAGGCATCTAATGTCCCTATTATTGTGGCGATAAATAAGATTGACAAGCCAGAGGCAAATCCTGACAGGGTTAAGACAGAGCTGAGCGAGTTTGGCCTTGTCCCGGAGGAATGGGGCGGTGATACGATATTTGTTGAGATTTCAGCCAAAAAGAACATCGGGATAGAGGATTTTCTGGAGTTGCTTGCTCTTCAGGCAGAGGTCATGGAGCTAAAGGCAAATCCTGACGC
>JALWQB010000177.1 GCA_026994795.1 Deltaproteobacteria bacterium
TCTATCCCCTTTATCACCTCTATAACCTCAAATTACTCTCCCGCTCCCCCAAGTATAAGGGGTTTTACAATAGCAAATGCAAACTCTAAAAGGAGCAAAAAAAGCAATCCCTTATAAGGGCCTTTTGCCTTCATTAATGCGGCAAATATGCTTACTAATGGCACAAGCGCCAGGATTGCCACCCCTCCTATGCAGAGCATATCCATATAGCCCAAGTTGGTCATAAACCATGAATATCCATGTATGGTCATGTTATTTACATGTTCCCAGAATTGTGAGGCAGGCTCGCCCCAGTGAGCTGCCACTGTATGAACATCAGTAAATGGCCTTAAACCAATAAGGTATAATATACCGGGTATAAGCATGGCTGCCAGACCAATATATGTAAATATCTCCATCGCCTTTGCAAAGGCGACTCCCATTGGATCAACCTGAAAATTGCTGTTGTTTTCCATAATCTTATCTCCTCCTTAAATAATATTTAACGGTTCTCTTTTTCTTCTTAGATAATCTTTGGGATCACGCCAAGGCCGCCAAGCCCCTTTATGATGTCAATAATGCCTGCCAGCAGCAATATGCCCATGACAAGATACCTTACAAAGGTAGGTTTGGCCTTTTCAGCTATCTTTGCCCCTATCCTTGCGCCAATAGATATGCCAATTATGGCAGGGATAAGGACGAGTGGAAGAAGCGCTCCATTTGATATGTATATCCATGCTGCTGCTGCATCATTTACTGTGATGATTGCCATGCTTGTAGATGTGGCCACCTTGATTGGAGCGCCCATTATCATATTGAGAACGGGGACATTCGCCCAGCCTGCCCCAAGCCCGAACATACCTGCCACCATGCCGACCATTGCAAAGGCAAACAGCCCTACAGGCATCTTCGTGGTCTTATAGTTTACTACCTTATTCAAGTTCGGCTCAAACCATGCGCCGCTTATATCAAGTTTTTCAGAAATGGGGTCCTGACCTGTAACCTCTGGAAATTCCAGTTTTTTGGCCTTGCTCATAACCACAAATATTATAAACAGCACAACACCAAGGGCAATGGTAAGATAGTATTTGCCAGCAGGAAAGGCATTGGTAATCCAAAGACCTACTACGCCGCCGATTATGGACGTTACAGTAGATACGATGAGAATCGGCGTCATAAGCCTCAAGTTAGCAAGTCCCTTTTTCATCAGGTGAGGCGTTGATGAAAATGCGCTCATCATTGCCATAATAAGCCCTGTCCCCCTTACAAAGTCCATGCTGAAGGGAAAAAATGCCGTGGCTATCGGGACAAATAGCACTCCTCCGCCAACGCCTGAGACTGGCGCGATAAGCCCTACTACAAACGTAAAAAGGAACATACATGCGGGCCAAAACCACCAGGCGCTCCCGCCCGAGGCCTGAGCCCCTTCAGCAGCAAGGGCAATACCGCTTAGACAAATAAGCATTGTCAGCACCACTATGATACTGACCTTCCAGTTTGGACCAAATTTTTCTAATTTTCTCATAAGCCTCTCTCCTCTCCTTTTTATAGTTAGTCATACTAAAAACTGATTAATAAATTATAAAAGACACAATAAATGTCAATATAACACTAAGAAGTTGATCGTCAAGAATTCTAAAAGACTAATATGTAAAAAGGCCAAAGGCAAGGAAAAAGTATCCCTCCCTATATCCTGATGATTGCTATCATAAAGAGTATGTGTTAAAGAATGGGATAATATATAACTAAATACGGACAAACTGACAGATATTAATATGACAATTATTGAAGTAAATTCTCTTAATAAGACATATTCCATCAAAAAAGGCTTTTTCTCAACCAAAAAACGCCTTATTCACGCTGTAAAGGGTGTTAGCCTATCAATTAACGAGGGAGAGATTATGGGCCTTGTTGGAGAGAGCGGCTCAGGAAAATCCACGCTTGGACGCCTCATGCTTGGCCTTGAGCGTCCTACATCAGGGGAGATATTTTTTAAGGGGTCTTATATATGGCAGGATAGGGGCAAAAGGCGCATAGCCCCATTAATACGCAAAGGCGCGCAGATGATATTTCAAGACCCCTCATCCTCTCTTAACCCAAAGAAGACGGTGTTTGCCACCCTAAAAGAGCCCATTATGCTTCACGGTCTTTCAGACAAAAAGGGCATAAAGGATAAGGTTGTGGAGTTATTGAATGAGGTTGGCCTTGATGCCTCATTTCTCCATAGATACCCCCATGAGCTTAGCGGCGGCCAGAAGCAGAGGATAGGCATAGCAAGGGCCCTTTCAAATAGGCCGTCTTTTATAGTGTGCGATGAGCCTACAAGCGCCCTTGATGTCTCAATACAGGCGCAGATAATAAATCTTATCCTTGACCTCAAGGAAAAGTATAATCTGACCCTACTCTTTATATCTCATGCGCTCTCTCTTGTAAATTTTATAAGCACAAGGGTAGCAGTGATGTTCAGGGGCGAGCTTGTAGAGATTATGAGACCTGACGAAACGCCTTCCCATCCATATACAAGGCTCTTAATGGATGCGGTTAAGACAAGGGTGTCAAGGATTGGAAACTGCATGGAACAGCAATATATCTGATGTTTCAAAGTGTCCAGTTTTTGGGATTTACTATACAAATTTGTCAGAAACTTTATGCTCCTTACAAGGTTGCCTAATGGATCGATTCCTAAACAGTATTTCTATCGACCGGAACTAAAAATTTCAGCAGGTAGGGGCACGTTGCAACGTGCCCCTACTCATTCGTTTTTAAATAGAAATATTGAGTTAAAGTCATTACCATAAAAATGATATGCTCTTTAGGAATCGTTCTACTAATTAGCGCCTTAACACCGTTAGTATCAATATACTGAGCTCATACAGCAGAAAGAGCGGAACTGCAAGGAGGGTCTGATTTATAATATCAGGCGTTGGCGTAAGCGCTGCCCCTATTATAAAGGAGATGAGCAGGGCATATTTTCTGTATTTTTTCAAAAAGGCGCTTTTTACAATGCCAATAATGCCCAATGACACAAGGATAATGGGAAGCTCAAAGGCTGTGCCAAAGCCTAGCAAAAGTTTTATGCTAAGGCTATAATATTCTGATATGCTTGGATAAAGTTTAAGCGTTTCTGTCTCATAGCCTGACAGAAAATTAAATGCGGCAGGGAACACTGTAAAGTAGCCAAAGAGCCCTCCTATTACGAAGAACAATGAGCCGATGAGGATAAATGGCAGCGCATATCTTTTTTCGTGCTGATAGAGGCCGGGGGCGACAAAACCCCATATCTCATATAGTATCCAAGGAGAGGCGAGAAATACCCCGCTTGTAAGGGCGAGTTTTAAATATGTAAAAAATGCCTCGGGATAAGATGTAAAGATAAGTGTCTTATCGTCTTTCAAGACATCTATAAGGGGGATTGATATAATTTTAAATATTTGGTCAATAAAACAATAAGACAATAATGCCATTATGCAGACAGAGCAAAATGACCTGATAAGCCTCAGCCTAAGCTCTCTTAAATGCTCCTTTAGTGGAAGCTCGGCCCGTTCTTTATCTCTGTCCTCGTCCATCATTTGCATTAGCTGTCAGCCAAAATACGTGGCTAATATTAAGGTATATAAAGGGTGTGATGACAGTATAAGTTGAATGTCCTGTCTTTTTCAATGGCCTCTGCTGTCTTAAAATCTAATCCCATATCAAATAGATCAGTCACCAACAAAGGGTTATAAATGTCAATCAAGTCTGCTGGCTTATTAGACCCAGCATATAAGGTAGAAAAAATTTTTATTATCTCCCTTTTAATCTGCTCTTCCATCTCTTTAATATGCTTTAGAGCCTCATTATGGCATATATAAAAGACTGCATTTTCAACATACACTGTGCGCTTATAAGATGTACTGAGGTCATAAAGGGCAGTTAAAAACGCATTTATTGTAAGCTCGCCTGTTTTGGAAATGTATTTGTTTATATGGTTTAATGCCTCTTTATTAAGAGAAAAAGCAAGGAAATATGGGATCAGTGTGTTTTTATTGACATGGGGCCAGCCAATATATCCTACAGCGCTTACCGGAAA
>JALWQB010000178.1 GCA_026994795.1 Deltaproteobacteria bacterium
ACCTCTTTGATGATAGATTAAATCAATAAAATCTAATTTAACATATTGAAATCATAATATCTATAGCTTTTTTATTTTTTTTAAGTGGTGATTTAGGGGCAATAATAGGGCCTAAATCCAGCGCGGCAAAAGGGACAAAATGAATTTTAAACGTTATATTATGGGGTTAAGTAATATAAAGATTGTCTGTTCGCCGCCCTTTGCAGGATTTAGATAAGACGTTAAATATTATGGTTATTCCCTGCCGGAAATATCATTTAGCGCCTGTGAACAGCCAGATTGAGCGCGACATCATCCTTTAGCCATACAATTTTTTTGTCATAAAGGTCTAAAATAAATGATTTAAGCCTATCTTGCGGCAGCTGAGGATGCCTTTGAGATAGCTCCCTTATGGTAATTGGCCTGTTTATGTTTAGAAATACCTTGCGCGATGCCCCTTTAAGCCTGTGATGCAACGCCTCATTTGAGCCTATCTTTTGTCTTATAATAAGAAAATCGCCTCCATCCCTGTAGGATAGGGGAGGGGTCTTAGATGGATTGTCTTCCCACAGCCTTATCCACTTATAGATCTCATCCCTTACCCTTTTCCATCTTCTTTTATCCCTTGCGGCCGTTCCCTTGTGCTCATATATCATAACAGGGACGGGGCAAAGAAAATTATCTTTATATATACATTTCTTATAGCTTTTGCTATAAGTTCCAGGTTGGCGTCCCCTCTTCTCCTCTTCCATGTTAAATGCCTTTTCCTCTTTCCAGTCAGCGCCAATTAGCGGCCCATAATGCCTATGCGGCGCAATTGTCCTTATGCCAAACCCCTTATAATTGTTAAATATAGGGCTTCCATATCCAAGCCAGAAAGATACGGGCTTTAGCGGCGGAAAACACATGGCATATTTTATCCCCGTAAGGGTCTCTTCTATCTCTTCTTCAGACGTATCAGGAAAATCTGTAATGATATTGCCCTGAAGCTCAATGCCCGCCTCAAATAGGCATTTCATTGCTGAAAGATTGTCTATTGTCCTTGTCCCCTTTCTCATGCGCATTAAAAGCCTGTCGCTTAACGCCTCAATCCCTATCTGCACAACTGAAAGCCCTCCGTTCTTATAGGTTAAGGCATCTTCAGGGGTAATATCAGCCCTTAATTCCCCGAAAAAGGTTAAATCTATATTAGAAGAGGCAATTATCTTAAAAAATTTTAATGCCTCTTTGTGAGGAAGGCAGTTATCCATAAAAGCAAAGTCCAGCGTCCCAAACCTTTCAATCAGACGTTTTATCTCTTTTACCATTTTAAGGGCGTCCTTTTTTCTATAGCGATTCCACTGGATATTGAGGTTGCAGAAGGCGCACTTTGACCAGAAACACCCCCTTGAAAACTCAAGCGGAATCACGGGGAAAAAGCGTTTATCAGGGGCAAGGCGCTTTATTTCCTCAAAATATGGGGTAAAATCAGGGGCAGGCAGTTGATTGAGGTTGCCAATCTCTTCTGCCTTTATTACCCGTCTCTTTGCTATAACGGCGTTAGTTTTTTTTGTCTTACTGGACGGCTTTGGGGAATCGCTGGATTTTATCTCCATTGCAAGTTCTTTTAATGCGATCTCTCCCTCGCCTGAGACCGCAAAGTCAATAAAAGGGTAAAGGTCTAACAGGGCGTCTCCAATGCCTCCTGAAACGCTGGCGCCGCCAATAACTATCTTTGTTGATGGAGAAACCGTCTTTATATGCCTTGCTATATAAAGCCCTGAGGTCAATTGATTGAGGCTTATGCTTATGCCGCATAATGGGAACATAGACCAGTCATTGGCATTCAGAAAAGACAGCAAGGTCTCTCTAAAAGCATTTTTTATAGAGATTATTTGTTCAATAGAGCTTATTCCCTGTTTTTGTCCTTGTTTTTGTTGTTTTTGGGGGTAAATGTTAAATGTCCGCCTTTTATGTGAGCCAGTATTTATTCCCTTGCTTGACAGGGCGTTTTTTATAATGGAGATGAGAATCTCTTCCCTTTGGGGATACAGGAGCATTGCCCCAAATGCCTCGCTTGCCCAGCTTGAGTCGGCGATCTCGCTATAGGGATTTTGCCCTATCTTTTCATATAAAAAGAGGTAAGGGTGAAACGCCCTTACCTCTATGTCTTTTATGTTGTCTTTAAGGTATGCGCTAAGACATGCAAGCTGTATTGATGGCCTGTTAAACATTGGCCACGGCGGGGCAATGAGGGCAATATTAAAGTCGTCCATCCTAATTCATTCTATTAAGGTTAAGGGCGCTACTTCATGGAGATAAGGCGGCTTATCCTGTCTTCTATTGGCGGATGCGTGCTGAATAGGCTGGCAAAATTCAAGTTTTTCCCATACAGCGGGTTTACAATATACATTTGGGCAGTAGCAGGGTTTACATCCATTGGAAGCCTCCTGTTCCATTCTTCAAGCCTTTTAAGCGCATTAGCAAGCGGAATTGGGTTGCCCATTATCTTTGCCCCTGTTGCATCAGCAAGGTATTCCCTGCTCCTTGATATTGCCATCTGAATAAGCATTGCGGCTATTGGGGCAAGTATCATCATAAGTATTACCCCTGCAATGCCAAAGGGGTTGCCGCCGTCGTCATCGTCGCCTCCGCCAAAACCGCCAAACATAAGCCCCCACTGCGCCATGTTCGCAAGATAGCTTATTGCGCCTGCGAGCATTGCTGCAATGCTGCTTATAAGGATATCGCGATTCCTGATATGGGCAAGCTCATGGCTCAACACCCCCATAAGCTCTTCTTTTGACAAAAGCCTCATTATGCCGCTTGTTACCGCAACTGCCGCATGAGACGGGTTTCTGCCCGTTGCAAAGGCGTTAGGGGTATCTTGGTCTATGATGTAAACCTTTGGCTTTGGTATGCTGGCACGATGAGACAGCTCCTCTACCATCCTGTGTAGCTCAGGGGCATCTGCCTCTGATACGGGCCTTGCGCCACTCATCATAAGCGCCATCTTATCGCTAAACCAGTAGGCGACAAAATTCATAACCCCGGCAAACATCAGGGCCATTGTCATGCCAGTGCGACCCCCAAGTGCATCTCCTATAAACATAAATAATACCGTAAGAGAAGCAAGCAGCATAAATGTCTTAAATACATTTGTCATGGCTTATCACCTCCTTAATATGTGAATATATCTGAGATATATTTATTGATTTTTTTTATGTTATCTTGATTTTATCTTGTCATATCCTGTTTATTATCTTATTCTGTCATATTTCATTTTATCCCTTTACTACCCCGATCGGGAGCAACCTTGCCACCTTTTTTGCAATGCCCGCCTTCTGGGTTGCATTTACTACCTCACTCACATCCTTATAGGCATCAGGGGCCTCTTCCGCTATCCCTCTAAGGCTTACAGCCCTTATGATTATGCCTTTTCCTTTTAGCCTTTTAATAATATCCTTTCCCTTCCAGCGCTTAATAGCCTTTTTCCTGCTCATTGCCCTTCCCGCGCCGTGGCACGCAGAGCCAAGGCTGAGGGCTTCTCCTGTTTCTGTCCCTGCAAGTATGTAGGAACAGGTACCCATTGTGCCGCCAATGAATACAGGCTGGCCAGTTTGCCTGTATTTTAGCGGAAGCTCCATCCTGCCAGGGCCAAATGCCCTTGTCGCCCCTTTTCTGTGGACAAATAGCCTCCTTTCTCTGCCTTCAATCTTATGGGTTTCAATCTTACAGGTGTTATGGCTTATATCATACATTGTCGTTATCCTTGCCTTGGGCAAGATCTCTGAAAACACCTCTCTTACAAGATGGGTAATTACCTGCCTGTTGGCAAGGGCGCAGTTTACCCCGCATGCCATCGCCTTGTAATAGGCCTGGCCCTCAGGGGAATTTATAGGGGCGCATACAAGCTCTCTTTCAGGTATGGGTATGCCATATTTCCGGCTTGCCCTGCCAAGCAGTTGTATATAGTCTGTCCCGATTTGATGCCCCAAGGCACGGGAGCCGCAGTGAATTGAGATTATAACATCCCCTTGAGAGATATTAAATGCTGAAGCAGCCTCTTTATCATAGACTTTATCCAC
>JALWQB010000179.1 GCA_026994795.1 Deltaproteobacteria bacterium
GACCGGAACTAAAATTTTCAGCAGGTAGGGGCACGTTGCAACGTGCCCCTACTCATCCGTTTTTAAATAGAAATATTGAGTTAAAGTCATTACCATAAAAATGATATGCTCTTTAGGAATCGATCCACTACTCAAAAATTAAGCGGTGAATTCTGGATGAGTTACAGAGGTTGAAATGCGCCTAAAATCAGTTATTATATTATCTGAATCCTGCAATCCCGTCTGTCCCCTTTTTGCTGTGCTGGATTTAGGTAGCATCTATTAATGGACATAATATTATTTATATTTAAACGAACATTATGGCTTATCCCTACATTTATAGGGATTACTATGATCTCTTTTGCTGTTATGCACCTTGCCCCTGGGGAGCCGATGGCGCTTCAGGCAAACTTTAACCCAAAGATGACCCCTGAGGCGCGCGAGAGGCTAAGGAAGCAATACGGGCTTGATATGCCCCTGCATATCCAATACGCAAGGTGGCTCAAGGGGCTTATAACTCTTGATTTAGGCCGTTCCTTTGCGCCTGACAGACGCCCCGTATGGGACAAGATAAGGGAAAGGTTCCCTGTTACCCTTCTTATAAACGCCCTTTCAATGGGGCTTATCCTTATTATTAGCATTCCGCTTGGCGCTGCCGCTGCTGTAAGGCAAAACAGCCTGTTTGACCATATCACGACTGTTATAGTCTATATAGGCTATGCTGCGCCGGCATTCTGGATTGCGCTTTTGGCTATGCTGCTTTTTGGGATTAAATGGCATATTCTTCCAATATCAGGTCTTCATTCCCTGTTGGGCTATGAATCAATGACTGCATGGGAAAAGGCCATTGACTGGACAAGACACCTCGTCTTGCCTGTATCCATATCAGCGGTCGGGGGCATTGCGGGCATCTCCCGTTTTATGAAGGGGTCTATGCTTGAGGTAACAGGTCAGGATTATATCCTTACCGCAAGGGCGAAGGGGCTGCCTGAACATACGGTCATATATAAACACGCCTTGAGAAACGCCCTGCTTCCAATAATTACTATCCTTGGGCTGTCTGTCCCCGGCATCATTGGCGGAAGCGTAATATTTGAGTCATTATTTGCGATCCCTGGTATTGGACAGCTAATGTGGACAAGCGTGATGGCAAGGGATTATCCTGTGCTGATGGGAAATCTGGTAATCGTAGCTGTGCTTACGCTGCTTGGAAACCTCCTTGCCGACATAGGATATGCCCTTGCTGACCCAAGGATAAGGACAGGAGATTTTAAGGGAGATTAACCAGCTCATTAGTTACACAATTAAATGAGGAGGAAGATTAAGACATGGAAATGACATTGCTCCAAAGACTGCGAAAAGGCTCTGCGCCCTCATGGCTTAATGACCTTGCCCAAAGAGAGGAGATAGACCCTTCCGACCTTATAGAAAATATATTGTCAGGAGAGTGCGTTGTGCTTGGGCATCGTTCAAACAGGGGGACAATGGCGGTTGGCAAGGGGGTTAAGACAAAGGTAAATGCGAATATCGGCGCAAGCACCCTGACCTCAAGCCTTGAGAAGGAGATGAAAAAGCTCAATGCCGCTGTCAAGGCAAAGGCAGATGCGGTTATGGACCTGTCGCTATCTCGCAATCTCAATGAGATAAGGCATGGGGTGCTTGAAAAATCTCCTGTCCCTGTAGGCACTGTGCCGATCTATCAGGAGGCAACCATTGCCCGCTCCAAGAGGGGGGCAGCAGTGAGGCTTGATGCAGATGAATTTTTTGATGTAATAGAGGGTCAGATGAAGGAAGGCGTGGACTTTGTTACTGTCCATTGCGGCATTACCAAGACGCTTGTCCAGAACCTTAAAGAGCGCCCAAGGCTTGCCGGGATAGTCTCAAGGGGCGGGGCTATAACTGTAGCCTATATACAGCATACTGACAGTGAAAACCCCTTGTATGAACATTATGACAGGCTGTTAGGCCTTGCGGAGCGATACGACTGCGTCCTCAGCCTTGGCGACGGCATGAGGCCGGGCGCGATAAAAGACGCAGGAGACCTTTATGAGGTTGGGGAGCAGGAGACGCTTGGAGAGCTACAGAGGCGTGCATTTGAAAGAGGGGTAATGTCCATGATAGAAGGCCCAGGGCATGTGCCTCTTCACCTTGTGGCAGATGCCGTAAGGCGCATTAAAAGGCTTACTAACAATGCCCCATTATACCTGCTTGGCCCTATCGTAACTGATATAGCCCCGGGTTATGACCATATAACCTCCGCAATAGGCGCCTCCCTTGCCGGGATGAGCGGCGCAGACTTTATATGCTATGTAACCCCCTCAGAGCACCTTGGGCTTCCAAATGAACAGGATGTATATGAAGGCGTAATAGCGGCGCGCATCGCGGCGCATGCCGCCGATATTACAAAAGGCATCGGGTCGGCAATCAAATGGGATGAAGAGATTTCAACAGCGCGGAAAAATCTTGATTGGGACAGACAAATAGCCCTTTCAATAGACCCTGATAAGGCGCGAAAGGTCCATAATGCCCGCTCAGGAGAGGGGATATGCACCATGTGCGGGGAATACTGCGTATTTTTGGTATTAGAAGACATTGAAAAGCGTCAATAAGCCGCCTATGGAAACTGATAACATGACAGATAAGATAACTGATAATAAGACTGATAACACAGCTAAAAAAATAAGGATAGCGAGGGTAAAGATAAGGCCCTATAGCCCGGCGGAGACATTTATTACAGAACTGCCTGTTAAAAAGGGCGATTGGGTAGCGGTTAATAAAGAGCACGGGATAGAGGTGGGGAATATTATCGAAAGGCCATTTAACATTTCCATATCAGGCAAGTGCAATATCCCATTAATTGAGAGGATTGCCTCTAAAGAAGAGATTGATGCCTACTGGGAAAACCTTGAAAGAGAGAAAAAGGCATGGAAATTCTGTGAGGAGAGGGCAAGGCATTATGGCCTTTCAATGAAGCTTGTAAGGGTTGAAAGGCAATTTGAGGGGCAAAAAATAATCTTCTATTATGTTGCAGAAAACAGGGTGGATTTTCGCGAGCTTGTAAAAGACCTTGTGCGAGGGCTTAAAAACAGGATAGAGATGAGGCAGATTGGCGTAAGGCATGAGGCGAAGATGGTAGGCGGCATTGGCTGCTGCGGAAGAGAGGTGTGTTGCGCAAACTTTATAAGGGAGTTTGCGCCCGTATCCATAAAGATGGCGAAGGTTCAAAACCTGCCCCTTAATCCAAACAAGATATCAGGTATTTGCGGAAGGCTATTGTGCTGCCTCAGCTATGAATACGAGACCTATAAGGGCCTTCAGGCAGAGCTTCCCTCGCTTGGAAAGTCAATAGAGATAGAGATGGGCGGAGAGGGCAAGGTGATAAGGCAAAATGTATTAAAGGGCACTGTTACCGTATTAATGCCTGATGGAGACGAGATAGAGCTTTATATAGGCGAAGACGGCGAGGCGGCCATGCCATATCAACAAGAGGCGGAAGATAGGCGTTTAGATAATGACAATAGGGGAAAAGATGATAATCTCCGCATAGATGAAGAGACAGCCGAAGGGCATGAGGACGGCGATAATAAAGATGATGGAAATAATGGCAACAGAAAAGACCATAACAAAAACAGGAGCGGCAATCAAGACAATGAAACAGGAAATGCCCAAGGGGATGGAGCGAAGAAAGAGCAATCTAAAGAGCGCCCCAGAGGGCAGAAAAAGAAGAGGGGAAGACGGCGTAAGGGAGCGAAGAAAGGAGGAGGTTAAGCGATAATGACAGGAATAATTACAAATGAGAATAAGACAGGGGTATTTTATATCACAACTCCAATCTATTATGTAAATGCAGAGCCCCACTTAGGACATGCCTATACCACAATAGTCGCCGATTGCATAAGGCGTTTTCATGCCCTGAAGGGTGAGGAGACGTTTTTTCTCACTGGAACAGATGAGCATGGCGACAAGATAGTAAAGGCGGCGCAGGCAGGAGGGCTTGACTCCCCCAAGGAATATGCGGACATGATAAGCCATAAATTTAAGGCGCTTCTTTTTCCTCTTGGCTGCGCCCCTGACAGGTTTATAAGGACAACGGAAGAGCAGCACATTGAGACCGTAAAGAGGGCGCTTACAACCGTATATGAAAAGGGGGACATAGAGTTTAAGGAATACGAGGGGCTTTACTGTATGGGGTGCGAGAGGTTTTATTCAGAGCATGAGATGACAGAGGATGGAAGGTGCCCTGACCACGGCGTCAAGCTAATGCCTTTAAAAGAAAAAAATTATTTTTTTAAGATGAGCCGTTATCAAGGCTGGCTCATAGATCATATAAGGTCCCATCCTGATTTTATCAGCCCTGAACGCTACAGAAATGAGGCGTTATCTTTTCTCAACGCCCCGCTTGAAGACCTGTGTATCTCACGGCCAAAAGAGCGTCTTCAGTGGGGTATAGAGCTTCCCTTTGACAATGCTTTTGTTACTTATGTCTGGTTTGACGCCCTTATAAACTATCTTACAGGCCTGAATTACCCTGATGGGGAAGAATTTAAAAAATTTTGGAAAGGCTCACATCACCTGATAGCAAAGGACATATTAAAGCCTCATGCCATCTACTGGCCAACCATCCTGCGCTCGCTTGGCATTGAGCCTTATAAGGGGCTCCATGTGCATGGCTACTGGAAGATGCAGGATACCAAGATGTCAAAGAGCCTCGGCAATGTCATAAGCCCGGAGCTGCTCTTAAAGGCATTTAAAAAGGACCCAGTGCGCTATTCAATGGCAAGGGAGATGACCTTTGGCCTTGACGCCAACTTTTCAATAGAGGCGTTTTTCACCAGAATAAACGCCGACCTTGCAAATGACCTTGGAAACCTCGCAAGCAGGGTCTTGTCAATGGTAGAAAAATATAGGGATGGAAGGGTGCCGCCCGCTCCTATAGGCGAGGAAGGGGGCTATGGCCTTGAGGAAGGCTCAGTAGAGGACATGCTAAGGCGGAGCCTTTATGATGCTGCCTTAAAGTGGGCGGAGGAAATGGAGGCGTTTTCATTAAGCAAGGCATACTCTTGCCTGTGGGAAGTCTTTAATATGGCGAACAAGGTCATTGTTAAGAGGGAGCCCTGGGCAATATATAAAGAGGATAAGGGCTCAAGGCTCTTAGATGCAGTGCTTTATACCTTGCTTGAGACCTTGCGTGTAGGGGCGATACTCATAAGCCCCATTATGCCTGATACCTCAAATGGCCTCTTAAACGCCCTTGGCTTAGACCCAGTGGATGAGCTTTTATTTGATAATGCCCTTCAATTTGGAAGGATTAAGCAGGGCGGGAGGGTAATGAGGCTGAGGCATCTTTTCCCTCGCCTTGATAAAGAGGAGGTTATGATGACGCTCTCGGAGGGGAGGAAGGTGAAGGATAAAAAAACAGAGAAGCCTGAAAAGACAGAGGATATAAAGGGGGATAAAAAGATGGATGCAGAGGCTGGGCTTATAGATATTTCATATTTTCAGGGCATAGAGCTCAGGGTGGCTGAGATATTGAGCGTTGAAGACATACCAAAGGCGGACAGGCTTTATAAGCTCACAGTGAGGATGCCAGAAGAAAGGACAGTTGTAGCGGGCATTAAGGGGCACTTTTCAAAGGATGAGCTTCTTGGAAAGAAGGTTGCG
Source organism: Deltaproteobacteria bacterium (assembly GCA_026994795.1). Classification (GTDB taxonomy): domain Bacteria; phylum Desulfobacterota; class Dissulfuribacteria; order Dissulfuribacterales; family Dissulfuribacteraceae; genus JALWQB01. The sequence goes on from JALWQB010000179.1 coordinate 5,641, forward strand.
GCAGTGGCGAACCTTAAGCCTGTAAGGTTAAGGGGCGTTGAATCGCAGGCGATGCTCCTTGTAGCCCATTCAGGAGATGGGCTTTGTCTCATAGGCCCTACCGGGGATGATGAGAAGATTAAGGGTGTCGGCCCTGGGGCCAAGGTAAGTTAAGCCATGTCTTCTCCTGTCATACTTGGCACAGCAGGGCATATTGACCATGGAAAGACCACCCTTGTAAAGGCGCTTACAGGGGTGGATACGGACAGGCTTAAGGAGGAAAAGGAGCGAGGCATAACAATAGAGCTTGGCTTTGCAGGGCTTGATCTCCCATCAGGCGCGCATATCGGCATAGTGGATGTGCCGGGGCATGAGAGGTTTGTAAAGAACATGGTGGCAGGGGCATCGGGCATTGACATCGTGGCGCTCATTGTCGCGGCGGATGAGGGGGTAATGCCCCAGACAGAAGAGCATCTTGAGATATGCCAGTTGCTTGGCGTAAAAAAGGGCATTGTCGCCCTGACCAAACTTGACCTTGTTGATGATGACTGGCTTGAGCTTGTAAAGGATGATGTAAAGGGGTTTTTAAAGGGGAGTTTTCTTGAGAATGCGCCTGTTGTAACGCTTTCTTCCGTAACGGGCGATGGTATAGATACATTTATAAATGCAATTGATGAGATTGTTAAGGAACTGCCGCCCAAAGTACATTCAGGCCCATTCAGGCTCCCGATTGACAGGGTGTTTATAAAAAAGGGCTTTGGGACAGTGGTAACAGGCACGACCATATCAGGCATGATACAGGCAGGCGATGAGGCGCAAATCTATCCAAAGGACATGAGGGCAAAGATAAGGGGCATACAGATGCACGGCAAGGACTCATCGAGGGCAGTCACCGGGTTTAGGACGGCCCTTAACCTTCAAGGCGTTGATAAGGCTGAGATAAAAAGGGGCGATGTCGTAGCCGCTGTAAATTCCCTTAGGCCCACTATGCTGATTGATGTAGAGCTTATCTATCTCAAAAGCGCTGATAAGCCGCTTAGGCACAGGACGCCTATACGATTTCACTGCGGCACGAAAGAGGCAATAGGGAGGGTCTTGATACAGGGAGATGAGCTTATGCCCGGTGATAAGGCGTTTGCCCAGATAAAGCTCAATGAGCCTGTTGTCTGTCTTCCCTCTGACAGATTTGTAATAAGGAGCTATTCTCCAGTAAGGACCATCGGAGGCGGCGGCATCCTTAACCCGCTGCCTAAAAAGAGGAAGAGGACAAGGACTGACCTGTGGGAGGAGATGGAGCTATTAAGCAGCGGCTCTTTGAGTGAAAGGTGCTTATATCACCTTAAAAAGGCGGGGATTAGGGGGATATTGGAAGATGAGCTTGGCATAAGGGCCGGCCTTTATGGAAAGGCGTTAAGGAGGACAATTGAAGATTTGTTATCAAGAAAGGCAGCTATAGCCCTCTCAGGAGAGCAAAAGAGGCTCATACATATTGATGAATATAATAGGCTTAGAAAGACCATTATAGAGGCATTAAGGTCATATCATGAAAAAAATCAGTTTAGCCCCGGGGCATCAAAGGAGGAACTGAGGTCAAGGGTCTCAAGGGCCTTGAGGTTAAGGGATAAGGATGTGGATGTCCGCCTCTTTTCTAAGGCCTTAAACGGGCTTGAGGATGAGGGAGAGGTCTCTTCTGAGAAGGAGATTGTAAGGCTCTCTCAACATGAGGTAATGCTTGAGGATGCAGACGATGAGGCAAGGGAGAGAATCCTTTCTTTCTTTTTAAGAAAGGGGCTAAAGACAGTAACATGGAAAGAGGCATTAGGCGCGTTATTAGGGGAAGCCAGATTAAGTGAGAGGCAGCTCACTGCAATAATGGAATTTTTGCTCAATCAAGGAAGCCTTGTAAGATTAAGGGACGGCCTTATATTTCACCATAAGGTAATAGAGGGGCTTAAAAAGGAGCTTATACGCTATCTTACTGTCCATGAGGATATAGGGGTGCCTGAGTTCAGGGACATTACAAAAGGGCTTTCAAGAAAGTATCTTATCCCCCTTTTGGAGCACTTTGACTCAATGCGTCTTACAATAAGGATAGGCGATAGGAGGAGGTTGAGGGGAAAGTGAGAGCATTAAGAGGCGTATCAAGAGGCAAATAAGGGCGTGTCTCAACAAGACAACTTTCTATATACCTTTGAATTAGTGCCGGCACGGGCATCAAAGGGGAAGGCGATTGACGATATCCTCCTGTTTGCGGAAAAGGCGGCAAAAGGGGGGATTCTTTCTGCCCTGTCCATTACAGAAAATGCAGGCGGCCACCCCGCTTTATCTCCGATTGCCCTTGGTCAGGAGATAAAGGCGGCCAACATTACGCCCATCATACACTTTTCATGCAAGGACAAGAACAGAAACCTTATTGAAAGCCAGTTATTTGAACTGGACAGGCACGATCTCAGAAATCTCCTTGTGCTTACAGGCGATTACCCGAGATATGGCTATAAGGGCATACCAAAGCCGGTATTTGATGTGGACTCTGTTGTTGCGTTAGAGATTATAAAGGAGATGCGAGAGGGGTATAACATCAACCCCAATGCGCCGGGGGGCGGCGTAAGGCTTCAGCCAATGGTATTTCAGGCGGGCTGCGTAGTAAGCCCGTTTAAGCGCCTTGAGGCAGAGGCGATGGGACAATACTTAAAGCTCAAGAAAAAGGTCAAAAACGGCGCAGACTATGTCATTACGCAGATGGGCTATGATGTAAGGAAGTTTCAGGAGCTTCTCTTTTTTGTGGAAGATGAGGGCCTTAATGTGCCAGCGTATGCCACAGTGTTTATCCCGTCAGTTGCAATCGCAAGGATAATGAGAAGGGGCGTTATCCCTGGGTGCCTTATCCCTGAAAGACTGATGCATGAGATTGAGGGATGGGGAAAGGACAGGACAAAACGCCTGCAATTTGCCGCAAGGCTTACTGCCCTGTTGAAAAGGCTCGGGTTTAATGGCGTACACCTTAGCGGCGCAGACCTTTGTTATGAAGATATTGAGGCAGTTGTCCAGATGGCGGATGACTTTTATAAAACTGACCTTAATGCCCTTACAAGGCCGTTTCTGTTTCCAGAGATGTGGTCATTTTACCTGTATGAGGCTGATGAAAAGACAGGCCTTAATAAAAGGACAAGGGAGCAAGATAAGGATAAGAAAATACGTCAAGAGAGCGATGCGCATAATAATAAGAGCAACTATAAAAGCCGTATAAGCGGCATAAGTGAGGGCGTTTCATACAGGGCGAACCGCCTTATACATAAAACGGTCTTTGAAAGGGATGGCATGTTTTATCCTGCAATTAAACGCCTTTTTACGGCGCTTAACAGTATGGGATACGGCTCCATCATCACAAGCCTTGAGTTTTTTATAAAAGGCCCATTATTTGAGTGCCAGATGTGCGGAGACTGTAAGCTCTATGATTTCGCCTATCTGTGCCCGCAATCCCAGTGCGCTAAGGGGCTTTTAAACGGGCCATGCGGAGGCAGCAGAGACGGCTGGTGCGAGGTGTGGCACAAGAAAAAACGCTGCTTCTATGTGAGGGTATATGAAAGATTAAAGGCGCTGAGAAAAGAGTGCCTCTTTCTAAAAAAGACCATACCCCCAAGAGACTGGGAACACTGGAAGAGCTCAAGCTGGTTAAGGGAATTTCAAGGGGAGATAGAGAATAAAACGGACTTATGAAATAGTTATCCTATGAAAATCTTACATTTCATATATGACAGCCCCCAAAACCCTTGGTGTGGAGGAGGCGGCGCCATAAGGACATGGAGAATAAACTCTATCCTGTCTAAAAGGCATGAAATAGAGCTTTACTGCGGCTCATTTAAAGGGTGCTCCCATTATCAAAACCCGTTCCCTGTCCATTATATTAAAGACGCAAAGGGATATATAGAGAGCAGGTTAAAATTCATTATTTATTCTGCGCTTATTTTAAGGGAAAAAAGGCGATTATATGACATAATAGTGGAAGACTTCTCTCCTTATGCCCCAATTATCCCTTTATATTTAAAAAAATCCCCAGAAAACCCCCCGCTTATCACCACAATACATGCCCATTACGGCATAGAGGCATTAAGGCTGAATGGCTTTCTGGGCGTAATGTCAATAGTTTCAGAAAAAATCATCCTCAGACAGAGAAAATACGCAATAGTAGTCTCTCCGCACCTTAAAAAGGCTGTTCCTAATGCAAGCCACATTGCCGTTATAGGACAGGGGGTTGACATACCAAGCCTTCCTGAGGCGACTGAGGAATTTGTCCTCTTTCTCGGGCGCCTTGACATCAGGGTCAAGGGGCTTGACCTACTTTTAAAGGCATGGGCGATGATTCCAGAAAATAAGAGAAAATTCCCTCTCTTAATTGCAGGCAGCGGTAGTGATGATGCGCTCAATAAGATTAATTCCATGATAAGGCATTTTAACATAAAAGACATAAAAATATTGCCTAAATTATCTCATAATGATGCAATGAGGCTTATAAATCGTGCGGCATTTGCATGTATGCCGTCAAGGTCAGAGGGCTTTGGCCTTGTCGCGGCAGAGACGCTGAGCATTGGACGCCCTGTTATAGCCTCGCACCTTCCATCATTAAGCTCTATCATTACTGATGGAGAAGACGGGATATTGTTCCCCGCAGGAGATGTCAATGGCCTATGCTCCGCAATAAAAAGGCTTATGACAGACGAGCTATTGAGAAGACGCATGGCAAAAAACGCCATGAGAAAAAAGGGGCTCTTTGACTGGGACAGGGTGGCATCCCTTACAGAGGATTTCTATCTAAAGGTATTAAGCTCCTGCTAATACACCGTAGATGAGCGCAAGCGTTTCAAACACTTCAAGGTGTGCGCCAAGGCAGTCTCCTGTAACGCCATTAAAGAGGCGCTTAAACAAAATGGCGCTCAAAATGCCTGATGCAGTGGCCATTATAAATACAATAAGCCCTTGAAATGATAAGGTTGAATAAGATATGACAATGGCGATTGGAACGGCGATAAAAAGGGCCTTTAAAGATGGCCTTCCAACAAAATACATGCCAAGCCCGCCTTCATCCCTTGCATATCTTGAAAGAGCGGCAAGCACTATGAGGCTATAGCGAGATAGTGATGGGGAAACCACCATCCATTCATGCAGCCCCTTATCTGAAAGATATCCAAGAGAAGATGCCTTTAACATGAGGATAAAAAAGACGGTAATAGCGCCAAGGGATCCAATTCTACTGTCCTTCATTATCCGCAATGCCTCTTGCCTCTGCTTTCCGCTGAATATCGCGTCTGCCGTATCGCAGAGGCCATCAAGGTGAAGACCCCTTGTAAGGATGAAGAGTGTAAGGCAGTCAATTACGCCTCTCACGTGAGATGGCGCAAGCCCTGTAAATGCCAAGTCCATAAGGGCAATAAATACGCCTATGAGAAAACCTACAAACGGAAACCAACATATAGACGCCTTAATATCAGATGCAGAGACCTTAAGGCGCGGGGCAGGGGTTAAGACAGTCAAAAACTGGATTGCAACTATAAGGGACCTTATATGAAGTTATTCCTCCCACTCATTCTTTATCTTTTCTATAACATCTTCCACTAAAGAACGGTCTTTTGGGGCAGTTATCCCGAAAAGCGGCGCCCCCTCCTGAACCATATCCCCGGACTTAAAATAGGTCCTGTATATAAGCCCAACAATCCCGTCATATTTGATTATAGTATCCCTCTTCATAAGGCTCATTATTACAATATCATCACCTGGCCTTATAAGTGCCTCTTTCTTCTTGTCCTTTAATGCCTCTATCTCTGGCGACATATAATACCGGGCAGTCTCAGGCGCCTTAAATATGTAAAGAACCTCCTGAAGTATCTTATTGATTACCTCATCTCTCCTGAGCCTGTGCCTTATAGTAACCACATGGGTCATAGCCTCTACAAACCTGCCATTTAACTCGCCATTAATAAATGAAACCGTGCCCCCTTGAAGCGCATGAATAACCTTTTTGTTCCTCTCCCTTTCAATAGTAAATAAGGAGGTGCCAGGCCTTTCATTCCACTTACCGGATTGTCCCTTTACCTCATCCCCTACATCTACCTTAAAAGAAATAACGCCTGTATGGGGCGTTTCCACAATATATTCCTCATAGGGATTGTCTTTATATTTTTTTAATAATATGTTTAAATTTAGCATGTTAACTATCTATCTGCACAAGGGACAGATGCCCCCCTTTTCTTAATTATAAGAATTTTAACATATAGTCTTCTAATAATATCAAGTATTCTTTTCTTAATTCTGGAATCCTTTTCTTTATCGTCTCCCATAATATTTCATAGTCAACTCCAAAGTATTCATGAATTAATTTATCTCTCATCCCTGCCATATCCTTCCATGGAATTTGAGGATACTTTGCTTTAATCTCCTCTGGAATATGCTTGGCTGCCTCCCCAATAATTTCAAAACATCTAACAATTGCATATAGGCTTTTTTCATCCTTTATTAGCCCTTCATAATCAAGAGAGATTGAAAATTTTTCTATATGTTCTATTTCTTTCCAAATATCTATTAAAAAATCCCTAAAATCTCTCTTAGACATATACTACTTCCTCTAAAATCTTTCTCCCTATAAAAGGCTTTAAAGCATTTTTGCTCACAAGGTCTACTTTTATGTTTAATTCCTCTGAAAGAAGCCTTTCTAATTCAATAAACTTAAACATATCTATTGGCCTGTAAAATTCAACTAAGATATCAAAATCACTGCTTATGTTTTCTTTTCCTTTAATGTAAGAACCAAATACGCCAATCTGTTTTATAAAATAATTTTGTTGAAGCTCTGTTTTTAACAGTCTTAATTTTTTAAGCCTTGTCTCCAGATTCATTGCCGCCTCAATTCTTAAAAATATTCTTAATCTAACTCTTTTTATTATCTATAGTATAGCTTTGGCCCACCCATGTTCATTACCGCCTCAAACAAGTTCTTTCTAAAGAGGCGCCTATCCCATATACCCTGAATATGCCCCCGTTTTAAGGCATTGTTTGCGCTATGGTAGTCAGGGGGAACAACTTGTCCTGATGTCTCTCTTATAACCCTTGGCCCTGCAAACCCTATCCTTGATGAACAGATTGCAAACTGATACGGAGATGCGCCTAAAAAGCTTGCAACAGGGCCTGCATAAGAATTATTGTCATATACTACAATATAGAGACCGCCTGCATCTATATATTCCCTTACGGCAAGTGTGCACTTGGGCATCTGCACAACCCCGAGGGTGCCCTCATGTATCCTTATGCCTCCTGTTGTGTGCACATAACACAAAAGGGGCCTTCTCGTAACCCTTGCCCTGTCACATGCCCTTACAAATTTCTCTCCCTCAGCCGTGCCTACAGTGCCGTTTCTAAAACTGCCTATAAGCATTGCCGCCACTATCTTAACACCGCACACAGAGGCGTCAAATGTTATCATAGAAGAGCGCCTCTTTGTCCGCTTCATATCCCTCTTGAGCCTTGCCTCAAACCCCTCAAAACCAAGCGGGTTCTGAGATACAATATGCTGATTAAACTCCCTGACGCTTCCCCTGTCAAAGAGGTTATTTATATACCACTGGTATTCAAGGGGAAAATGATGGCCGCAACTGGGACACACCCCTGCAAACTCACCATACAGGTCAGGGACCCACAGGTCATGGCAGCCATGAGTCGGGGCATTGGGGCAGGTGATTGTCCTGTCTTCATTTGACAAGGGGCTTACATAGGGCTCCCAGTCTTCAAGAAAGATTGACCTGTGCTGCGCTGACGATGCAGTATCCGTCTTTAATATGCGCCTTGTCTTATTGGGCTCTGAAAACACGAACTCATATACAGATCGTACAGGGTCAGTAAATGTCTTGAGCATTGCAGAGCCCTCGCTTGAGACATCCTCCAGAAGCTGCCTTACATTTTTATGATGATGGCGCAACATCCCGTAGCGAAGCTCATAATACCCCTTTGAGATGATGTCCTTTGCCTTTGATACAGCAGGGACGATGGGTCTCCTTTCCTTAAAAAAGCCTATGCCCATCTGTCTGTATTTCTTGCTCCTCAATTCAAGGAGCCTCTTTTTCTCAACATCAGAAAGCCCCCACTTGACTACCACATCAAAGTCATAGGGCGCATCCTGTCTCCCTTCCCCTTCTGCCTCCTGTCTCTTGAGGGCATATGCCCTGAATGCCCTAAGGCTCTTTGTCTTTAATACCACCTCATCTGTGGCCCTTATCATCTCATACCTGAGACGCCTGAAGAATGTAAAATCTCCACGCCTTGCCCCAAGCGGGGGCTCCTGCACAATCCTGTCTATTGTGCCAAGTCGCAGATTATCTTGAGCAGTTATCTTAAGCTGCTCTGCGCAGCGCTTGATAAGGTCATAAGGGACGCTTTGTCCCTCCCTTATCTTACCCTCTATTGCAGCAGCGCCCTCTGGGGAGATAACAGAATAATACCCATGAGATGCCATAAGCCTCATGTCTGCAAGGCCAATCGCCTCTGCCCCGCCTGAGCCCCCCTCTGATATAAAGCTCACCATAGGGGTCTTTAATTTTGCCATCTCATAGAGATTGCGGGCTATCTGCTGCGCTGCCCCGGGAAAGTCCTCTATTGGAAATGCCCCTGGGGTAAATATGTAAAAATGGATTGGTATCCCCTCTGTCTCAGCAACCTTCATATACCTTAGGGCCTTCTCATTGCCCCAGGGTTTTGCGCTGCCTCCATTTCTAAACTCTTCACCCCTTCCCTTTTCGTGGCCTATTACCATTACCTGATGGGAATAAACCCTGTCTTTTACCCTCCTGAAGAGCACTGCCCTCGCCACAACAACGGCAGGGTCAACATTACACTCCCCCTCACCGCCAAGCTCAGTATATGAATCATAAACATTTTCCAGTATGTCAAGAAGGGTAAACCTGTAAGGGCTCCTTACAATATTTACCCTTTCAAGGGGCGTAATTGACTGGGCCGCCCTTGCCTCCAATATCTTGAGCCTGTCTTCTATGTTCTCAAGCTCCTGTAAAAACGCCTCTTCTCCAATCTCATAAAATATATCCCTTAACTCATAGAGCCTCTCTGCAAGGTCATCAAGGCCGCGCCATGAATGGTCTTTCTTAATGTCTCCAAGGTATGAGACGCGTTCTATGAGAGACGATAGTATCTTTCCTGTATCAATCAAAGTAGCTGTCATAGGCTAAAATTTAAGACATTCATCTAATTTTTCTCTTAAATACGACAAATTAGTTATTATATTTACTCCATGCTGGTCAATGCCATCTATTTCAGTATTATCAATAAACAGCCTTGCCCTCTCTATCGCCTCTTCAGTAGAGTTTCCCCATACTATCGCAAGGGCAAGGTTCGGGTCATATTCAGTGGGTATCTTATAGGGTCTGTCAAACGGGACATGGGTATAGATGGTAAGCCAGTCATATTTGGGAAAATTAAACCTTGAGATTGTGCCGCACCATGGGGCAAAGCCCTTTTGCGTATCCTCAGCAACAATCCTTAACTCAATGCTTG
>JALWQB010000180.1 GCA_026994795.1 Deltaproteobacteria bacterium
TCGCACATGTATGAGTGGCTAACCCCGTACAAAAAATGCCACTATTCGTTTGTGCGAAATTGGCACTCTCAAATTATTTATCTTTCATCAGACGGGGTGTCAATAGATAATTGACATGAATGTTTAATAAATTACGTTTAAAGCGATTCAGGAGTTGCGAAATCTTCAAAAAAATTACATGTAATATCAGTTGGTTAAACCCATGAATAATTACAAAAACAAGACATACTGAAATGTAAATAGGAAATTTTTTGACCGAAATGGATGTAGGCTATTGACTTGCTGTGCTAACTGGCTATAATTAAAAGCAAGATTAGATATTAGCATGGCGGGCATTTTTGTTCCTATTTTGGGAAGTAGATGCTGCTATCCCCTAAAATATAAATAAGGACAATATTAATATTGAATTTAGATAAAGGTAACTATTCAGCCGCCCTCATTATCTATTATGATGCCGATTTTATTGGATTAATTCTAAAAATTGGAAAATTTGAATATTTAATCCTAAAAATTAAAAACCTATGATTTCAATGAATTACGTTTGAAGCGATTCAGGGGCTGCGAAATCTTCAAAAAATTACATGTAATATCAATTAGTTAAGTCTCTGAATAGTTACAGATAAAGATTGAAAGAAATGCCCCTTTCATGTTTTTTACAACAGCCAGCTTACTGGCCTGATAATTGAAATTGTAGCTTTAAACTTAATTATAAGAAAGTTCTGGTTGTCAAATTTTATTCTTAGGATGTTACATTATGCTTACAAAACGATGTACGGCATCAGGATGAGCTGCCAAGATAGGTCCGGAGGACCTGGTTAATATATTAAAAGGGTTGGAGCTAAAAACGCATCCCGACTTATTGTTGGGCAGTGAAAATTTTTCTGATGCATCTATATTTAAGCTTAACGATGATATTGCAATAGTGCAATCCTTAGATTTTTTTACCCCTTTAGTAGATGATCCCTATGCCTTCGGCCAGATCGCGGCAGCGAATTCTTTAAGCGATATATATGCAGTTGGCGCAAGGCCAATCACTGCCCTTAATATTGTAAGCTTTCCTGTAAAAGACCTTCCTATGGATATGCTTAAAACAATTCTAAAGGGAGGTATGGATAAAATTTACGAGGCAGGGGCGTTGATAGTAGGCGGACATAGTATTGAAGATCAGGAGCCTAAATACGGTCTATCTATAACAGGCATAGTCCATCCAGAAAAGTTTATTGCCAATAATAATGCAGCCCCAGGGGACATACTTATATTAACAAAGCCATTAGGAATAGGCATACTTGCTACCGCCTTAAAAGTTGGTCTCCTTAATGATGACCTTGTTAAAACATTGATTGAGATCATGAGTTCTTTAAATAAAGAGGCCAGTGAGGCTATGATTAAAGTAGGCGTAAGCAGTGCAACAGATATTACCGGCTTCGGTCTCATCGGACATGCAATTGAAATGGCAACTGCAAGTAATGTTACCTTATGTATTGACTCAAAAAAAGTGCCTATCATTGAAGGAGCGCTGGATTTTGCGAATATAGGAATGATACCAGAAGGAGATTATGAAAACAAAAAGCATTATAAAGATTTCATAAAAATTAATAATTCTGTAGACAGAAATATACAGGATATTCTTTTTGACGCCCAGACATCTGGAGGGCTTCTTATATCTGTTAATGAAAATAATGCCGATATTTTGTTAGATATTTTGCATGATAAAGGAATTAAGCATTCATCTATTATCGGGACAGTAGAGGCAGGAAAGCCATCTGTAATCATATATTGATGGCCCCTTTTAAAAAGGGAGACCTGTATCTTGTGTTTGCATTTTAAAAATGCTTAAATCCTGCAATCCCGAAGGGCGGCGAAAGGGGGCAAAAAAGCTGTGATTTGTGTTCACTGAAAAAGTGAATTTTACAAACAAGCTTTATATTACTTAACTCTCTAATATAACGTTTCAAATTCGTTTTTGCCCCTTTTGCCGTGCAGGATTTAGGAAATACTGTTTTATAACGTTGTCATAAAAAAATGGTATTGAAAAAAGAAAATATTTATACTGTCATCTTTATTAGCGTATGTGCAATTATACTTATTGTGCTGCTTAACGCGCCGCCTGAGACAACTAAGCCCATTCCGTTTGACGACATCCACAAAAAATTTTACAGCATGACAAAAAAAGAGGCAGAGGCCTTCTGCTCAGATTGCCACAAAGAAGATGGAGATTACCCCCTTCCAAAAGAACACCCCCCAAAATACAGGTGTCTATTTTGTCATAAAAAGGGGCGCAAGGTCTAATTGCTACTGCTCTTCTCTTATCTTCTCTGCTTTATTTTCAAATTCAGAGGCAGATTCAGACCATCTATAAATAGTATCAGCAATTACCAATGCCTGCTTCTGACTTGAAATATTAAATTTGCTTTGCTGACGAAATTCTCCTCTTAATTTTCTGTACCGTCTTATTGTAATCTTTGGGCCAGAAAATTCTCCTGTCCTTGGGTCCAGTTCCTCATACAAAAACATAATTGTTGTCCATGAACCCCTTGAGAGCACCTCCTTATCAAGCTCCCTAACTACCTCATTGCCTTCAGTATCTTCATATTTTATTGTAATATCATCAATAGTTGAGGCCATTGCTTACTTTTTCATCCCTCCTGTAAGTGCATTTTTAAGATATTTGAGAAAATCATTTTCAGTTGAAAGGATCAGCGTGGAATTTGTCTTAAAGGCATTTTTATATGTTTCAAGCGTCCTTAAAAAGGCATAAAATTCTGGGGCCTTGTTATATGCCTCTGCATATATCCTTGCCGCCTCCTCATCCGCCTTTCCCTTTATCTCCTTTGAACGCTTATATGCCTCAGAGCGGATGACCTTTAATTCTCTGTCCTTTTGGCCCGCTATCCTTGCCGCCTCTCCCGCCCCTTCAGAGCGATACTGTTCTGCAATACGCTTTCTCTCTGAGATCATCCTCGCATAGACCTCGCGCCTTACCTCGCCAACATAGTTTATCCTCTTAAAACGAAAGTCAAGCACCTCTATGCCAAGCCCTTTTGTCCTCTCTTGAGATGCCTTTAATATTTCCCTTTGAAGCTCCTCTCTCCCAAAGGAATTTGTATTAAATGGTCTTTTAGATACTTCCTTGCCGTCCTTAACGGCTTTTGCATTATTATTAAAGCCTATCTCTACCTCTTCTATTGGAATGCGCCTGTCAGCGCCCTGAACAAGCTCTATAAGAAGGTGTTTTGCAATGACGTTTCTTGTCTCTCCGTCAAGGATGTCATCAAGCCTTGACTGAGCCCCCCTTTCATCCCTCAGCCTCTGAAAGAAGAGAAGGGGGTCCTTTATGCGCCATCTTGCATAGGTATCAACCCATATAAACCTCTTATCCTTAGTCGGCACCTGACTTGGCTCGCCATCCCATGCAAGAAAACGCTTATCAAAATAATTGGCGTCCTGAATAAATGGGATCTTTATATGGAGCCCCGGCGTAGTTATCGGGCTTCCTACAGGCTTTCCAAACTGCGTAATTATCACCTGCTCTGTCTCGTCAACCACATAAAAGGCGCCGCCGACAATTGATAGACCAATGAGTATTAAAACAAGGCCTGCTATGCCTATTCCCTTAAACATAATCTTATTTCCCCCTTTCCCTGCCAATATTCAAAAAGGGGAGTATTCCCTTTATGTCTTCATCTATAATGTATTTCTTCCTGATTGCAGGGTAAACCTCATCCATTGTCTCAAGAAACAGCCTTGTCCTCATAATTTCCGGCGCATCCTTATAGGCGTTAAGCATTGCCTCAAACCATAGCGCATCTCCCTTTGCCTTATTTATCCTCTCAGTCGCATAGCCTTCCGCCTGCTGTATGGCCTTTTCCGCCTCTCCCTTCGCCCTTGGTATTACCCTGTTATACTCTGCCATTGCCTGATTAATGAGCTTTTCCTTCTCCTGTTGCGCCTGATTGACCTCATTAAAAGAGGGCTTCACAGGGTCAGGCGGAGTAACATTTTGAAGCACTATCTGGTCAACTGATATGCCTGTATCATACTGGTCGCATAACCTCTGGAGGCCCCTCTTGACCTCCTCCGCTATAGACTGTCTGCCTGTCGTAAGCACCTCATTTACTGTCCTGTTGCCTACAACCTGCCTCATTACCGCCTCATTCATGTCCCTGAAGGTGCTCCTCATCTCCCTTACCTTAAAAAGAAATCTGTAAGGGTCTCGTATCCTGTACTGGGTGCTCCACTCCACCACAACCACATTTAAATCCCCTGTAAGCATCAATGACTCTGCGCCGTAATTCTTCTGGCTGTATATAGAGCGTATCCCTGCTTTTTTGGTCCTGAAGCCAAATTCCTCCTTTAACTGCCTCTGAACAGGCACCTTTATAACTGTCTCTATTGGAGATGGGAGCTTAAAATTGAGCCCAGGCCCTGCCTCTCTTACATACTGCCCGAACCTTAAAATAATCCCCACCTCCTCAGGCTCTACTGTAAACCACGAATTCCACAATACAAAAGAGGCCAACAATGTAAGTAAAAAGATAAAAATTCCCTTGCCGGAGCTTGGCGGAAGGTTAACGTCTTTTCTTATCTTATAGACCTTACTGGTATCTTCCATATAATATCCCCCATATTTTATATATTTTTATGATATTCACGGTCTGTCTCATTAAGACGACCTCATGGCATTCAGATAGCCTTCTTTAAGCTCTTCCATAAGCTCTTTTACAGATACAATCTTATTTACTCTCCATACATTATCGCCACAAAACACAAACCCTGCCCTTAAATTCCCTTTTTGAGCATTTATAAGGGCAGAACCAATACAATATGGGGTTGAGGGATAATTGCATACTTTAAGACACTTAAACATACACTTTTTGGGTCTCTTACCGCCTTTGCTTGCCTTTTCAACAAACTCTCCATTAAGCGCCCTGCCCGGCATACCCACAGGGCTTATAATAATCTTTACATCCTCTTTTTGCGCCTTAATATATGCCTCCTTAAAGGCACGGGAGGCATCGCACTCAAAGGTTGCCACAAACCTTGTGCCCATCTGAACCCCGGATGCCCCAAGTTTCATAATATTGTATATATCTTTGCCAGTGTATATGCCTCCTGCCCCGATTACAGGTATTTTTCTGCCAATTTTGGCCTCATAAGGGGCAACTGCCTCTACAACATCTGGTATAAGATTTTCAAGCCTGTTCTCTTCAAGAAAAAGCTCCTCTGCCTTAAAGCCAAGGTGTCCGCCTGCAAGAGGGCCTTCAACAACGATTGCGTCAGGCGCCCTTTTAAAGTGCGTAAGCCATCTTGAGGCAATTATTGAGGCGGCACGGGCTGACGATACAATAGGCACAAGCTTTACATTTGACGCATCAGGCACAAGCGATGGGAGCTTTAACGGGAGCCCCGCACCGCTTATTATAATATCAGCGCCAGCATCAACTGATATCCGCACTATCTCATCGTAATCCTCAAGGGCAACCATGATGTTGACCCCAATAGGGCCTCCGTTAGAGTTTTCCTTTGCCTTTTTTATCTCGCTTCTTAATACCCTGAATGTTGTTTCACGAGGGTCTTTATGGAATTCTGGGTCATTAAAACCTATTAAGACGGCGGCAATGACGCCTACGCCTCCTTCTCTTGAAACAGCAGAGGCAAGGCCCGACATAGATATGCCAACCCCCATGCCACCCTGAATAATGGGAAGCCTTGTCTCAATATCCCCTATCCTTAATGACGGTATCTTTAAATCTTTATCGCACCTCATGGAAAGGACTTTTTATTCCTATAAAAAACTATTGTCAAGGGTTGTAAAGCAGATAGAGGTTGTAGATGGGGTAGAGAGAGTAGATGTTATGGATGGGGTAAGCATATCCAGATCTTTTTTATGTCCTTCCATGTAAAGCCGTTTTTATATAGAAACGCCTTGCATTCACCCTCTGTTAAGTCCAGAAAATTATCTATTGCGAAATGGATATCTGGATCCCTTAATAATGAGGGTTTTTCAGGGAGTGTTTTTAAGATATCCAAAAAGGCACTGAGAGATATAAAGGTATTAGTGTCCTGATTGATATGCCTCTCTATTGCCTCTTTCTGTAACATAACTTTTCTCCTGAAGAAAATCATTTAATATTTCAATATAGTCTTTTATCTCTTGTCCTGTCTTATCGCTTAAGGCATTAAGAAATATTTTTATGTTTTCTATCCTGCTATGTAGGATAGTATGCATTTCCATTCTTTCTTCAAGGGTTGCATCAATTAAAAAATAGTGAAAATCTATAATATCTCTCTGTTTAAGAGAATCATATCTGTAAAAAAACTTCTTTGCAATAATTTCTATTGGCCTCTGCGTTAATACCTTTCGTCCCCAAATAGTTACATTAATACAGGGATTTTTTGACAGAAAAGGGGCTGCGATAAAGTCAATATCGCCATATTCTGTAATCAATTTAACGAAATTTGACTGCTCTACATAATTGCCGCCTGAGATCTCTTCAGCATAATCATTCAGCCTTGGTGAAAGCCCAGTTAATAACTGGATATTATTCAAAAAAATATCAATATCCTTGCTTTCTCTCGGATAGCGCCATACAAAATAGAGGGCTGTCCCGCCTCCCCATGAATAGTCCTTAATATCCATTTTATCTAAGATAGAGAATGTTAAATTAAATAGCTTCTTGAAATTATAAAGAAATTGTTTGTTATCTGGCATTTTCCTTATGTCTTTTTCATCCAATCCTGAGCGCCTCAGAGGGGCTTACCCTGGACGCCTGTTTTGCAGGGTAAATTGTTGCGATAAATGAGAGAAACAGGGCGCTTATTGCAATGATTACAACATCTTTTGGGTCAAGCAAAATGGGCAGCGTATCTGTAAAATAGACCTCCTTTGGTATCTTTATAAGCGGATAACGGCTCAAAAACATACAAAGCCCTACCCCGCCTATAACCCCCAAAACAGTGCCGATAATGCCTATAGTTGTGCCAGTATATATAAATATCCTTAATATTTGTCCATCAGTAGCGCCCATTGCCTTTAATATCGCTATATCTTCCCTTTTTTCCATAACAAGCATTACAAGAGCGCTTACTATGTTAAAGGCTGCAACCATGACTATAAGGGTCAATACCACAAACATCGCTGCCTTTTCAAGCCTCAGGGCAGAAAAGAGGCTCTTGCTCATACCCTTCCAGTCCATTGTCCAGTATGGGTATGAAAGCGCCTCCCTTATCTTGACAGCAAGCATGTCTGAATAGTCAGGGTCTGTTATCCTTATCTCATAGGCATGTATGTTGTCTTTTAGGCCAATAAGCATCTGGGCGTCTTTTATGGTGATAAAGGCGCATGAGGCGTCATAATCGTACATGCCGCTTGAAATCTCGCCCACCACCTTATATGCCCTTATTTTGGGTATCATGCCAAAAGGCGTTGGGACCCCTGATGGGAGCGCTATCTCTATCGTATCTCCTACAGAGGCACGGATAGAGCGAAGAAGCTCCTTTCCAACAATTATCTCTCCATGCCTTAACTGCCTTAACTCCTTTCCAAACACAATATTTCCAGGGTTTAAAACGCCCCTTATGGTCTCAGGGTCAATTCCCCTTATGACAGCGCCGCTCATGCCCCCTTTTGAGCTTAAAAGCCCCTGAATAAAACACATTGGGGTTATTGCCTTCACCCCTGCCTTATTACCGTAGGCATTTTTCCTGCCCGTTGAGAATAAGTCATACAACGGGCTTAAAAGGGCATCAGATGATACATTGACGCTTAATATTTTATTGCGGAGATACGGGCTGTCTTTAAAGTTGCCCTTATAATTTTTTACGATTATATGGGCGTTTATGCCCAAAAACTTCTCTTTTAAGTGTTCCTGAAACCCTGCCATAACAGATATGACCACTATAAGCGCCATTACCCCTACGAATATTCCAGCCATTGATATAAAGGTAATAAGGGAGATAAAGCCCTTATTGCGCCTGAAAAACAGGTATCTTAGAGCGACAAACCATTCAAAAGACAAGCGCTTTCCCCCGTCATCTCTCTGGTCTTAGTTGAGGGAAGAGTATGACATCCCTTATAGACGCTGAATCCGTAAAGAGCATTACAAGCCTGTCAATGCCTATCCCTTCTCCTGCTGTCGGGGGCATGCCAATTTCCAACGCCCTTATATAATCATAATCTACTTCCGGAGGGATTTCCTCATCATCTCCCCTCTTTGCCACCTGCTCTTCAAACCTCTTTTTCTGGTCTCTTGGGTCATTCAGCTCTGAGAAGGCGTTGGCAATCTCTCTGCCTGCTATAAACAGCTCAAACCTGTCGGTTACATCAGGGTCTTCGGCGTTTCTTCTGGCAAGAGGCGAGACCTCAACAGGATAGTGGGTAATAAATGTAGGCTGAATGAGCCTTGGCTCAACCAGAAGGTCAAAAAGCCTTGTCCATAGCTTTCCAATCCCTATCTCATCACCCTTAGGCGCTGGGACAGAGTGGTCAGAGAGGCACTTTAATAAAAATTCCCTATCAAAAAGGCGCTCTTCATCTATATGTCCGTTCTCAATAAGGGATTGCTTGAGTGTAAGGCGCCTCCAAGGGGGGGTAAGGTCTATTTCTTCCCCCTGATATGTTATCACAGTCTTTCCATAAAGCTCCTTTGCTATAAGAGAGAAGAGCTCTTCAGTCCTATCAATAAGGTCTTCATAAGTGCTGTATGCCTCATAAAACTCAAGCATTGTAAACTCAGGATTGTGCTGTAGGCTTATCCCCTCATTTCTAAAGTTCCTGTTAAGCTCAAATACCCTCTCAAATCCGCCTACAATAAGGCGCTTTAGATATAGCTCAGGGGCAATCCTTAAATAAAGGTCTATCCCAAGGGCATTATGATGGGTAATAAAGGGCCTTGCAGTAGCGCCCCCGACAATTGACTGCATCATAGGGGTCTCTACCTCTAAAAAGCCGTTTGATGTAAAATAATGCCTTACCACCTGAATTATCTTTGCCCTCTTCCTGAATATATCTTTGACCTCATCGTTTACTATAAGGTCAACATATCTTTGCCTGTAACGAAGCTCTTTATCTCTAAGCCCGTGATATTTTTCTGGAAGGGGGCGAATGTTTTTGGACGCAAGCCCTATGTCGCTGCATGCGATGGTAAGCTCATCTGTCTTTGTCCTGAAAAGGCTTCCCCTTACCCAGACAATGTCTCCTATATCAAGCTTTTTAAAGAGCGAAAAACGCCCTCCCAGTATATCCTTTCTGACATGCACCTGAATGCGGCCTGTATCGTCTTTTATGTGAAAAAATGCCGCCTTTCCAAAGCGTCTAAGGCCAGTTATCCTGCCAGCTACATAAAATTCTTCTTTGACCCCCTGAAGGGCATCACCATCATATTCGCCATATACATCTATAATCGCGCCTATACGCTCAGGACGAGCTATCCCGTTTGGATACGGGTCTATGCCCTGCGCCTCAAGCTCTTTAAGTTTCTGCCACCTGTCCTTTATCACCTTAGTATGGGTATCTGCCATATTGTCAGCCAACTTATAAGACCTCCTTTTACGATACTGTTAGTTTTGCCTTATTATAATTTAAGCGGATTATAACCTGATGAAATGACTTTTTAAAGGATGGTTAAGAGGATTTTTGGCGGCTGCACTCTATAATCTCATCTTCCGTAACTATAAAGTCCATCTTCTCGTCATGGGGCTCAGTTGGGATAGAGTCAATTACCTGAAAGGAAAAGGCAAGCCCCACCCTTAAAGAAGAGAGTGCCTCTTTTGAAAGAAATCTGTCATAAAAACCACCGCCATAACCATGACGGTTGCCAGTCCTGTCAAATACGCTCCCAGGCACAATTACGCAGTCAATAAGTGCGGGGTTTACTCTTATAGCAAGGGATGGGTCAGGCTCAAGGATACCGAATGCCCCCTTTTTAAGCTGAGACCAGTCTTCTATACGGTAGGGTATAAGCCTTTTATCGTCAATTATCGTAACCGGAAGGACAACTGGAAGCCCTCTTAAAAGCCTCTCTTTTAAATATGGCCTTGTCTCAACCTCACTCCTGAAGCTTAAAAAAAACATAGGGAGCCTGCTAGAATTAAACCGTGGAAGGGAATAGAGCCTTTTCCAGATAAGATTGCTCTTGCTCAATAAGGCATCTTTATTAAGGGTATCTCTCTTAGCTAATATTTTACGCCTTAGAGGAATCTTCAAAACCTGCTCTTTTTGCGCATAAATATCTTCATACACGAATTCTTCTCATTAAATCCCTCTGACCATATAGGGCGGGAGAACCTGTCTCTTAACCTTATTGTCTGGGAACGCTTTAAAGAGCGTATGGTCTTTGCCATTATGCAAAGGCTTCCATCATGGCCATAAAATTTTGAGCCGACAACCTCAACCTCCTCCCCTGCCTCTATATCTATCGGGTTGTTTTGAACATACCATGATGGCGCAGTCAGCACCCTGAATATGCGTCTCTTTGTCTTTAAAAAAAAATTTGAAAACCCCTTATATAAATGAGAAGAATTTGCCTTTACTATGCCTGTAACCGCTATTTCCGTATTGTCATCATAACCGGGTCCTGGATAATGGCCTGCAAGAGAAAGGGAATAATTTAAAAATATTATACAAATACAGACAAAGAAGGCAATATGTGCGATAGTAGATTTTTTAAGATTATATATCGGTCTAATATTATTATATTTATTTTTTCTATCGGCGCATACATTAATAGAACGGCGACTAACCCCTTTTATCTGCTGCATATATCGTCTCCCTCACTATACAGTTCCATTGTAAACAACCCTAATATATCATGCATCTTCTGTGCCGTCAAGGGGTATAACAGGTAACTATATTAAATCACAATAAATATATATACCTGTATCAGTATAAACATAACATCATATAAATGGCCATTTACGCCCCTTAAAATAAAAGTGCAAAAATTGCACAATAAGCATTTTTTGCACTGGCTAATAATGCACTTTTTGCACTGTTTTATCCCAATTGCCCCTTGTTACAATATCTTGACGCCTTAGAAAGATATACGGCCATTACTGTTACAATCTCATAACCACCTAAAAAACATAAAAATTTTTCTATAATAGAAATTTTATTGAAAAGACCTTAAAGTTGGCATGCATTTAGCATTAGATATAGGCAACTAAGATTTAACAGGGAAAGGCAAAAGGCCAAAGAAAAACTCCCTATCCCTCCCAACCCTCCTCTCCCCAAAGGCCTTCTTGTTTACCTCCGCAAGAAGGCCTTTTTTTAATTACCTTCACGCCAATACATTTTTAACTACAATAGAGAGAAATTTTATCAATTAATTATGGAGACAATCTGCCTACTTTTATATTACCAAACAATTGCTTCTCTATATCATTTACTGAAATCTCTTGAGAAGGGACAGGTTTTGTCGTTATGCTTATAGGTCTTTTGGTTATGTCCCGTCCAAGAAAGCGGATGGAGAGCCTTCTTATCTGCTCAGACTGCCTGAAATCCTCCTCACAAAGGGCATCTAAGTAAAGTGAGACAAACCTCTTCTCTTTTATGCTATAATGATGATGCTTTAAAAATCCCTCCTCCTTAAAGCCCAGCTTTATAATTGCTTCGTGGCTTGAAGGATTATATTCATATACATATACATATATTTTATTGAGCTTATAGGCATTAAATACAAGGTCCAATACCAAAAGCGTCATCTCCACACCATAACCATGCCCCCTTACCCCTTTTTTAAATATGCCAATAAGGTATTCTACCCTTTTATGAAGCGGGGAATAGTCCGCAAGAACGGTGATGCCAATTGGCCCTTTTTTCTTGTGCTCTGCTATAAATTCAAGGTATTTACTCTGGAGAGGAGAGCGATTGCACTCCTTCTTTAATGCCTTTTTAAGCTCATCAAGAGTAAGAGACGCCTGATTGGAGCGATAGAGACGAATAAAATCTTGTTCCCGATACGCCTCATAGAGATAAGGCGCATCATCAGGACGGATGCGCCTTATTTTTAAGGTCTTACCCTCTGCCTCAAGACGCATTAGTCAGTCTTGCCGCCAGAAGATGAAGACCCGCTCTCCTCCTCATGAGATGTATCTTCGCCGCCTGTCTTGCCAGATGAATCTGTTTCTTCTTCCATGCCTTCACCGCCTCCGCCCTTGGTCATCTCTCCGCTTTCATCAGCTACCCAGCTTTCGCCTGTGCATTCCTGAGGGCTTAAAAGCCTTATAGTATCAAGCTCAGACATAATAACCCTCTCAAGGGTGCCTGTCATTAAATCAGGTTTTGGCATCAATGCCGCCTGAAAATATATCTCATTCTGTCCCATCTCCATCAGATTAGCCAGCATTCCAGTATTTAAGTGCACCTTCATCTTAAATATGGCGCCAGCATCCGCCTCTGCATAGCCTATATCAGCGCCCTGCTGCGGCTGCGGCATAAGCTGCGGGACGTCATAGACTCCAAGCAACCTCAAAGAGCCCAAGGCAATCTTTAATGGTATCTCGGCAGCGGGGAGAGGAAGCTCAGGGGCAGGGGCAAGCTCTGTCCCCGCAAGGAGCAAAAGCGCCTGCGGATTGTCGCTTGGCCTTATCTCAGCTACCATAAAGTCAAGGTCTATCGGCATATCCTGTTCAGGATCAACCATCAATTGAATTACGCCTTGATCTTGAGAAGGCTCTTGTGCTTCCCCAGTCTTGCCAGCAGTATAGTCTTCAGTTGATACATCGCAAAATACTGCATTCTGGGCAGGCAATATGTCTTGGGTAAGCCTTTTTACCCCATAATCACTCTTTCCGCCTTTTGCAAGGGATGTCCCTGCGGTAGATAATAAAAATGCGCCCGCCACAAGACCTTTAACGGCATTCTTCTTAATATCCATCATAAAACCTCCTAAATATTCTTATAGTTCAGGATAGAGCAACCAAACTAATTGTCAAGCCCCTTTTCAATTTTTGTTTTTATTTCTAAAAATTGGTCTCTTAAAACGGCCGCCCGTTCAAAATCAAGTCTTTGGGCAGCATCCTTCATCTCCTTTTCAAGCCTTACAGCAAGCCTCTTAAGCCTCTCCATATTATATTGATATCGGCTGTCCCCTTTCCCGTACTGTTTTCCGCCTTCTTTAAGTTCATCCATATCTTTCAGCGCTTCAATGTCAATGCCGCCATCTCCTTCCTTATCCTCTTCAAGCTCATAAAGGGAATAGAGGGCGTCGTCTTTCGGTTTCTGTATGGTCTTTGGTATGATACCATGCAGCTTATTAAAGGTCTCCTGAATTTTTCTCCTCCTCTCTGTCTCTTCTATAGCCTTTTTCATAGAATCTGTTATTGTATCGCCATACATAATGACTGCTCCGTTTACATTGCGCGCTGCCCTTCCGGCAGTCTGTATTAAAGAACGCTCTGAACGGAGAAATCCCTCCTTGTCAGCGTCAAGTATGGCGACCAAGGAGACCTCTGGCATGTCTAACCCCTCGCGTAAGAGGTTTATGCCAATTAATACATAGAACTCTCCCCTCCTCAGCCCTTGTATTAACCTGCTTCTCTCAACAGTTGTTATGTCTGAATGCAGGTATTCCGCCTTTATCCCGAGCTCTTTCATATATTCAGTAAGCTCTTCCGCCATTGCCTTCGTAAGCGTTGTTACCAATACCCTTTCATCTTTCTTGAGCCTCTGCCTTATCTGAGCTACAAGGTCATCAATCTGATTTTGGGCTGGTTTTACAATTATTTTTGGGTCAAGCAGCCCTGTCGGCCTTATTAGCTGCTCTACAATCTCTTCGCCAGACGCCTCTATCTCATAATGGCCCGGGGTCGCAGAGATATATATCGCCTGCGGCACAGCCTGTTCAAATTCCTCAAAGGTAAGGGGCCTGTTATCTAAGGCAGAGGGGAGCCTGAAGCCATGCTCAATAAGCGTGGTCTTTCTTGCCCTGTCGCCCCTGAACATACCCCTTATCTGCGGGACAGTAATGTGGCTCTCATCAATAAATACAATGAGGTCATCAGGAAAATAGTCAATCAAGGTAGGAGGCGGCTCTCCCGGACGTCTTTGAGAAAGATGACGGGAATAGTTTTCAATGCCGGGGCAATAGCCAAGCTCTTCAAGCATCTCAAGGTCAAGGTTGGTGCGCTCTTCAAGCCTCTGGGCCTCAAGGAGCTTTTTCTGATTCCTAAGCTCCATTAACCTCTCCCTAAGCTCTGCCCTGATGGTCTCTACTGCCCTTTTGAGCCTGCCCTTTGTGGTTACATAATGGCTTGTCGGATATATAAGAGCGCTTACCGCCCCCTTTATCCGCCTGCCTGTTACAGGATCAAGTATGGATATATCCTCTATCTCATCGTCGAAAAGCTCTATCCTTATAACCCTGTCTTCCTCATGCGATGGGAATACATCTATAATATCGCCCCTTACCCTGAACCTGCCTCTTTTAAGCTCTGCCTCGTTTCTTTCATATAACATTGCCACCAGATGCCCTATTATCTCGTCTCTTGAGCGCGTATCCCCTGCCTTCAGGAATAAGTGCATCTGCTCATATTCCTCTGGAGAGCCAAGGCCATATATACAAGAGACGCTTGCCACTACTATGACATCTCTTCTTGTAAGCACTGCCCTTGTAGCGCTGTGCCTCATCCTATCTATAAAATCATTTATAGATGCGTCTTTTTCAATATAGGTATCTGTCTGGGGTATATATGCCTCAGGCTGATAATAATCATAGTAGCTTACAAAATATTCCACTGCATTCTCAGGGAAAAGCGCCTTAAACTCGCCAAACAACTGGGCGGCAAGGGTCTTGTTGGGAGCGATTACAAGGGATGGACGCTTAAGCCCTTTTATTACGTTTGCCATTGTAAAGGTCTTGCCCGACCCCGTAACGCCCAACAGGGTCTGATGCCTCTTGCCTGCCTCTACGCCCTTCAGAAGGGCGTCTATCGCCTCGGGCTGGTCTCCGCTTGGCCTATATTTTGATGATAATTTAAACATGCTTACTAAAGTTTCGCAGTAAAAATAGCAGATAAAAATGAGGTTTTTTAAGACTGTACCAGTCTATTATGGCTACAAGATACAAAAAACCTCTGCTCATCCTGATATAAGTTATATCTGTACTCCATACCTGATCTGGCTCTTTGATTG
>JALWQB010000181.1 GCA_026994795.1 Deltaproteobacteria bacterium
GGATGTAAGCAGGGCGAGAAGAGATGCGGCAAAAGGTGAGCTTGAGGCCCTTAGGGCAGAATTAAAGAGCGCCTTGGCGAATCTGTCCTTTACGCGCATCAATGCCCCCTTTTCAGGGGTTGTTACCAGACGATTAAAGGAGCCGGGCGATCTTTCAGTGCCAGGTATGCCCATACTTTCTCTGGAGGCCACGGACCGGGGATATTATGTGGAGATAAAGGTTCCGCAGGATGAATTTCCGAAAATTAAATTAGGCGCGCCTGTGAGGCTCTCCGTATCCAGAGATGGCAAAGAAGAAGTGGTAAATGCCAGGATTTCTCGCATTCATCCAGCAATTCATGTCGGCACCCTTGCAATTGTGGAAGTAGATGTAAAGGAAAGACCCTTTGGATTTCCTACAGGGGCGGTAGTGGATGCCTTTATAGAAATTGGAAAAATTGAGGGAGCTAAGGTTCCAACACGAGCGCTGCTTGAAAATGCTGGAAAGGTCTTTTGTTATTTTCTGGATCAGGAAGATAGGGTTCATATAAGGCCAGTAAGCGTTATCTGGAAGGCTGAGGACTATTCCATACTCAAAGATATAGATGGAAATCTTCAGGGTAAAAGGGTAGTAGTGGCTCAGGAAAGCGCCCTTTTAAGACTCCATGAGGGGGAAAAGGTGAATGTGGCTAATGAGTTAAAGTCAGGGAGAGAAAAACTATGAAAAAGTCTTTTGTAGAACGCTTTTTGGAGCATCCACACCTTATAATATCCATAATTTTCCTTGCGGTGGCTATGGGGTTTATTGGATTTAAGTCTATGCCGCTGAATCTCTTCCCGGACGCAAACTATCCTGTGATTTCTATAATCGTTCCCTGGCCCGGGGCATCCAGCGAGGATGTAGAAGATAAGGTAACTCGCATACTTGAAAAAGAGCTCTCTACCATAGACCTTGTGAGAAAGGTAAGGAGTGTGAGCCAAGATGAGATGGCAGCAGTGAGCGTGGAGTTTGAGTATGAAAAGGGCCTTGATGCAGCGGCAACTGATGTTTCAAATGCGATAAAACGTATAGAATCAAGGTTCCCCACATCTATTCTTCCGCCTCAGATTTTCAGGGTGTCTGACGCCACAAATCCCGTATTTACCATTGCCCTTTATCCAAAGAAGGGTGCTCACCTTGATCTCGCCAAGGTTCGTCAGCTTGCAGACAATGAGATCAGAGAGGAGTTCTTGAGAATTCCAGAGGTAGCAAAAGTAGAGGTATTTGGCGGATACTTTCCAGAAGTGGAGATAAGGGTGGATGAGAGAAGGCTTCATGCCCACGGCCTTGGAATTGAATCAGTAATCTCTTCAATTCGCGCTCAAAACCTTAACATCCCTGACGGTCTCATCATCCGAAATGGCGGTCAGTATCTCCTCAAGACTGCTGGCGAGCGCCTTAAAAAGGCATCGCTTGAAGGTATTGTGGTAGGGAGCGAGAAAGGCGGTGACATACATCTTAGGGATGTGGCAGAGGTTCTGACGAGCTTTAAGGAACGACAGAGCCTTTATCGTGGAAATGGTCATGCCGCCATTGGGATTAATCTTCTCCGTCCTGAAAATGGCCATGTTACTACTACTATAGAGGCGGTGGAAAATGCCCTTCCAGAGATCAAGAAAAAGTTTCCTGACATTGCCTTTGAGATAGCCGATACCCAGCAAAATATCATAGAGACCAGTATCTCAAACATGGTGGATTCTCTTAGGGATGCCATTATAATGACTGTGGCCGTTATCTTTATAATGCTTGCAAATGTGAGAATTTCGCTCCTTGCTGCCATATCCATTCCATTTACCTATTTCCTCACCTTTTGCGCCATGTATCTCTTTGGCTACGAGCTAAATATCGTGACCCTAACTGCCGTGATCGTTGCAGTAGGGCTTCTTCTGGACGATGCTATTGTAGTGATTGAAAATATTGAGCGACATTACCATAGCCTTGGGAAGCCTATCTACAGGGCAGTGGTAGAAGGGCTAAATGAGATACTCCTTGCAGATTGGTCTGGTACATACACCACTGTGATAGTGCTTGTCCCCATAATGTTTATCGGGGGATATGTAGAAAAGATATTAAGACAATTCACTGTTGTTCTCTCTCTGGCGCTTCTTTCAAGTTATATAGTCTCAGTTACTATTATCCCGCTCCTCGCCCCCTATATAGTCTCTGGGGCATCTAAAAAGAACAGGATTGAGAGGCTCTTTATGATATTTGACAGGATTGTGCTTGATCCAATAAAGGATTTCTTCTCATCCCTTATACATTTTGCGCTTCGTCATAAGGTCTTTTTCATAATGCCAGCTATAGCCCTCTTTGTGGTGAGCATGAGGCTGGTTATGCCCATAGCTGGCCGCGACCTCATGCCCCCAATGGATACGGGCATCATAAAGATCGCCTTTGAGACATGGCCTGATTCATCCATGAGCGAGGTAGAGGGAGCGGCAAAAGGAATAGAGAAAATCCTGAAGGCAATGCCTGGCCTTGAGATGGTATCCACTACAGTGGGTTCAGAGCCCGGCGTGGTTAGCTTTGGTACAGGTCAGATCCCTCAACAGGGTCTTATAACTGCGCACTTCATAGACAGGTTTCATAGAAAGGAGACTATATGGGAAATTGAAGAGGAGATAAGGAAGAGGGTAGCCTCCATCCCCAATCTCAAGCGCCTGGATGTTTATGACTTTGGCGCCACCCCCCTTTCTTCTATAGCAGCGCCTGTGGATATTATGATCTCCGGGCCAGAGCCTGCTGAACTTGATAGGCTTGCAAATGAGGTGATGAAAAGGTTAAGTGCAGTAAAGGGTCTCACTACAGTCACAAGGTCATGGACAATGGATAAAAAGGAGGTGCTCTTAGATGTGGATATTGAGCGGGCAAGCCGTTATGGCCTTGACCCTGTAAGCATTTCCGCGCAGGTAAAGGCGGCCTTAAAGGGGGTGCCTGCCTCTGTTTTGAGGGTGCCGGGGGAAGACGGTTATACCATACGGGTAAGGTATCCTAATAATAAATGCAATAGTATTAAGGGGTTAAGCGAGATATATCTCACATCGTCTCTTGGGCCTCTTCCCTTGAGGGAGGTGGCAAAGTTTAGGACACAGTTTACGAGGACGAAGTTTACAAGGCAAAATCTCATCCCCACAGTGGATGTTTACGGATACAGGGCAACCACATCAATTACTCATCTTCAGGCAAGGATTGAAAATGCCCTTGAGGGGCTAAGGCTGCCTTCTGGCTATCGCCTGAGTCATGAGGGAGAAGTAAAGAATATGCATGAGGCGGGAACAAGGCTTGCAAAGGCCCTTGGCCTTGCTGTGATACTCCTATTTTTTTCTCTTGCCCCCACCTTTAGATCATGGATAAACCCTGTAACCATTATGATAGCTATCCCTCTGGCC
Organism: Deltaproteobacteria bacterium; assembly: GCA_026994795.1. Classification (GTDB taxonomy): domain Bacteria; phylum Desulfobacterota; class Dissulfuribacteria; order Dissulfuribacterales; family Dissulfuribacteraceae; genus JALWQB01. The sequence goes on from JALWQB010000181.1 coordinate 3,409, forward strand.
ATGATAGGGGCAGCATGGGGACTTGTGCTGGTGGGAAGACACGCATGTATGCCAGCCAACATGGGCATGATACTTCTTGCAGGTATCGTGGTGAACAACTCAATTCTTCTCATTGACTTTATTGAAAAGGCAAGGGCCAGGGGCATAGAGTTAAAAGACGCCATAGAAGAGGCGGTGAGGGTGAGGACGCGCCCTATTCTTATGACTGCCTCAGGGACTATTATAGGAATGCTTCCTATCGCAGCCCAGAGGGCCCTTGGGCTTGAGAGGCTCTCTCCACTGGCAGTAGTAGCCATAGGGGGGCTTTTGGTTGCCACCTTCTTGACCCTTATATATATCCCCATCTTCTACGATCTTTTTGATGGGATAAGGCAAAGAGGCATAAAGTGGCTTGAGGCAAAGAGAAGGGCAGCTTCACAAAGGCTTTCAAGCCCTTTATAGATGGCCGCCTTTTGGGGAGATATTGACCTAAGGAGGGTAAAATACTCATTCCCATGTCTTGGTCATGGGGGCAAAGTTCTTGAACAGGGCAAAGATGTCTTTTTCTTTGCCCTTCCAATAGACATTAGGGCCGATTTTTACCACCTTTGACTCCATCCGCCTTGCCCCTCCTGCCTTAACGAGTTTCGCCACCTGAGAGGCGGGATCATTTAAATCCCCGAATATCCTCGCATCCCCTATGCAGGTCTTTACGCATGCTGGCTGCTCCCCCCTTGATATGCGCTCAAAGCAGAAGGTGCACTTGTCTGCCTTGGGGTCATCTAAGGTCTCATCCAGATACCGAGCCTTATAGGGACAGGCCTCCACGCATGCCCCGCACCCCTCGCAGCGTCCCTTATCAATGAGGACTATGCCTGTAAACGGCTCTTTGTATGTGGCCTTTATGGCCATCTTTTTGGAGCTGCCATCCTTGAAGGATTTAAAAAGTCGCTCCTCCGGCTCCACTGGACATACGTCCACGCAAACTGGCTGGTCGCAGTGATTGCAAAGCCCTGGGTAAAATGTATATGAGAGGCCGTGAGGGGTGTTCTCCGGGCCAATCCTCTTTAACCAGTTTCTTCTATAGCCCTCTTCCGTTGGGACATTCCACTCTGCCCTGCACGCTACAGCGCATGCATGACAGCCGACACATCTGTCAAGATCGATTACCATTGCATATTGACTCATAAGCGCCTCCTTTCCTTATGCCCTGTTCAGTTTAAACCTTGGCAGCTCCTCTGGAATCGGCCTCAACTCAGGGATATCAAGCGTCTTCTTCCCCTTTATGACCCTCACGAAATTTGTCCGCTTGCCCGAGCTTCCCATAAATGGGTCAGTAATGCAATGTGTGATCAGGAAATTGTCACTTGCCCCTTTCCCATAGGTTTTAGTGAGGTGTTTTGACCTGACCCCAAACCCGTGGGGAAGGTAAATACAGTCCGGCCTTATCCCAGGGGTTACCTTGGCCTTTACAGGATTTGAGCGCCTTCCATCCTGATTCTCAAGCGCTATCTCATCTCCATCCCTTACGCCTATCCTCTTTGCCACCTCATCATTTATCCATGCGTGATTTTCAGGCCACTCATGCTGGAGCCACAGGTTATTCATTGTCCTTGAGAATGTGTGCACCGGCGCCCTGCCGTACAACAGACGGGCATAGCCCTTGGGAGGCGCTGGAGTGGGCCTGAATTGCGGCACCGGGTCAAGGCCCTCGTCTTCAAAATCCTCTATTGAAAGGAGTATCTTTCCCGATTCCGTGGGCATCTTGAGCTTGTCCGCATCTCTGTAGGGATTGGCCTTATGGACGATTATGCCTCCTTTACTGTTTAATTTTTCAAGGCTGAGGCCAAGCTCCTTTAGCTCTTCTTCTATAAATTCTTTCTCGTCTTTACAGGAGAGGCACTTGAGTTTCAATCTCCTCGCAAGCTCTCTGGCTATCCAATAGGGGGTCTTTACATCAAAGAGGGGCTCAACAACAGGCTGCCTCACAGTAAGATAGGGGGTAAGGCCGTCATAGGCGTACAGGGCATCGTATCTTTCAAGATAGGTGGCCTCTGGGAGCACGATGTCCGACCAGATGGCGGTCTCTCCAGGGAGTATCTCCTCTGAGAATATGAAATCAAGTTTCTTGATGGCCTCCATAGTCTTATAAGGGTTTGAGATGGTCTGGATGATGTTTATGCCGTTTATGCCCCAGAGCCTTATGGGATAGGGCCTTCCAGTAAGGGTGGCGTCAATGATTCTGTCTGTTGGGACGCCCGGAAATGGGTCAACGAACGGAAATTTGTCCCTTAATGACTCATCAGGCTCTTCCATATCCTCTTTTTCTTTGCGCCTAATGCAGTGGGCATGGGCCTTTTTTACAGGGGTCGGGAAGTAAATTCCCCCTTTTCGCCCCACAGCGCCGAAGAGGGAGGCGAGTATGGCAAGGGCATGGTGTCTTTCAACATCGCCCTTTCCGTACCATGTGCTGTGCCTGCCGGGATGTATGGCTACATGGGGACTTTCCACGGCCAGAATGCGGATAGCAGCCTTTATGTCATTTACATTGAGGTCGCATATCCTTGCTGCCCATTCAAGGGTATAGTCCTTTACGGCATTGCGGACATCCTCAAATCCAATGCAGTTTTTCTCTACGAATTTTTTGTCATAGAGGCCGTGCTGAATGACATAGTTCACCCATGCCATGAGAAGGGCAATATCTGTCCCAGGGCGTATGGGTAGATATATGTCCGCCTTATTTGCCGCCACAGAGAACCTTGGGTCAACAACCACGAGTTTAGCCCCGTTTTGAAGCCCTGCAACAAATTCCCTTACATGGGATACATGGACGTTTTCGCCTATATGAGAGCCTACAAGTAGTATGGCCTTGGCGTTGGCCATGTCAATATATTGCCTTGTCCCTGAGACCACGTATCCCATAGAGTTCAGATAGGCCGCGATCACAGGGCCAACGCACTGAAAGAATGCAGGCTCACTGGAATAATTCTCAGTGCCCAGCGTCTTGAATATCTCCCGCATGAATTCCGCGCTTGAGCCATGGTCAAAATAGGCAAGGGCGTGGGGTCCGTATTTCTTTTTGACCTTTTCCATGTTGAAGGCTATCTCATCCAGGGCCTCATCCCACGATATCTTTGCCCATTTTCCTTCTCCCCTTTTGCCCATGCGTTTTAAGGGGTATTTGAGCCTGTCGGGGTCATAGAGCAACTGGACGCCGGAGTTCCCCCTCGCACATACCCTCGCGCCATTGGCAGGGCTATTGGGGTTGCCTTCTATCTTTATAAGCCTTCCGTTTTTTACCTTGCCTACAATGGGACAGCGCCAGAAGCACATCTCGCATACGCTTGTTACCTCTTTTGCCCCAAGGCTCCCTGCTGGCATAGGCTCCGCTCCTTTGCCGTCAGCAAGAGAGCGGGCGGCCATAAAAAACCCTTCTTCCTCCCCCGCGCCAAGGGCTGCCAGCGCCAATGTGGTTGAGGCGGAAAATTTTAAAAAATCACGCCGTTTCATCAAATTCCTCCTTGTTGACACTCAGATACGGCATTTTGCAGCTCTTCCTCAAGCTCAGGCGGAAGCCCTTCTATCTTGACATCCAAAAAGCCCCTCACGATAGTTGCCACAGCCTCCTCCTCAGATAATCCCCTTGCCATAAGGTATTCTATCTCTTCTTGGGCAATCTTGCCAACCGCTGCCTCATGGCTCATATCCACATCGTCAAGGTGGGCCTCAAGCTCTGGTATGGCGTGTATGATGCCTTTATCAGCCAAGATCATACCCTGACACTCAAGGTGCGCCTTTACGCCCCTTGCCTTACCAACAAGGTGACCTCGGGCGATAATTGTGCCCCCGTTTGATACGGTGCGGGATATGATTTCCGCCCTTGTCTCAGGGGCGTCAAGTATGACCTTTGAGCCTATGTCAAGCAATGCCCCTGAAGGGGCGACTACTACAGAATTGAACCTTGCAACAGCGCCCCTGCCCTTTAATTGGGCGACAGGATATGTCTGTATGGACTTAACCCCTTTAAGGGAGATATAGTTTGACATAAAAAGCCCGTCTTCTTCTACTAACACGCCTGTCCTCGGGCGCACATATATGCTTTCTCCCCAGTTGTGAACCATTGTAAATGTGAGTTTCGCCCCTTTTTTGACATAAAATTCGCTTATGCCTATGTGAAGCCCTGATGTAAGGTGCGGATGCGTGGCGCAGCCAGTAATTACATGAAGTTCTGAGCCTTCTTCAGCTATTATTATATTATGGACCTTTTGAGCAACATTGTCGTTTCTTATATAAAGACAGGTCTGTAGCGGATATACTGCCTTTTCCCCTGCCTTTGCCCTTATAAAATAACCATTGTCCAAGTTCCGTTCTGTTTCTTCAGTGAATATATCCTTGTCTTTTGAGACAAGCCTCCACCAGTAATCTGAAAGGCCGTCGTATTTTTTGAGGGCATCCTTCACTGGCAACAGCTCCACGCCGCTGACAGAGCAATCACAGTGGACTACATTGCAGTTTGTCTGAATAAAACTTCCTATCCTCTCCTCTTCATTTAACTGTATCCCTGTCTGCTGTAATTTTTTTATCTCTTCATCTTGAAGCTTATCAATGCCTTCCACTGCATCAACATTTGATGCAGGGGTAAATTTTGAAAGAAGCTCTTTATCATTAATATCCATAATTTTTACTATGCTCCTTTTATTCTAAGAAAATTTTGCTCTCTATTTATATATGTCCTATATCTTTACATCAGCATTTATATATTGCATTTCATGCACTTTATGCACTCTTGATAGCCATATTTTTGTATCCCCTGAAATATTTCTACAGGATTTCCCTTGCAGTATATCTCGCCGTTTAACATGACATGCCCCTTGTCTGCCGTTACATAATTGAGAATAAATCCTGTATGGGTTATGATTAATCCTGACTTTTTCCTTCCCCTGTGGATGTCTTTTTGAAGGAGCTTTTTTATCATTTCGCCGATAACATTAAGATTTTCTATATCTACGCCTGATTCAGGCTCATCTAAGAGGGTAAGATCGGGATTTTGGCTAAGCAACTGCAAAAGCTCTGACTTTTTAATCTCTCCGCCTGAAAAGCCATGGTTGACATCACGGTCAAGAAAACGGTCAAAGCCATAAGATACCGCCATTTCCCTCCCCTTGTGGCCGCCATTGCCGCATATATTTAGTATGTCCTTTAATTTTACGCCGCGAAGGGTAGGGGGGCGCTGAAAGGATATTCCTATGCCAAGCCTTGCCCTTTCATTTATAGGCAGGCGGGTTATATCCACCCCCTTAAATATTATCTTGCCATGCTTTACCTTATAGCCAGAAAACCCCATTATTGTCATTAAGAGGGTGGTTTTCCCAGAGCCATTCCTTCCAAAGAGACAGTGGGTCTCGCCCTTGCCTATCTCAAGGTTAATGCCCTTTAAGACCTCTTTGCCCTGAACTTCTACCCATAAGTCCTCTATCTGAAGCATTGTTTACTCCTTAATTGTTGCGTTTGGAAACCGCTTTCAAGCCATTAGCTAAAAAGGCCATGTCATATTCATACTGGCGGGCGATGCAGGAGACAAACTCTGCACGTCTTTCCTTATCCCGACAGAAAAGCGCCCGTCCGCTCACGGCCTCAAAGCCGCTGATCGAGCTGGCGGTGTTGAGCGTCAGCAGGTCAATATTATCAATATTAAGCGCGTCTTGCAAGGCGGCCCTCACATCTGCCAGCACATCGATATTCGGGGACGAATCAAACAGGATGGCAAAGTCAAGATCACCGCCATGTCGCACCCTGCCGTCCTGCCCTGACCCAAAAACCCATACGGCGACAATTTCGGGAAAGGCTTTCCATACAGCGTCTGTAGATGTGAAATCAACCTTGCGCATGACGCAAAATCTCCATACGAAACCGTCTGAAATCGTCAAGCCGTCTATTCACCAATGACACAAGGATTTCCACATTCACCTGTTCGTAACAATGAACAATAAAATTTCTAAATTGCACCATTCGGCGATACGGCTCCTCAGAAGACAAGGCGCCGAGCGCAACGCACCTTTTGATTGCCTCAGAACCAGTGGATGCCGGCGGCAGATTAGCAGCTGAAATGAGGCGTTGGCAGATATTAATCACAATCTCAACCATGACCTGTAAGTCGCGTTCTACTGCCCGTCTCATCACCCAGTCCCTCTGCAGTTGTTCAACAGACACTTTGCCAAGTGAAGCGAGTTCAGAAATGACCTTGTCAAGCGCCTCCAGTTTCCTCAGGACAACTCCGTTAATCAACCGCCATTACCTCCTTTCTCACAGGCACGCTGTGAGTAAGGGCAATTACGCTCACCCAAAGCGTGTGCCAGAAGGCGCAGCGCAGCTATTTCCAAGGGGGTTAAAAGAAGATGCGCCTGCGCAACCGCTGCCGCAGCTAAAACTTGACATCAGCTTGCTTACATCATAAGAGCCGCACTTTGGGCAGTTTACCTCTTTTATATCCCTGTGGGACATGACAAACCTTTCAAATGTCTTTTTGCAGCTATTACATGAAAATTCATATATTGGCATCTCAATTATCCTCCTGGGTTCTCTTGGTATTGAGCATAAAAATAATATTGTCCTTTTTAATAAAGGAAAGTAATATCAAACTTGTCTATGTCAAGTTGCTTGTAGTAAGTTTATTAGTCAGTTTTTCTAAATGCTAAAAAGAGGGGGTTTCTAATGAATATGAATGGAGACGAGTTAAGAGAGGTATTTTCAAAGACAGATATAGAAGAGAGGATAGATGGGCTTTCTCAGGAGATTAACAGGGACTACATGGGCAGAGAGCTTGTGGTTATCGGTATATTAAAGGGGGCCTTTATATTTCTGGCCGATATTGTAAGGCGTTTATCAATGGATGTCGCGGTAGATTTCGTAAGGCTTTCAAGCTATGGCTCTAACATGGAATCATCTGGCAAGATAACGTTTTCAAAGGATATAGAGATTGATATTGCCTCCAAGGATGTCCTCCTGATAGAAGATATAATAGATACAGGATATACCATAAAATATTTAATGGATGTCTTAAGGCTCAAGTCTCCTGCCTCTATAAAGGTCTGCTGCCTCATAGACAAGGTAGAGAGGAGAAAGGTGGAAGTTCAAGCCCATTATGTTGGCTTTAAGGTAGATAGGGGCTTTTTAGTAGGATACGGCCTTGATTATAACGAGCGTTATAGACACCTGCCTGCCATATATCACCTTAATCCCCCTTACAGCCCAAGCGCCTATAGCCCCTCTGATAGATAGATTGTTTAAATTTTGAGATATATAAGCATTAAAATTAATTTATGTTAAGCTAAATCAGTGCAATGAAGATAGCTATCTTGCAAATAAGGACAAGAATAGGGGCATTTGATGAGAATATAAGGCATATCCTCTCTTTTTACAGAAAGGCAGCGTCTCTTAAGTGCGACCTTGCGATTTGTCCCGAGCTCTCTTTATGCGGATACCCGCCCAAAGACCTTTTAGAAAGAAGAGAGTTTATTGCCTGCCACAATAAGGCGTTTCAGGACCTTATAAGCGAGGTGGGCGACACTGCCCTTTTAATTGGTCATCTGGAGGAGAACAGGTCAGGGAAGGGAAGGCCTCTTTTTAATGCGGCATCCATAGTTCAGAATAGAGAGGTAATTCACACTGCATACAAGCGCCTTATACCAACTTATGACATCTTTGATGAGACAAGGTATTTTGAACAGGGGAAGTTGTCTTCAGTAGTCAGGTTTAAGGGGGTTGGGCTTGGGATTACGATATGTGAAGACCTATGGACAGAAGAGGCCATCTGCAAAGATTGTAGATATAGTGAAGACCCTGTTAAAGACCTTGTTGAGCAGGGGGCTCAGCTCCTTATTAATATTAGCGCATCTCCATTTAATATAGGCAAAGAGGGGGTTCGGCTTGAGCTAATCCGCTCTATTGCCTGTAAATACAGGGTGTCTATTGTATATGTAAACAGTATCGGGGCGCATGATTGCCTTATATTTGATGGCGGGAGCATCGCTGTTGGAAGGGGGGGGGAGGTATTAATGACGCCTTCTCAATTCAAAGAATGCCTTTATCCTTTATCCATTGAGGCAGGAGGGGGTGTTGGCCATGTTCTATCATGCTCAGGGCAGCCGCCATTTTCAGGGCAGTTATTATCACCCCCTGAAGAGGCGTTAAATGCCCTTGTGCTGTCCCTTAAGGATTATGTAGATTATTGCGGTTTTAAGGGGGTGGTAGTAGGTCTTAGCGGCGGTATAGATTCAAGCGTTGTGGCGTCTATTGCCGTATTAGCCCTTGGTAAAGAGAGGGTTATGGGGGTATTGATGCCATCTCAGTTTACATCTCAGGAGAGCATTGATGATGCGCTTAATTTATGTAAAAATCTTGGAATAAATTATGAAATTATCCCAATACAGGAGATTTTTGATGTTATGAGGGCAGAGCTGCTTCCCGTATTTAAGGATAGACCCTGGGATGTAACAGAGGAGAATATGCAGGCAAGGATAAGGGGCAATATATTGATGTCTATCTCCAATAAAACGGGATACATGGTGCTTTCAACAGGCAATAAGTCAGAGCTTGCGGTGGGATACTGCACGCTTTACGGCGACCTTAGCGGCGGGTTTTCATTGATTGCCGATTGCCCAAAGACCTTAGTATATGATATTGCAGGCGAGATAAATAAAGAAAGGGAAATAATACCTCAAAATGTATTTATTAAGCCCCCAACTGCCGAGCTTAGGGCAGGGCAAAGGGATGAAGATGACCTGCCGTCATATCCCGTTCTTGACAGGATATTAAGCGCCTTTATTGAACAGGGCAGGACAAAGGAAGAGATTGTCAGGGATACGGGGATTTCTTCTTGCATTGTAGAGCAGGTTATTGGTATGATTTTAAAGAATGAATATAAGAGGAAACAGGCTCCTATTGCGCCCCGCATAACAACCAAGGCGCTTGGCTGCGGCAGAAGGTGGCCTGTTTGTCATAGGTTCAGCGACTTTTAATTGTATGGACCCGCCATTTTACTATGCAAAGTGTCAGAAGAGCTACCCTTCGCCCTTGGTCGTTGGCAAAAGGAGCGAGGACAAAAAGGTGTCCGCCTTAATGGCGTCAAAAACCCAAGAGATTAGATTGATGAGTCGCTGCTTGGTGGCAGCCTTAGTAAAATACGGATCAGAGAAAGTGGCTAAGTGGCTGTTTTTATTATTGCCCCCGGCACGATTCGAACGTGCGGCACCAGGATTAGGAATCCTGTGCTCTATCCCCTGAGCTACGGGGGCATTATCTTAAAGAGGCTTTTATCTCTTTTAAGATATGTCAATATGTAACAATGAGAGCATCTTATGTCAAGTAGAAAGAGCCATTTAATAATTGGAATTGAGACGTCATGCGATGAGACAGCCTGTAGCGTAATAGAGATAAATAATGACCCAATAGAAGAAATAACTTCCCAGAATATAGTGGAGCTAAGAGTAAACCTTCTTTCTGATATAATAGCCTCTCAAATTCCTGTTCATAGTGATTATGGAGGGGTTGTCCCGGAACTTGCAAGCAGAATGCATGTAACGAATATAGTCCCGGTAGTGAAGGAGGCGATAGGAGAGGCTGGGATTTGTTTAAAAGACCTGTCAGCCATAGCCGTCAGTCAGTGCCCTGGCCTCTTGAGCTCTTTAGTTGTGGGGATGTCTTTTGCAAAGGCGCTCTCTGTCTCGCTGGCTATCCCGCTTGTCGGCGTCAATCACATATATGCCCACTTGTGCGTTGCAGGGCTTGAGCACAGGCGTCTTAAATATCCTCATGTCGGGCTTATTGTCTCAGGCGGCCATACAGGGATTTACATAGTTGAAAGCCCGCTTTCTTACAGGCTTATTGGGCAGACACGGGATGATGCGGCAGGAGAGGCGTTTGATAAGGTGGCAAAGGCGCTTGGGCTTCCCTATCCGGGCGGCCCTAAAATAAGCGCTCTTGCGACTGAGGGCAATAGAGAGGCGTTCAGATTTCCGCGCTCATGGATGAGAGACACCCCTTATGATTTCAGTTTCAGCGGCCTTAAGACCGCTGTCATACAGACAATAAGGAGGATAAGCTCAAGGGGGGGAGGCGGCTGTCATATTCCCCTTAAAGACATTGCTGCCTCATTTGAGGCGTCAGTTGTTGATGTCCTTGTAGAAAAGACCTTGAAGGCAGCGCTTCAGTATAATATTAAGGATGTAGTTGTCGCAGGGGGCGTTGCCTCAAATAGCTATTTAAGGGCGCAGTTTATAAAAAGGGGAAAGGAGGTTGGGGCGTCTGTCCTTTTTCCGAGCCAGAGGCTTTGCACTGACAACGGGGTAATGATAGCGTTTTTAGGGGGAATAATGTTTATGAATGGCATAACTACAGGTCTGGATGAAGATGTCTATTCAAGGGCAGTCTAACTTGAAGGCATTAAACGCAAAAGATACGCCGCCCCAAAAGCGCCCTTCAAAGAAACTTATGATGCCCCATAGGGTCATAAAGTATCATTGGCTGAGGCTTCTTCGTCTAAAGGGAGACCCGCTTTCTATCGCGAGAGGCATAGCAGTAGGCGTATTTGTCGGTATAACTCCCACTATTCCGCTTCATACCATATTGACGATAACTATATGCGGGCTGTTAAGGGCAAATATTATTGCCGCTATAATAGCGAACTGGCTGGTAAGCAACCCCCTGACAATACCTATTGAATATTATCTCTCATGGAAGTTGGGGCGCATATTTTTTGGAGAATGGGCATCTACATGGGGCGAGGTCAAAGAGCTTCTCTTTACGTTAAGGCACAGCCCCTTCCTTGATGCAATAACTATAATAGCCAACAAGGGATTATGGTTCATAATATCAATCACATGCGGGGGGATAGCGCTTGCCGCTCCATTCTGTATTATTGCATATTTTTTATATCTAAAGTGGTTCATTATGAGGAAGAAGAGGCTATATGAAAGGCTCCACTCCAGACATCTTACCGAATAAAGGGCTTGGACAGCACTTTTTAATTGATAAAAACATAGCCCGCAAGATAATAAGGCGCTCTTTTATCGCCCCCTCTGACACCATTATAGAGCTTGGAACAGGAATAGGTGCCCTTACTGACCACCTCGTCCGCCACGCCAGAAAGGTTATAGGGATTGAGATTGATGAAAGGGCCATAACGGCGCTTCAGGAAAAGGGATATAAAAATCTCAAGCTGATAAGGGGGGATATGTTAAGGGTCTCTTTTAACGCCCTTTTGGAGGAGATTAACGCGCCATTAAAGATTATATCAAATCTTCCATACAATATATCAGGGCCTCTCCTCTCAAAGATATATGACGAGCAGGAGGCAGTAAATGACTGTGTCTTTATGGTTCAAAAAGAGGTTGGAGAAAGGCTTATCGCCGATAAGGGCTCAAGGGAATATGGCGTCCTTACAGTGCTGCTTGGCAGTATTTTTTCCATAAAACGCCTCTTTTTAGTGCCTGCCTCCGCATTTTATCCACGCCCAAGGGTAGAGTCAATGGTCATACGTCTTACAAGGCATAGTGGACAGGATATTATGCCCTGTAAAAACAGCCCTTGCGTAAATACCTCATATTTTAAACGCATTGTAAGGTCAGCCTTTCAAAAGAGGCGTAAAAAGATAAAAAACGCCTTATCGCCGCCGTTTGACGCCGACAGGCTTGAGAGCGCCCTTAAAGAGGCAGGCATTGACCC
>JALWQB010000182.1 GCA_026994795.1 Deltaproteobacteria bacterium
ATACAGTGATGCAAAACTAAAGGTTACGAGCAGATTTTACAAGATAGACCACCTTAACAGAGGCTCAACAGAAGAATGGCTGAAAGGGGAGGGGTTCAGTGAGGGAGATATAGAATTGATATGGGAGTATCTGGGCGGATGTATTCCGTTGATACAGAGGATGATAAGGGACAGACATGAGTTTACGACCTTGAGAGAGTATCTGGACCATCAAAAGTGGCTGGCATATACTGAGATTGTCCATTTTATGAATTTTTCAGGAAAAATAACGCAAGAAGAGAGGAAGGCGTTTAAAGATATAGCGGAAGATATTGTCAAGAAGGGGTTTTTCACCCCAAAAGATACGGACAGCTACAGGATAACCATAGAGAAATTCGCTCAAGTTGAGATATTATTTTTTGACCCGTTGTCATTGAATATTACGGGAAATAACAGGCTTTATGAAAAGGGGATGGAGATATTGCTGAGAGAGTAGGGGGTATCGGGATTGCAGGATTTAGGAACCAATAGGGGAAATGAGCCGCTTCTATGAGCGGCAGAATCAGTCATAATTAGAAGCTTATTTTGCGCGTAAGGTCAGTTATTCAAAAAAATCTTTAAGGTTAGATAACGGCTTGCCGATATGGATATAAGATGTTAGTGTAAATGCAGGATATGTAATATAGCAAGATTAAAAGAGATTAATTCTAATTATATTTATTTATTAGGAATGATTCTAAATATATCTTTTAATTAGATGGCCTATGTCAGCAGCGCGCAAGATAGTTTTTAATAATAGAAAGGGCGGGGTAGGTAAGACGCTTTCTTCGGTAAACATAGCGTACGCCCTTTTATATTTTAATAAAAAGGTCTTATTGCTTGACCTTGACAGTCAGGCGCATTCTACGATTTCTCTTGGCGTAAAATCAGAAGAGGGCTCAGACATAGTAGCGTTTTTAAGGGGAGATAAAGGTAGCTCTCCAGCGCTTTGCCGTAAAGAGGGGAGGGGGCTTTATTTGCTGCCGTCATCTTTCGCCCTCTCAAATTATGAACAGGAGGCAGGGAATAATCCAAGAGAGCTTCTTAATCTTAAAAAGAGGCTTTCGTCTTTAGAGAATGATTTTGACTTTATCATAATAGACACTGCGCCCAATTTTGGATTTATGACACTGTCAGCTTACCTTGCAGCCACTGAGATAATAGTCCCAATGCCTCCAAATTTTCTTTCGCTTAAAGGGCTTGCAGAGACCAAGGTGATTTGCGACAGGGTGGCCGTGAAGAATCCGGGGCTCAGGATTTCAAAGGTGCTACTCACATTTTTTAATAAAAAATTGCGTCATGCAAGGTCTGTAATAGATGAGATAAAAAAGATGTTCGGCCCGGACATATTGCTTCCGCCAATAAGAAATAGCGTAAGGCTTGCTGAAGCGCCAAGTTTTGGACAGACCATCTTTGAATATGCCCCTGACAGTAAGGTTGCTCAGGATTACATAAAGGCGGCGAAGGCGATAGCAGCAGAATAATTATTTAAATTTAATTTTTGTTATAATTATTTGTAAATACTGATAAAAATTAATACAATTTCTTTAAGAAGGAGCGCTTGAATGCCTGCTGAAAAGAAAGACATAAAGCCGCTTGGAATAGGGCTTGCAAGGCTTATGGAGTTAGCTTCAGAAGAGTTGGATGTTTCTGGCATCTCCTTTGAGCTTGAGGCAATAGATAATGAGACGGATACTGAAGGGCGGGGCAGGTATGATACTGGCCATATTAACGGTCAAATTTACAAGAGGATAGATGAATTTTTTGAAAATGGCGTCAAGAAGTTAAAATCAGGCGATTATGTGGTAGCTGCCGCATACTTTCTATCTATTGTTTTGATAAGGCCAGATTTTATAAAGGCGCTTAATAACCTTGGGATATGCTGGTTTTATCTTGGAAGGGCGGAAGAGGCAAGGGATGCCTTTTTAAAGGTTCTTGAGATAGAGCCTGAAAACAGGACTGCAAGGAATAATTTTTCAAAAATTTCAGAAAAATTAAGATAGATTAAAGTTAATTAAAGGAGGCAAAGAGATGATAAAGAAAAAGTTGGCGAAACCTGTGGGCAATATGTCTGAGTCCCTCTCAGAGGTCAATGAAGAGCCTCAGAGGAGGCTCCATCCAAGGCCCCAGTTTAATGCTTCGCAGCAGGGCGTTGAGAAGAAGGCGCGCACCCTTGCTCGCCAGCAGGCAATGGCTGAGAAGCTCGCTGCCTCAGTAGAGCAGATGACTGCTGCCATAAATCAGATTGTAGGGGCGTCTGAAGAGCTTGGCCGCACTATGGAGACCATTGCTGCAGGGGCGGAAGAGGCCTCAAGCGCCGCTGAAGAGAGCAGGGCGGCCATTACTGAGATAGAAAAGACCGCTGAAAACGCAGCTGATAATATACAGCAATTTTCTGGAAGGATACAGAGGGTTGAGAAATTAATACAGGACTGTAATGAAGAGATTATGAATTTGACTAAGAGCGTTGAGCAGTCTGCTGAGATGGCTGAGAACTCAACGCGCCTTATAGAAGAGCTTGCCCGGCAGGGTGAGGAGATTCAGGGTATTGTCAGCGCTGTTGTCAGGATTGCGGACCAGACCAATCTCCTTGCCCTGAATGCAGCGATAGAGGCGGCAAGGGCAGGGGAGCATGGAAGGGGCTTTGCGGTTGTCGCAGATGAGGTGAGAAACCTTGCTGAAATTTCAGAGAAGAGCGCAAGGGATATAAGGATAGTTGTTACAAAGATACAGGACATTGTAAGAGAAGTAGTAGAAGACGTAAAGAACGCTCAGGAAAAGGCGCTGGCCCAGTCAGAGCGTGCCCAAGAGGTAATTAAGGGCTTTAAAGAGATTATAAGGTCTGGAAAAGACCTTAAAGACGCAACATCAAAATTGGATTCCCTTTCCGACAAAATAAAGGGTCATGCTCAGGAATTTTTAGAGTCTGCCGAGGTTGTGGCCGCCGCTGCGGAAGAGCAGGCGAGTGCGGCAGAGGAGGCGAATAAGAATGTAGGCGAGCAGAATGTGGCGCTGAAGGAGATACAGGGCGCTTCTGAGAGCCTCCTTGAGATGGCTGAAGAGCTGCGCGTCTCTACTGATACGCAGAAGTCAGCAGAGGGGCTTGCCGCTGCATCAGAGGAGCTTTCCGCAAGCATTGAGGAGTGCAGCAAGGCATCGCATGAGATAGCGACAGCGATAAAGGAGATAGCTGACGGCGCGGCAGAGCAGGCAAGGGCGGCGGAGAACGGCTCAATCGTAGGGGCGGACCTTGTGCAGGATGCTAAAAGCGCCTCTGAGTTAAGCAATGAGGCGCAGGACATAACAAGGGACCTTGGAGAAATTGTCAAAGCGAATCAAAATCTTGTAAATGATCTCATACAAGAGATACAGTCTGCCTCTAAGCAGACCTCAAAGACTGTAAAGAGGGTTAAAGACCTTGAGCAATATACCCGTCAGATAGAAAAGATTGCCGAGATGATTACAATGGTTACTATTCAAACAAATATGCTTGCAGTAAACGGCTCTATTGAGGCGGCAAGGGCAGGCGAGTTCGGCAGGGGCTTTTCAGTGGTCGCAGGCGATATAAGGGCGCTTGCGAATGAAAGCGCTGAGAATGCGGACAGGATAAAGGACATTGTAAGGAGCATATCTGATGAGCTTGGAAAGGTTGAGGATGACCTGAAGACAGCGGCCCAAATGGGTATGAGGCAATCTGAGAGGGCAAGCGCCTCAACTGAGAGGCTTGATAAGGTGCTTGCAGCAATTGATGACGCTTCTCAGGCGATCTCTGAGATATCCAATGGCACAGATGAGATGCTTGTTGCAATAGAGCAGGCCAATAAGGGCGTTGAACAGATTGCCTCTGCCGCTGAAGAGGCAAGCAGGGCAACTCAGGAGGCATCAAGGGCGTCAAGCGAGATAAGGACAGGGATTGAGCAGTTGGCTGAAGTAATTGATGAAATAGCCAGCGATGCAGATGAATTACAAAATATGTAGAGGAGAGGCGCCATGAGCGGTGGAGCCAGCAGATTAAATAAATCAGAATATGGTCAAATAGTTGTGTTCCTGCTTGATGAGCAGGAATTCGGCATTGGGATAAACGCCGTAAAAGAGATTGTAAGGCCGCAAGATACCACAAGGATCCCCCTTGTGCCTGATTATTTTGTCGGCCTTATGAATCTGAGAGGCGGCATACTCCCTGTAATAGATACAAGGAGGCGCATTGGCGTAAAGGCATCTGAGTTTACTGACCGCACAAGGTTTATTGTGATTAATCTCCATAATTATGTAACTGGCCTTGTAGTAGATGAAGTGCGCGAGGTGCTCTCCCTTGACTCAGCAATCGTAGAGCCGCCGCCTTCACTTACGATTTCTATGGAGAACTTTGTCCCTCGTGTGGCGAAGTTTGACAATGGAAGGCGCATAGTATTTTTGCTTGACCATGAGCAGGTGCTTGAATATGGCGTTGACCTTGGAAGGGACAATGAAGGAGGCCACTATTCATCTGCCTTTATTGAGACATCGCTTGACGCTGATGCAAGCAGCGGACTGGCGCGTTTTATTACCTTTACGCTCGGTGACGAGCTATATGCCTTTAGCATAGAAAAGATATCTGAGATAATAAGGTTTACGGAGGCACATTCCGTCCCTGAGGCGGCGCCCCATATAAAGGGGCTCTTGTCCTTAAGGGGGGCAGTAGTGCCTATATTTGATTTGAGGCTTTTAATGGGACTAAAACCCCTTTGTGATGAAAGGATAGCGGAATTAAGCCGTATAAAGCAGTTTTTTTATAAAAGGCTCTCTGAGGCAAGAAAGTGCGCTGAGTGCAGCCGTGTGTTTGAGCGCTGCCCAGACGGGAAATGTAAGTTAGATGACTGGCTTATGGCAAGGGTAGAGACATGCAGGAGCGAGA
Organism: Deltaproteobacteria bacterium; assembly: GCA_026994795.1. Taxonomy (GTDB): domain Bacteria; phylum Desulfobacterota; class Dissulfuribacteria; order Dissulfuribacterales; family Dissulfuribacteraceae; genus JALWQB01. The sequence goes on from JALWQB010000182.1 coordinate 4,913, forward strand.
CAGAGCTTAATATCGTTCAAAAGCTCCTTCATCTTCACCATAGCTTCCATGAAAAGGCGCCTGCCCTTATGGATAAAAGCTCCTTTATAAAAGAGATAGACAGGACCAAGCAAGAGGCTGATGTCCTGTTCGCTGAATACGAAAGGTCTCTTGAAAAATGTATAAAAGAAGAGCAGCGCATCTTTATATTAAGGCATGAAAATCGCCCTTATGGGCTTTTGATTGATAAGGTTGAAGAGGTGCAGTCAGTCTTAGATGACGAGCTTGAGCGCTCACATGACTTTTCCGATGACATTTGGGCTATTGCAAAGATAGACAAAGGGAAAAAGTTAATGTTTATACTGAATGACTTAAAGATCGTTCCCTTTGAAGACATTGAGGAGTTAAGTCAAGAGGAGGAATGCGATATGGAACAGGCGTCAGATGCCATGAAACTGGATGAGATACAGCTTGTAACATTTACAATAGGAGATGAGGAATACGGCATCCCGATAGTCAGCGTTCAGGAGATAAATCGCCTTCAGGAAATAACAAGGGTCCCAAGGTCGCCGTCCTTTATTGAGGGCGTAACGAACCTGAGGGGCGAGGTGATACCAATGGTTGACCTTAGAAAGAGGTTCAACATCGGGGAAAAGGAAAGGGATGACCGCACGCGCCTTGTCATAGTCAATATAAACGGGAAAAAGACAGGCTTTATTGTGGACAGGGTAAATGAGGTAACGCGTATCCCCAAGAGAAACATTGAAAAGCCGCCCCCATTATTGTCGTCTCAGATAGACCTTAATTTTGTTGACGGGCTTGCAAAGACTGGTAAAGATAGGATGATTATAGTATTGAATGCGCAGAAGGTCCTGTCTGAGGAAGAGGTAAAAGAGCTTGACGGCATTGTTAATGCGGATGGAAATAGCTCTTCTTCCGCGGACAATAAGACGCCAGACCTTGAAATAATGGAATAAAAGGAGGAATTGGGGGGAATGGCAAAGATAAGAGTGCTCATAGCAGATGATTCTGCGCTTATGAGGCGCACTCTAAAGGAGATTATTGATTCTGACCCTCGTCTTGAGGTGGTTGCAGCGGCAAGAGATGGAAAGGATGCCATAGAAAAGGCAAGAGAGGCTGGGCCTGATGTAATAACGCTTGATATCAATATGCCCAAGATGGACGGGCTTACTGCCTTGAAGATATTGGTTGAAGAGGCGATTGCGCCTATCGTAATGGTCTCATCGCTTACGCAAGAGGGGGCGCCCATAACGCTTCAGGCCCTTGAGATGGGCGCCTTTGATATTGTGGCAAAGCCCGGCGGCACTGTTACAGTTGATATGTCAACTGTTGCTAAGGAGCTTATAACAAAGATAAAGGCAGCGGCAAGGAGCGGCGCCGCAAAGAGGCTTTCAAGAAGGCGCGATACATCGGTAAAAGCCCTTAAACCATCCATTAAGCTTAGTCCCTCATCTCTCAGGGCAGGAGATGATGCAAAGGAGAGAGGACGGAGGATTGTCAGGAGAGATAGGGGGCGCAAGAAGGATGCCGCTTCTGATGCCCTTGCTTTATCTATCCCGTCTGTAACACCGCCGTTTGCAGCGGTTGCGATAGGGATCTCTACAGGCGGGCCGAAGACCATACTGGATGTCCTCCCGCTTTTGCCGAATGACCTTCCTGCCTCAGTATTCCTTGTCCAGCACATGCCCCCCGGCTTTACTGCATCCTATGCAGACAGGCTTAATAAGAACAGCGAGCTTAATGTATTTCACGCTGAGACAGGCCAGATAGTTGAGCCGGGCAACTGTTTTGTCGGCCATAGCGGTTATCATCTTACAGTATTTCAGAAATTGACAAAAGAGCTCATAGTAAGGAACACAAAGAGGCCTCAGCACCTATTTATGCCGTCCGCTGACGTAATGATGGAGTCAGTGCTGGGCGTATTTGGCAGAAAGACAGTAGGGGTGCTTATGACAGGTATGGGCGATGACGGCGCAGATGCTATGGTAAAGATAAGGAATGCAGGCGGTTTTACCATTGCTGAGAGTGAAGAGACATCAATAGTGTTTGGGATGCCCCGTGAGGCAATTGAAAGGGGAGGGGCGGAGGTAGTTGCCCCGAGCTGGGACATAGCGAGATATATAGTAGAAGGAGTTGAAAGGGTGCTTTCACAATGACCTATCAGCCTCCATTTGATATAGACAAGCGCTTTTTATTGAGGCTGCTTGATATGCAGCCAATAGGTGTTACGCTTGTCCATAAGAGAAAAATCGTGTTCAGCACACAGTATATAGAAAAGATTTTTGGATGGAAGCCAGATGAGCTGATTGGCAGGTCAACAGAGATATTTTTTTCGTCAAAGGGCTCGTGGGAGGCATTTGGCAGGTTAATATATGCCAGCTTGGATAAAGAGTCAGAAAATCGTTTTGAATGGCCATTTGTAACCAAGGATGAAGAAGAGGTAATCTGCGAGGTCTATTCTCAGGGCATAGAAAAGATAGATGGCTCATGGCTTGTCCTATCGTCAATAAGGGATATTACCCATGAGGCTTATCAAAGAAGGATGCTTATAGCTGAAAAGGACTTGGCAAAGACCCAGTCAAAAGAATTAAGAGAACAGTTGACTGAGCAGCTATCCTTATGGAGTATGATTTTAGAAAATATTCCCATAGGCATAGGAGTTATTAAGGACAGAGAGCTTATACATAAAAATCCGATACTGGTTGAACATCTTGGCTACAACCTTGAAAAATTGACATCAGAATGCGCTGTAAAAAAAGAGGGGTCTAAGGATAACTTTCATCAAGAGCTTATTATGTGCCCGGCAGGTGACAATGGGGATAGATATATTCTATTTACAAGGTTTTTTAATGATAAAATAGGACGTTGCATGATAATCACTCAAGATGTTACCGCAACTGTCAGGATGAAAAAGGACATAAATCTCATAGTCAGGGCAAAGACCGAGCAGGCAATATCCTGTGAAAGGCTTGCGATAATGGGGCGTTTGTTAAGCGAGATTATCCACGAGATAAATACCCCGCTTACATACATGAAGACAAACCTCCATGTCTTTAGCGCATATATAAAAGGGATTAACCGCTGCCTTGATAAAATATCTTTAACAGATGAAGAAAAAAGGAAGATAACCCCATTATTGAGCGAATCTGACTCCATACTCAACTCACTTGATTTTGGCATACAAAAGATTGAAAACATTGTCCGCTCCGTCAAGGGGCTTTCAAAAAGGGCAAATAATAATAATATTGATGCAGAGACAGTTATATCCGACGCCATTAAGGATGCAATAGTCCTTGTATGGAACAGGATAAAGAGGTGGATGAAGGTCTTTGTAAATGGAAGAGAGGTCTTGCAAGATTATAAGGTTGCAGGGCCTAATGTAAGGGTAATTGGTGAGCATTCGCTTATTGTGCAGCTTTTTGTCATACTTCTTAATAATGCGCTTGAGGCGGCAAGAGGCCGTCATATAAAAGACGCTTATAGCAAGATAGATATATCTATTGCAAAAGATGAGGTTATTGTCTCTTTTAAGGATAATTGCGGAGGCATTGAGGATAAAAAGATTTCAAGGCTCTTTGATTCGTTTTATACGGACAAGGAAGAGGGGACAGGGCTTGGCCTCTGGATATTAAAGGAGACAATGAAATCCGTCAATGGCGCTATAGAGGCAAGAAATGTCAAAAATCCCAAGGGGTTTCAGATGATTTTGAGGTTTAAAAGGTCAAAGGGCAAAGGAGGGCGATGATGATAATAAAGATATTATTGCTTGATGACGAGAGGGAGATATTAAATTCGCTTAAGAGGCTCTTAAAATTAGATGAGAGGTTTGATGTCTATGCGACAACTGACCCGGAGAAGGCGCTCAACCTTTTAAAGAAAGAAAACATCCAGATTGTCCTGAGCGATATAGTTATGCCAGAGATGAACGGCATAGAGTTTTTGCAAAGGGCAAAGGAGATAAACGGGCTTGTTCAGGTAATAATGATGTCTGCCTATTCTTCTGTTGACAGGGTGCTTGAATGTCTTGAAAGGGGCGCAATTGATTATGTGATGAAGCCATTTTCAGAGGAAGAGCTTATGTCAACGCTTGACAATGTTATAAGCCGCATAAATAGGTGGCGCAGGTTAGTTGTTGCCGCAAGAGAGGTTACGATGGGAGACAGAGAAGGCTGCTCTGATAGTGTGGATACAAGCGATACAGGCTCAAACCTTGAGGGAGAAGATAGCAGCCCGTTAACGCTTATGGAAAAGAGGCTTAATGATTTAAAGGGGCGTTATGGCGATAATAATTCTGAGATTTCAATAAGGCTTATTGAGTGGATTGAACAGGAAGATGACCAGATGATGAAAGAGAGGCTCGTGTTTGAGCTTGGAGAATGCCTTAGAAAGGGGGTAGATGAGCATATACTTGAAAGGGCGCTTATATCGAGAGACGCATTTTTAAGGAACTCTGTAATATCATTTTCAAAAAATATTGAGGAGGGGATAGTCCCTGTCCTAATGCCCCTTATGAGCTCTGAAGATAAGGATGTCAGAAAACTCGTGCTGGATATTGCGTCAAATATGTCGTCTGAGCTTGCGGAAGATATATTTTTATCGTGCCTTGATGATGAGGATGTCAACATCAGGTCAACTGCTGTTGAGTATCTTGGGGCGCATAAGGCCAAAAAGGCAGTGGATAAGATGGAAGAGATGCTGTTTAAAGAAGATGAGCTGATGCTCATTTCCACCCTGTTTGAAACGCTTTCTGAAATAGGCAAATCTCACCGTTATCGTGAGATAATTGATAGGTTTAAGGAAAGTATAGACCCCATTCTTGTCCATTCTTTTCTAAAGTATTTAGGCGCATTTGGTGAGAGAGAAGACTTTGAGTGGCTGTTTAAGGCGCTTGAGACAGACAAAATTTATTATAGCCGTGAGGTTACTGACTGTATTCAGAATGGCCTGAAGAGGATTAAGGGGTTAAATGTCCCTGATTTTATAAAAGAGCGCCTTATTAATGAGGTTGAGAATGCCCTTAATCCGCTTGGGGCGTATCAGGCGCTGGTAACGCTTTATATGATTGATGCCACTCGCGCCCTTGAGCTGGCAAGGAAGGTTATTGATGATGGAGATACTGACAGGATTATTGCGGTAGCTCAATTTCTGGCAGAGTTCGGGGAAGATGCAGATAGAGAAAAGCTCAATGATATTGCAGAAGAGACTGATAATGAAGACCTTAGCTCTTTGATATTTACCGCCCTTGATAGCTGTAAGCTATAGTTGGAGGTTGGGTAATGGCTATTAAAAAAGGCGCTTTAAACACGCAGGATTTTGAGGTGTCTCAGTTTGTCAGGCTGAGAGACTTTATTTATATGAAGACTGGGATATTTTTTGAGGAAAAGAAGCTCTATCTTGTAAAAAAGAGGGTAAATGAGCATATGTCTCTTCTTGAGATGGCAGATTTTGATACATATTACAGGTTTTTGAAGTTTAGAGATGATGGAACGGAATTTCAGAGACTAATAAATCTCCTTACCACAAATGAGACATATTTTTTTAGAGAATTTGATCAGTTGGCAGTGTTTGCGGAAGAGTGCCTGTATGAGGTCTGCGCAAGGAAGGAAGAGGCGGGCATAAAGAGGCTCCGTATCTGGTCGGCGGGCTGCTCTACTGGTGAAGAGCCTTATACCCTTGCGATTATCCTGCTTGAGATGATAGATGACATTGATGACTGGGATGTAAAGATAGAGGCGACGGATATTGATACAAAGGTGCTGGAGAGGGCAAGGCATGGCGTGTATGGAAAAAGGTCTGTAAGGCTTGTTCCAGAGGAGTATTTTCAAAAGTATTTTAAGACAGTTTCAGGGAATTACAGGATAGATGACAGGGTAAGGTCTATAGTCCGATTCTCGCACTTAAACCTTATGGATGAAAGGAAGATGCGTTCAATAAAAGGGGTTGACTTTATATTCTGTAGAAATGTCCTTATATATTTTGATGAGCGCTCCAGAAAAGAGGTAGTTGCCCGTTTTTATGACGCAATGAACCCTGGAGGATATATCTTTCTTGGGCATTCAGAATCATTGTCTCGGATTACCACCGCATTTAACGTAAAGAAGATAAATAGCTTTATTGTATATCAAAAGCCACTAACAGCAGAAAAATCAGGGAGGTAACGGTCTTAATGAAAAAGAAAAAGCTGCTGGCGCAACCTCAATCAAAACAGAAGAGTCACGCCGCTAAAGATGATATCAGAAGCAATAAGCCAAGGGTGCTGATTGTAGATGATTCTGAGATGGTAAGGAATTTTCACAGCTATATCCTGAAGGACGCGGGCTTTGACGTGCAGACCGCCGCTGACGGCGCACAGGCTATTGAGATGTTTTTGCAGTCTCCTTTTGACCTTATTGTAACTGATATAAATATGCCGCAGATGGATGGCCTTACATTTATAAAGAGGGTAAGAGGCGTAGATCAAAACATACCCATTATCATAATATCTACTGAAGATGAGGCGGAGGACAAACAGCAGGGATATGATGCAGGCGCCAATGTCTATCTTGTAAAACCTACAAGGCCGTCAGTGCTTATAGAAAGCATAAAATTATTAATATAGTCTAATCCTTTTATGGAGGCATGAGATGAAGATTACTATTAGAGCCGATGAACTGGATGTTTTAAGGGGTTTCTTAGAAGAGGCATGGGAACACCTTGAAGGAATTGAAGACAAGGTATTAGAGCTGGAAGAACATCAAGATATTGATACAGTAAATTCAATATTTCGTCCTGTCCATACCATAAAGGGCACTGCTGCATTCTTGGGGCTTAATGACATTAAAGAGCTATGCCATGAGACTGAAACAGTCCTTGATCAGGTGAGGAAGGGAAACCTCTCCGTAACCCCTGAGCTGATTGATGTGCTGTTAGAGTCTATTGATATTATTTCAAAAATGCTTAGCGCAACAGAAAATTCTATTGAAGGCGTAGATGAAAGCGGCGATGAGATTGAATTGGATATAGAAGATATTGAATATCAAGATATTATTGGCGAGCTTAAGGCCGTAAAGTCTGAAGAGCGGGCTGGCGATAATGAGCCTTCACCTGAAGGCGCTAAAGACGCTGATAGCTCCGGGAAGAGCGGGCAAGCAGGAGGCGGCGGCGCTGATGCAGCAGAGGGTGATGCTGATACTGTGATTGATTTAGGGGATATCAGTGAAGATGTCTTATCCGTCTCCTTTCCTCAGGGGATGAAGGAGCAATTTATTGATGAGGCGGAAGAACATATTGAGAACCTTGAAGAAGTGCTTTTGAGGCTTGAGCAGGGAGATGGCAGCGTTGATGATTTAAATGAGTTATTCAGGTCCCTTCATACGCTTAAAGGCAATGCAGGGGTCTTGCTTTCCGTGATTGAGGATGAAAGTCTGCGCAAGAGGCACCCCCTTGTTAAGTTTCAGGAGCTATCTCATAATATGGAGGGGCTTGTTCAGAAAAAGAGGGATGCAAATGAGCTTTTAGATGACAATGAGGTTGATAATCTTTTAAAAGATATTGATATCCTTCGCAATATACTTGAGGTGTTTAAGACGGGGAAGATAGCGGACATAGAGGTTAGTAAAGGGGATAATTCTCTTGGGGCAGTGGCAGATGATGAACTTGAAGAGATTATTGAAAAAATAGATGGCCTTGATGGATTAAGCGAGGCGGAGATAGAGGCGCTTATAAATACGCTTGTCCAGTCTATTGAGGCTGCAAGGAAGGGTCTGGATGAGATACTTATAAAGGAAAAGCGTTCTACTGCCCTTTCTAAGGTAGGCAGGGCATTCAGCATGATTATAAAGGTGGCCAAGAATGCAGGAGAGCCTGCAATTTCTGAAGAGGCGGAAAAGTCTTTTAATATTGTAGATTTCTTAAGTCAAAATGACGAGCCTGAAGAGCATGAGGCAATATTGCTTGAGGGCATAAAAGACGGCTTTAAGCTATTTGACGAGCTGCTTGACAAGTTGAAGATGAGGCTGTCATCCTTAAAGGGCTCAGGCCAAGAGAAGGACGCCCCCGGTAAAACTGCTGCAAGGCCGCAGGCAAGAGAAGAAACTAAAAAATCGCAGCCTGATACAAAGAAGCAAAAAAGGCAAAAGGCAAAGCCTTTAAAAGGAGATGAGACAAAGAAACAGCCTATTAAAGTGCCTCAAGAGCGCCTTGATAAACTTATGAACCTTGTAGGAGAGCTTGTTGTTACAAAGAACAATTTTTCAACCCTTGTAAGGGAGGTCAATGTTGAATATAACCTGCCGCAACTTGCCAAGAAGATTAAGGAGTTTGGTGATGGCGTAAGCCGCATCATAGACGAGCTTCAGGCCTCTATAATGACTGTGCGTATGGTGCCTGTCGGTCAGATATTTTCGCGCTTTCCAAGGATGGTAAGAGACCTTTCCCGTAAGCTCAACAAGAAGATGCGCCTTGTAGTAACAGGTGAAGATACAGAGATGGATAAGACCATTATTGAGACGCTTGGGGACCCGCTTGTTCACCTTATTAGAAATTCTGCTGACCATGGTATTGAGCTTCCTGAAGAAAGGGCGCGCAAGGGAAAGCCTGAAGAAGGCACTATATGGCTCAGGGCATACAATAAGGGACAGAGCGTTATAATTGAGATAGAAGATGATGGAAAAGGTATAGACCCGAATAAGATAAAGATGAAGGCGCTTGAAAAGGGCATTATAACCAATGACGATATTGAGCGCATGAGTGATAAAGAGGCCGTTATGCTTATATTTAAGCCTGGCTTTTCCACTGCCGCGCAGGTGAGCGAGGTATCAGGAAGGGGCGTTGGAATGGATGTCGTAAAGACCGCTATTGAAAAGATAGGAGGCGCGGTTGACCTTGATTCAAAACTGGGACAGGGCAGCAAGGTGAGGTTGCAGCTTCCCCTGACCCTTGCCATCAGCAAGGGCCTGGAGGTTGAGGTAAGGGGCGACAGGTATTACATACCGCTTGATTATATTGTTGAGACTGTAAAGGCGCCTCTAAATGCCGTTCACTGGCACAGGGGAAAGGCGCTTGTAATGATAAGGGATAGCCTGCTTCAGATGAATGACCTTGCAGACGCCCTTATGGGGCAGGACGCCAGAAAAGAAGATTATGTGGCGACCAAGAGATTTACTGAAAATGAGATAGACAGTTACGGTAATGGAAAGAGGGAGATACCGCTGGTTGTGCTGAACCTTGGAAGCAGAAAGATGGCCTTAAAGGTAGATGCCTTTTATAATGAGTCTGAATTCGTATTAAAGCCCCTTGAAGGGCCTCTAAAGCGGCTCTCAGGCTTTTCCGGCGCTACCGTAACAGGAGAGGGCAATATACTTTTGGTGTTAGACCCGCCAAAGCTCTTATCTTATAATTGATGTAAGAGCGGGCCAAAACTATTGGATCGATTCCTAAACAGTATTTCTATCGACCGGAACTAAAATTTTCAGAGCAGGTAGGGGCACGTTGCAACGTGCCCCTACTCATCCGTTTTTAAATAGAAATGTTGAGTTAAAGTCATTACCATAAAAATGATATGCTCTTTAGGAATCGATCCACTATATGTTATTGAGGAAAAAACAGGAGACGATAATGCCAAGATATTTCAGACAGGAAAAATTAATAAACAGGGGGAAAGAGATAAATTTTTTACTTGATTGGTTTAATATAATTCCAAAAGAAATACTCTGGATATATGGCCCAAAATCAAGCGGCAAGACAACGCTGGTGGAGTATGTGATAGAGAATGAGTTGTTTGAGGATTTCTGGGGATTAAGGCAGAAGGGGAATTATTGGGTTAAGTATATGAATTTAAGACGATATTTAATAGCAAATTACAATAATTTTATAGATGCCTTCATAAGGCCGGACATGGTGAAAGAGAAAAAAGAAGAGGAATTGAATGCAAGGCTGTCTATAG
>JALWQB010000183.1 GCA_026994795.1 Deltaproteobacteria bacterium
TAATTTGAGAGTGCCAATTTCGCACAAACGAATAGTGGCATTTTTTGTACGGGGTTAGCCACTCATACATGTGCGATTTGGCCATGTTTATAACACATTGCCTATTCCGATGAAAGTGGCCGGCGATTCCGATTTAAACCGGCCACTTTTTTTCTTGTATCAGCACAGCTCATCCAATTTTTACATGGTGGCCATTTTGAGTGTTAAAGGCCCTGTCAATTCCCCATAAGGGTCGTTTAAATTCCCCACTTAGATGCACAATTTATACTTCAAAAGGTTTAAAGTTTAATCTTCACACTAATCCATTCGTTAAGTATAATAGAGAAAATTTTATCACCTAAATCCCGCGCGGCAAAAGAGGCGAAAATGAATTTTGAACGTTGAACGTTATATTAGTGTGTTAATCGAGGCGAACTCGCCAATTGCAAAATTAGCTATCAATATTGATATGGAAAGTTCAAGGCTTTGAAAACATCCATTTTTATTGCGATTGAAGGCATAGACGGGACAGGAAAGTCAACCCTTGCGTCAAATCTCAAAGGTCGTCTTGCATCAGAGGGATACAATGTAACCCTTACCTTTGAGCCAACCAATGGCGCTTATGGAAGGCTCATTAGAGAGAGCTTCAATTATGATAAGAGGCTTTCTTTAAATGAAGAGCTTACTCTTTTTGTTAAAGACAGAAAAGAGCATGTTAATAAGGTTATCCTGCCTGCCTTAAAACAAGGAAATATTGTAATATCAGATAGATATTACCTTTCAACTATTGCATATCAAGGCGCAAGGGGCGCTGATGTCTTATATGTGCAAAGGATAAACGAAGAGTTTGCTCCAGCGCCTGATATAGTCTTTATCCTTATGCTTCCTCCAGAAAAGGCGATTGAGAGGATAGTAAGAAAGAGGGGAGAGAGCCCTAACCTCTTTGAAAACCTTTCATATCTAAAGAGGGTGGACGCTATTTTTAGGTCAATTAAAGGGGAATATATAAAGAGGCTCAATGCGTTAAATAGCCCTGAGGCTATTGCTGATGAGGCAATGCAGTATATTACAGGCCATCTTCTAAATCGTCAGTCTCTTCAAAAAGCGGACGGTTGACAGGATATTTATTGGGGTCAAGCACCACCTGACAGGCAAGTCTCTTTTCTACATTGATGACAATTGGCCCGAGGAGATTAGCAGTAACCTTATTGAAAGCATCTTTTGGAAAAGTTACTATTACAAGCACATCTACATCTTCAGGCCTTTTTATCTCAAGCTCTTCTTCAATCGCATCCCCTATCTCAAAGGTGTAATCCTCAAAAAATTTGCCAGGCGGAGTAACAACAAAGGCAAGAGATGGCGTGTCAGCGCTTTGAAACCAGTGGAAAGGGGAGTTTTCCTTATGAGGAATGAGAACATATCTCATATCCTCTGGAAATCCAAGGATACCTCTTGTCATTTTTATTATCTTATTATCATCAACCTCTATCTTGCCAAAACGGGTGGTCTCTATCTCCATAAAATCTTCCTCTTATACCTAAGCCTTTTATTAATTTTCAAACATGGCCATTTCTTCCCAGAACATTTTTGAGTTTATCCAGCTCATCTACGCCCGGCGCATCCATTGCCGCCCTTAAATTCTCAGCGCTAATTCTCTTAAATATCTCTTCACGAAAGATATTAACGCCCTTTGGGGCGTTTATGCCGATTTTGGCATTTCTTCCCCTGATATCTATCAGCACTACTTCAATATCATTGCCTATTTTTATTTTCTCTCCAACCTTCCTGGTAATGATAAGCATATTTGCCCTCCGTGGCCTTATATTTGTCCTTTTATATAAAATCCGCAAGAGAAAGTTGCATAACTTTTGAGGCAGAGGCAAGAGAGGCCTGATAGCTGGTCTGAAGGGAGTTGAGGTCAGCGATTGATTCCGCAAGGTCTATATCCTGAACATCAGAAAGGCGCTCTTTATCATTTACCGTAAGGTCGTCAACTATCTCAAGGCTTGATGCAAGAGAGTTGGATATTGCCCCCGCCTTTGCCAGTTTATTATTTATATGTTCAATAACATTATCAAATTTACTAACAGCAAGCTCTATGTCAGGCTGACTGTTTGACATAAGCCCATCATACAGGTCCTTTAATGCGTCAAATACGCCGCCTTCCATAAAGACCTCTTTTCCATCCATATTTATTTTGCTGTTAAGCCCTTCTGCAACAGCGAGTTTTATATCCTGCTCATTGCCCTTATATTCAACTGTCCCATCCTGTTTCATTACAAAAGGCGCTTCTCCCCTTACATAGCCCCTTGTCTTTGTGCCTCCAAAGATATACCTTCCGCCAAATTTTGTATTGGAAAGGGCAAGCACCTCATCAATTATCCCCTTTACCTCTTCTGCAAGATAGCGCCTTGTATCCGCATTCTGACTGTCATTCGCCCCTTGGATGGCAAGGGTCTTTGCCCTTAACACCCTGTCCTGCACCTTGTCTATGGCTGACTCTGTAGCCCTTGACCATCCCTGTCCATATACTATATTAGCATGTAACTGTTTCTTTTTTGATATGCCGCTCCTAAGAGACAGGGCATGGTTTAACTCAACAGGCGCATCAGAAGGACGCTTATATATAAGGCCAGAGGATATTTTTGTCTGGGTGTCAGTAAGCCTGTCTGTAATCCTTCCCATATCAGTCTTTATCTGATTATACATTGTTCTCATAGTAACTCTCATAATCGGCCTCCTTCTTTACCAATGAAGACTATAACTTTGCCTGAAGCAGAGATAAAAATACCTCATCAGCGGTCTTTATAAGTTTGGCGGCAGCAGTGTAGGCATGTTGATATTTGAGAAGGTCAGAAAGCTCTTCATCAAGCGATACCCCTGTAATCTCATCGCGCCTTATCTCAAGCTCATTAACAGCGGACTTATAAAATTCATAGTCTATTGAAAATGTGCGGGACTGAATGCCTACCTCGCTTACAAGATTTTGATAGCCTTCATTAAGGGTAGCTCCGTCAAGGTCATCAATGGAATAACGGGCAATCTCCCTGATGGAAAGGGCGTTTTCATTGCTTGCAGGAGAGAATGTGCCGCCCTTTGGCGTCCTTATGCCAAGTATGTCTAAAAGCCCTGTCGTATCCTCTGCAAAGAGGAGCCTGCTCACGTCGGCCTCAGCGCTTACAGTGAGCCTGCCGCTCTCTACCTTTGCGGAAATGCCGTCAATTGCATTGAGTTTTTCTGCAACTGCATTTAAATTGTCATAATCCGCGTCTATTTCAATAGAGACAGGGGAATCAGACATTAATGTCCCGTTTTCATCATACATATATATCTTAAATGAGCCTGAGCGCACGCCCAGCGCATGGTCTTGAAGGGCGGTTGTAATATCCTCAACCTGATATATGCTGTATGGCTGAGAGATGCTCTCAGGCAGTTTTAACGCCTTTAAGACATTACTGCTGTCATCCTGAAAGATTACATTGGCAAAGCCCTGCCCCCTGTCTATTACAAGGCGATTGTTTTCTATTGACGCAGTTACAAGCCCTGATTCGTTTAAGGCGTCTCTAAGCCCCTCAAGGCTCGTATTATCAGGGTCTATCTCAATAAATTTTTCATCAAGAAGCTCTCTGTCCGCATTAAATGCCCTTACATAAAAACCTCCATTATCAATTGCGCCATAAGAGCTTAGACCTGACTCCATTGAGCCAAGGGAGGCGGTTGCGTCATCTACTGCATTAAGGGCAGTAATCTTTCCGTTAAATGGGCGTATGCCAAGATATTCAAGCACGCCTGTAACATCATTGTCAAATGTGATATAGTCAATATCGTCTGAGGTCTTTGTTATTTTTAGCTTCCCGTTGTCTATCTCAGCATATATCCCGTCAACTGCATTGAGCTTTTCAATTACGCTGTGGATAGT
>JALWQB010000184.1 GCA_026994795.1 Deltaproteobacteria bacterium
AGTCCTCTGTCTCTCCGCTTACTATCTTTCTCAATATCCTCCTCATAATCTTACCGCTCCTTGTCTTTGGAAGACCAGATGCAAACTGTATGAACTCGGGTGAGGCAATTGGGCCAATAACCTTTCTTACATGCTTTCTGAGCTCCTGTCCAAGGTCTTGCGATGGCTCAACCCCTGCCTTTAATGTTACATAGGCGTAAATAGTCTGTCCCTTAACGGAGTGAGGCATCCCAACCACTGCTGCCTCAGCCACATCGGGGTGCGCAACAAGGGCGGATTCTATCTCAGCAGTTCCAAGTCTGTGGCCAGAAACATTTATGACATCATCAAGACGCCCCATTATCCAGAAATAGCCATCTTTATCTTTTCTTGCGCCGTCGCCTGATTCATAAAGCCCCGGGAATCTCTCAAAATATTGTTTTTTAAAGCGCTTTGGGTCGCCAAATACGCCCCTTAACATCCCTGGCCATGGCCTTTTTATAACAAGATGGCCGCCTTCGTTTTTAGCGGCAGGGCTTCCATCACTCCTTATGACCTGAGCGTCAACGCCAGGGAGCGGGAGTGTAGCAGAGCCCGGCTTAAGCGGAGTTGCATAGGGAAGCGGCGAGATTAATATCCCGCCTGTCTCCGTCTGCCACCATGTATCAACGATGGGGAGCTTGCCCTTGCCTATATTTTCATGATACCACATCCATGCCTCAGGATTTATGGGCTCTCCTACTGAGCCAAGGAGTCTTAGGGTAGATAGGTCGTGGCGCTTGGTCCATTCAACGCCTTCTCTCATAAGCGCCCTTATGACAGTAGGGGCAGTATAAAATATATTGACCTTAAATTTTTCCACTATCTTCCAGAACCTGTCTGGAGACGGCCATGTAGGAACCCCTTCAAACATCAATGATGTCCCGCCAAGGGCAAGCGGTCCATAGGTTATATATGTATGACCCGTAATCCAGCCAATATCAGCAGTGCACCAATATACATCGTCGTCCTTGAGGTCAAAGACCCACTGTGTAGTATGCGCAGCATAAGTTATATAACCGCCTGTCGTGTGTATGACCCCTTTGGGCTTTCCTGTGCTCCCGCTTGTATAAAGTATGAAGAGCATGTCTTCAGCATCCATTATCTCAGGGACGCAAGAGTCATTTATATCTTCATCAGCCATAAGCTCATGCCACCAGACATCTCTATCAGAGGCCATCTGTATCTCATTACCTGCCCTCTTTACAACAATACACCTTTCAACTGTTGGACATTCTTTAAGGGCCTCATCAGCATTTGGCTTTAGCGGGATTGTCCTTCCAGCCCTTAATACGGCATCAGCAGTTATGAGCACCTTTGCCTTGCAGTCATTTATACGGCTTTGAAGGCTTGAGGCGCTAAATCCAGCAAATACTATGCTATGAGGAGCGCCGATGCGGGCGCATGCAAGCATTGCTATTGGAAGCTCTGGAATCATAGGAAGGTATATACTGACCCTGTCTCCCTTTTTAACCCCCATCTTTTTGAGTACATTGGCAAAACGACATACCTCTGTATGGAGCATCTGATAAGTATATACCTTAACATCATCTTCTGGCTCCCCCTGCCATATTATGGCAGCCTTGTTTCTCCTGCCATCTTCAAGGTGTCTGTCAAGGCAATTATAAGATACATTGAGCTTTCCGCCTTTAAACCATTCAATCTTGGGGTTATGAAAGTCCCAGCGAAGCACTGTGCGCCATTTTTTCTTCCATGTTATAAGCTCTTCCGCCCTTTTGGCCCAAAATCCCTCTGGGTCCTCCATAGATTCCTTGTAATAGGCCTTATATTCCTTCATGCTCTTTACATGGGCCTTTTTTTGAGCCTTTTTACATGGCTTAAACACCCTCTCCTCTTGCATTAAGCTCTCTATTTTTTTGCTTTCTTCTGCGCTCACTTTTTGACCTCCTTTTTCAATAAAAATTATTGTAGAAATTGCTACTATGAAGTAAGTTTTTTGTCAACCTAATGTATATCATTAAATTAATTCTATATCTATTTTAGATGTAATGTTTTTAAATATGCTTTCTTTAATAAGAAAATAAGGCGCGATAAGAGAAGAAAGGTATTTGATTGATATGAAAGATAATTCTTTAACTATTAAAGATGATAAGAAAAACCCTTATTCAGAACACCCTAAGGTAATAATCTCGTTTTTGGAGAAGATACACCCCTTTAGTTCATTGCCTAATAAGGCGATAAAAGAGATTTCAAGGTTTGTGATAATAGATTTTTTTCCGAGAGGGACGATAATTTTTAAGCAGGACGAGACAGAAGTATCTTCTCTTTATATAATCCAGAAAGGGGGGGTTAAGCTATATCTTAAGAATGAGGATGGTGATATAAGCCTAAAGGACTATAGGGGAGAAGGCTCTTATATAGGGGCGCTTCCAATCATTCAGGGCTCAAAGGCAAATCTTACTGTTGAGACAGTTGAGGACACCTTTTGCTTTCTTATCCCAAAGGAGAAGTTTCTTGAACTGCTTGAAGAATATCCCAAGGTTGCCCAGTTCTTTCTCAAGAGCTTTTCCCAAAAACTCCTGAGAACTGCTTATCAAGAGCTCAGGAAAAATAAGATTACATCAAGGTCCGAAAGCAGCCTTTTGCTTTTCAGCGTTCAGTTAAATGACCTTATAAAAAGGCAGCCTGAAACAATTATGGCATCTGATACCATTCAAAAAGCTGCACAGAAGATGGCTCAGGGCCATATTGGTTCTTTACTGGTAACTGGCAGGAATGATGAGATAATAGGCATTGTTACCGATAAGGACCTGAGAAACAAGGTTGTTGCCAGAGGGCTGAGCTATTTAGAGCCTGTTGATAAGATAATGTCTTCCCCTGTAAAGACGCTTTCTCACAGGACAGTTGCATTTGACGCCTTACTTCAAATGATGCAACAACAGGTGCATCATCTTGCTATAGAAAAAGACAATTCTATTATAGGCGTTGTAACTGCGCATGATATAATGGTGCTTCAAGGAAGCTCTCCCCTTTATATCTTTAGAGAGATTGTCTCTAAGCAAAGGGTAGAAGACCTTTACTCAATCTCTCAAAAGGTCCCATCTATAATAAGAAATTTATTAGAGGAGGGGGCAAGGGCGAATAATATTACAAGGGTTATAGCGATCTTAAATGACCTCATATTAGAAAGGCTTCTTACCCTGCTTCAAGATGATATGGGGATTGCCCCTGTAAAATTTTCATGGCTATTGATGGGGAGCGAGGGCAGACAAGAGCAGACATTTCGCACTGATCAGGATAACGCTATATTGTATGAATATGTGGATGATAAGGGCTTAATGGATGAAGCGCAGTTATATTTTAGAGAGTTCGGGAAAAAGGCAATAGAGCACCTTGTAAGGTGCGGATTCCCGCCATGTCCTGGCAATATAATGGCCTCCAATGAAAAATGGTGTAAACATTACAGGGTGTGGGAGGGATATTTTGATGAGTGGATTATGAGGCCAGAGCCTGAAGAGATAAGGAATGCAACTATCTTTTTTGACTTTCGCTCAGGTTATGGCGATTCGCTGCTTACAAGGAATTTAAGGGCTCACCTTTTGGAAAAGTCTTCTAAACACTCAATATTTCAATTACATCTTGCAAGAGATTGCCTTGAAATTCGTCCCCCGTTAAGTTTTTTCAGAAATTTTATTGTTGAAAAGGATGGAGAGCATAAAAATCACCTTGACATAAAAAAAAGGGGAATAGTGCCGTTTGTTGATTTTGCAAGGCTTATGAGCCTTAAGGCAAAGATAAAAGAGACTAATACCTTTATGAGGCTGCAGGCCATAAGGGATATGGGAGAAATGTCTAATGAATTGTATCTTGAGGCAAGAGAGGCCTATGAATTCCTGATGCATCTTAGACTTGTCCATCAATTACGCCTTTTAGATGAGGGGAAAGAGCCTGATAATTTTATAAATCCAGGTGATCTTACTGATATAGAAAAGAAGACTTTAAAAGAGGCCTTTTCTGTCATTGGAAGATTACAATCGCTTATAAAAGAAATTTATGCAATTTGTCTGTAATGAAAAAATGTTAAACTGAAATATGCGTATTAAAGATTCAGCTAAGCGAATCAGGCCGAAGTTTACCCAAATAGTTCCAGTTCCCCCTGAATTGAAGAAGTGGGCATGGGACGCTGTAAATAATCAAATTATGGTGGAAGTTTTAGTCCACAGGATTATGTGTGATTCCACAAGCTATAAAGCTGTTCGTCTGGCATATCTACTCTGGCCTGATGTCTGCAACCATGTAGTTAATATTTATGATGATATTTTTCGGGGTTGTAGAATAACAGTAAAAGAATGGGGGAAATCCTGTGCAGCTACAAAGACGGATGCTTAATTTGGGGCGCGAGATACAAAAAAGGTTTCCTTCCTTTGTCCTTGGCGGCGGAACAGCCATTATGTTTCGTTATAACCATAGAGAGAGCATAGATTTAGACTTTTTTTTTAACGAAGATATATCTTTTACCTCAATTATCAGAAAAATACAAAAAAATTTTGATATTGAAGGTCTTAATCAGCAGCCGGGAGCGGATAATCTGGATATATTTATTGATAAAATCAAGGTGTCATTTATCTTGTTCCCTTTTAAGGCGATAAACAATACAGAAGATGTTGGCGGTATCATAACCTTTAGTGATTATGACCTTTTTTTAAACAAGATATATGCTTGTGGACGAAGAATTATATGGAAAGACCCTTATGACATGGCTTTTCTCTGGGAAAAATTTAACTATGACTTAAATATGGCAAGGAGAAATTTTAAAGAAAAATTTTTCGGTCAGGATTTTGACCTGTATCTTAAGGCTGCAACATCTGTAGAAGATTATCCTGAATTGCAAGACAAGCCGGAAATTATTCAAACTTTAAGCCAAATGGCGAAAACAGCTAAAGAATATGGTTTTCAACAGGAAAAATTTATCAGGTCTTTATTGAAATAGCGGCATAATACCATTATGATAGGGATAATAATGCAGGAAGGTGTGTAAGCAAAGGCGAAAAAGGATGAGGAGCGTATTTTATGGCTATTTCAGATGAGCTTTTAAAGATACTGGCATGTCCTAAGTGTAAGGGCAGTTTGGATGTCTGGCAAGGGGATGATGATGGCCTTTTATGCAGGGCATGTTCCCTTGTTTATCCTGTAAGAGATGATATTCCTGTTATGTTAATAGATGAGGCAATTCCCTTAGATACTTTGGAGGGGGCTGAACGATAGCGCTCAATATAGGGAGCGGGCAGTAATGCATAAGGGTTAGAAGAAAAAAGGATATATTATAAGATAAGGCATAAGCGGGATATATACCAAATGAATAAGAGCCCTGTAAAACGGTTTGACCCCAATTCATTGGCTGTGAACAGGCTTTTTGAGGCCATAGATTGTTTTCATAAGGCATGCGTCCTGATTGTAGGGGATGTGATGCTTGACCATTATATATGGGGGGATTCCGAGCGCATATCTCCTGAGGCCCCTGTGCCTGTAGTAAGGGTAAGGCGTGATGAGTATCAGCTTGGAGGGGCTGCAAATGTCGCAAGAAATATATCAACATTAGGCGGAAGTTCTTTATTGTGCGGCATAAAGGGGGATGATGAGGCGTCAGTCGCATTTGATGAAATCCTTGAGGAGTTTAAGATCGGCTGGGCGGGGGCAGTGTCTCAAGAGAGGACGACTACTGAGAAGATAAGGGTAATTGCAAGGGGGCAGCAGCTTTTGAGGATAGACAGGGAGCATGTTGGAGTAATGAGCAATGGGGAGCTTGACGCTGTTGTGGCAGGCATTTCTCATCGTGTATCAGATTGCAGTTGTATTGTCGTCTCTGACTATGCAAAGGGGGTGGTTTCAGAGGAGCTTATGTCTTATCTTAAAGAAGTCAGTTATGATATGAAAATCCCGCTTATTATTGACCCAAAGCCAAAAAATTTTTCCTTATATAAAGGGGCGACCCTTATAACCCCTAACAAGAAAGAGGCATCTGAAATGCTTTCTTTTATGGGTGCGCCTATTGATGCCAATGCCATTTTTTCCAGTATGGAGAGAGCCGCAGGGCGTTTGATTGATGGGCTTTCATTAGAAGGCGCGGTGATTACCCTTGGCGAAGACGGGATGTGCATTGCTGAAAGGGGAGAGCCTCCCGTATATGTCCCGACCTCTGCGCTGGAGGTATTTGATGTTACTGGCGCTGGAGATACAGTGATTGCGACCATTGCCCTTTGT
Source organism: Deltaproteobacteria bacterium (assembly GCA_026994795.1). Lineage (GTDB taxonomy): Bacteria > Desulfobacterota > Dissulfuribacteria > Dissulfuribacterales > Dissulfuribacteraceae > JALWQB01. Next base: position 6,241 of record JALWQB010000184.1, read on the forward strand.
ATTTCTTCTGGCCTGAGCCTCAAGGAGGCAGGTTTTCTGGCCAATATAGCAGGCGGTATCGTTGTCGGAAAGCTTGCTACCGCCTCTATTACAAGAGATGAATTAAAACAGGGGGTATTAAAGGCCATTGAGTAAGTTAAGGGAGCCTTTGCCTGCAAAGCTCATATTCAGCGTCTTCGGCGCAGGCGCTGAGATTTTAAATAAGGCCATTAGCCTTTGTGAGAATGCATGGCATGGGGTTGAGATGGCCTCTCAACTTCTGCCGTTTGACATGACAGACTATTATAAAGAGGAATTTGGCGCCCCCCTTTTAAGGCGTTTTTTCAGCCTTAAAGGGCTTGTATCGCAGGGGGTATTGAAGGATGTAAAGGCAAGGGCGGCTGAGTTTGAGTTGAGGTATTCAGATAATGGAAAGAGGCTCTTTAATCTTGACCCCGGGCTTATTACGCTTGAAAGGCTTGTCCTTGCTACTGGCAAGAATTATTCCCACAGGATATATCTTGGAGACGGGGTCTTTGCCGACCTTACGCTTATATACAAAAACGGGAGTTTCCAGCCCTTAAATTGGACATATCAGGACTATGCCTCTCGGGAGACAATCTCTTTCTGGAATGTTGTAAGGAGGGCATACCATAAGGAGTTGAAGGATAACGGGCTGATATAGAAGGGGGTAAAAAGCCATTGATAAGGAGCATGACGACATTTGCAAGGCATGAGGACGCTTATGAGGACAGGATAGTCCGTTTTGAGCTTCGTTCAGTGAACCACCGCTATTTTGATATGCATATAAAGATGCCCCCCTGGATGCTCCTATTTGAGGACAGGATAAAGAGGCTTGTAAGGGAGCATCATCCAAGGGGCAAGATAGACCTTTATATTGTATATGAAGGAAGACATATAAGGCCGCTGGCGTTTAGACCTGATATAGAGGGGGCAAGGTCATATATTAACGCCTTATATCAGTTGGGAAAAGCCCTTGATTTAGAGACAGATTTTAATATTATAGACCTCCTTCAATGTTATAGCGGTCTTATAGCTCAAGAGGAGGCGGGGACGCCTATTGATGAGGACAGTATATGGGAGCTTTTGCAAAAGGGGCTTAAGGGTCTTCTTAAAAGCTCTTCTCTTCAGGCGCAGATAGAAGGCAAGGCTATAAAAGAGGACTTTGATGCGAGAATTGAGACATTAAAAGATATTATGGATGCTATTGAAAGGAGAAAAAAGGAGGTCTTCCCTTTGCAGCGCGAGAGGCTTAAAGAAAGGCTTAATGCCCTTATAAGAGAGGCAAAAGATACGGGGCTTGAGATAGGAGAGGAGAGGATAATTCAGGAATATTCTATAATGGCTGATAAGCTGGATATTTCAGAGGAGCTTTTAAGGTGCAGGTGTCATTTAGATAGTTTTGGGGGGTTAATAAATGATGATGCGCCTGTTGGAAGGAAGCTGGATTTTCTGCTTCAGGAGATGCACAGGGAGATAAACACCATTGCGTCAAAGGCGCAGGATGCCGAGATTTCATATCTTGTGGTGGAGGCAAAGTCAGAGGTGGAGAAACTGCGAGAGCAGGCCCAAAATGTTGTATAATGTGTGCTGTTAAAAAAAGGCAATATTATACTTGCTATTCTGATTGAGATAGTTTACTTATATGGAGTATGGATAACCTTAATTAAGTTATATTATAATTATCAGGAAGGAGTAAGGTATTATGGCATGTAAATGTAAGATACTCAACATTGGTTTTGGCAACAGCGTGATTGCGGATAGGGTAGTTGCAATTGTGCAGCCAACTTCAGCGCCTATGAAGCGCATAAGAGAGGAGGCAAAGCATAATAACAGGCTTATAGACGCGACTCAGGGCAGGCGCACAAGGTGTATTATTGTTACTGACAGTAATCATGTCATCTTGTCTGCTATTCAGTCAGAGACTATTGCCAACAGGCTGGCGTCAGATATGTTGAAGTCAGAAGATAAGGATTCTGAATAGCCCTGAAGGTTATTTGATTATGGCAGGGGCCTTATTTGTTGTGTCTGCCCCGTCAGGGGCAGGCAAGACCTCCATTGTAAAGGAGGTCTTATCAAAGGTTGACAATATATTCTATAGCATCTCCCATACTACGCGCGCCCCCCGTGTCGGCGAGGTGGATGGGAGAGATTATTTTTTTGTATCAGAGGCCGTATTTAAGGATATGATTAAAAAAGGCGGTTTTTTGGAATGGGCCTTTGTGCATGGCAATTATTATGGCACTTCTCGTCAGTGGGTAGAAAGGCAGCTATCTGAGGGTAATGATATCCTGTTAGATATAGATGTTCAGGGCGCAATGTCGCTAAGAGAGAAGTTTTCATCCTCTATACTTATCTTTATTGTCCCCCCTTCTTTTTCTGAGCTTGAGAGGAGATTGAGTCTCAGGGCAAGTGATAATAAGGAAGATTTACAGCTCAGGCTCTTAAATGCGCGAAAAGAGCTACAAGAGATGGAAAAATATGATTTTATTATAGTAAATGATGCGTTAAATGATGCTGTAGCCTGCATGATTTCCATTATTACTGCAATGAGATGCAGGACAGAAAGACTCCTTGAAACGGTATTGTCAAATTTCTTTTAATGTTTTAAGTGTGTTAATTGTAATCTTAATTGAATTAAATGTCTAATCGTCAAGTTATAGCATGGGGTTTTCATCCTGTAAGGGAATTTGCCTTAAATGCCCCTGAATTACTGGAAAAAGTTATATATCTCCCCTCTTTTGGGAAGAAAAAACGGGAAAAAGGTCTTTTAGACCTGTTAAGACGTAAAAGGGTAGAGGCTGTTGCAGTAGAGAGGCTTATAGATTTTGGTATTCCGCAGGGGGTTGTCCATCAGGGGATAGGGGCGTTTGTAAGGGAGAGCTGGCATTTGAGCGAAGGGGAATTTTTATCAAATCTTACTGATGCCCTTGACGGATTGAACGCTGCTCATATCGGGCCGATCGTCGTATGCGATGGCATAACTGACCCCCAGAACTTTGGCTCTGTTATAAGGGGGGCGGTCGCCTTTGGGATAAGATATATAGTATGCAAGTCAAAGGGAGGAGCGCCTGTTACTGGGACGGTGATTAAGGCATCCTCTGGGGCGATAGCTCAGGTCAAGATAGTGGTATGCGGTAATATAAGGCGCTTTCTTATGGAGTTAAAGGCAGTTGGCTGGAGGCTTATTGGGCTTATGCCAGATAGAGAGGATTGCCCTGTATGGGGTGAGGATTTATCTCGTTTTGATATTGCGTTTATCCTTGGAGGAGAGCATAAGGGGGTAAGGAGGCAGTTGGCCTCTTTATGCGATGCGCTGGTCTCTATTCCGATGGAAGGGAGGCTTGATTCCCTGAATGTTGCTCAGGCCAATAGCGTGGTATTGTATGAGGCATTGAGGCAGCGTCTCCTTTCTATGTTTGTCCCCAAGCCTTAAAAGGTAAAGAGCGATGTTTTACAATGCCTTTTCTTATGTCATATATCCCTTGTCATATCCTGTCTTAATGGGGATTTTAAAGATGGGATTAAGCGACAGATTTCTTGAAGAAAGGCTTGCCTTGAGGCATCCAAAGGGGATGGGAGGCATCTATGATTTCTGGCTTCATGCTGTTTCAGTAGGAGAGATTGCGGTTTCGGAGGCGATTATCACCTCACTTTTACGCAAAAGGAAGGGTTTAAGGATACTAACTACCTCTTCTACGCCTCATGGAATTGTGAGATTGAGGAGCAGATTGTCAGACCTTTGCGATACAATGGTCTTTCCCCTTGATTTTCCTCAGGTAATAAGGCGCTTTTTGTCAATAGTAAGGCCAAGGGTATATGGCGGCATAGAGACAGAGCTCTGGCCCAATCTTATATCACAGTTAAGCTCTATGGGGACAAGGTGCGTGCTTTTAAATGGCAGGATTTCAGAGCGCTCTTTCAGGTTTTATAAGAGGCTAGGGTTTATATTTGGCCCTGTATTAGAGGCCTTTTCAAGGATTTGCGTAATTAATGACACATATAGAGAGCGGCTTTTGCGTATGGGGGCGAAAAGGGCGTCTATAACTGTAACGGGCAATGCAAAGTATGAGCATCTGCTTAATACGGCCAGAAGAGAGTTAAAGGAGAGGTTTTTAAAGAGGCTTAATTTAGCCCCTGATGTAAAGATATTTTGTGCAGGGAGCATCAGGGAGGGGGAAGAAAGGACTATAATTGATGCATGTTTGAGGCTTATTAAGGATGTGCCTGACCTTATAGTCTTTATCGTCCCGCGTCATGTTGAACGGGCTGGGCATATAAAAGAGTTGCTTAGAGAGGGCAATATCTCATTTCAGACATGGTCGGATCTTGAAATGGGCGGAAGGCTTGCAAGCCAGTGGGTACTGGTTGATGTTATAGGGCCTTTATATGAGATATATGGGGCATCTACTTGCGCCTTTGTAGGGGGTTCTCTTGTAGATAAGGGAGGGCAGAATTTAATGGAGCCGGCCTCATGGTCATGTCCTGTCATCTTTGGCCCTTATACCTCAAATTTTGAGGAGGCCGAGACAGCGCTTATGCAGTATGGCGGGGGGATACAGGTTAGAGATGCGGCATCGCTTGTGCAGGCATTAAGGCGCGTTTTTATGGATGGTGACTATAGGGGACAATTGGGGCATAACGCAAGGAGGGCGTTAGAGGCAATGGCTCAGGGCGCTGCATCCCGCCAGGCGGATATAATGCTCCAGGAGCTTGATAGTCTATTGTAAACATGAACGATAGGGGATATAAATAATAATAGCTTTAGGCGAGGGAGATAGGGGCGATGAAAGATTCTTATTTTAAGGCAATAGTAGAGGCAATGGAGGATCTGGTTTATGTGTGCGGTAAAAATTTTATAATCCATTATATGAATCCAGCTATGAAGCAGTATTTAGGCCGTTCTGCAGTGGGAGAGAGGTGTCATACGGCATTTTTTGGCTCAAATACCCCTTGCTCCTGGTGTCGGCATAAAGAAGTTGTCTTTTCGCAAAAGATAATACGCCATGAGCTTACATGCCCCCATGATAAAAAGATTTATAATGTTACCTGCATACCCGTACAGTTTGAGGAAGAGAAGAGTGATGTGTCTCTTACGATTTTACATGATATTACTGATATAAGAATGGCGCAGCAGCAGCTTGAAGAGACCAATGCCCAGCTTCGTCACATGCAGAAGATGCAGGCCCTTGCAGTGCTTGCAGCAGGGATTGCCCATGACTTTAATAACATACTTGGCGGCGTTGTGGGATATACCGCCCTTTTAAAGGAGCTTATAGGAGATGATAAGGGGGCAGACTATGTTAAAAAGATAGAGGATGCCGCTTTAAGGGCATCTAAACTTGTTGAGAGGCTTATGGCATTTTCCATAAAGGGCTATAAAAAGAAGGATGTAGTGAATATTAATGACTGCGTTAAAGAGGTGCTGTCAATCTTGGAGCAGACTGTAGAAAAGGGTATTTCATTTGATTTTAGGCCATCTGAGGGGATGGAATGCGTTTATGTCTCTAAGACTGATATTGAACATGCGATTATGAACTTATGCCTTAACGCAGTGCAGGCGATAGAGGCATGTGACGAGGACCTTGATGTTAATGGCACGGTAACGATCTCTACAAAGATGATTAGCGCCTCAGATGTCCCTGATAGCGCCAAACGCATATTGACAGGAGGATATTGTGAGAGGTATGCAGTTATTGAGGTAAGCGATGATGGGTGCGGCCTTCATGAAGATGAGCTTCATCGGATTTTTGAGCCGTTTTATACGACAAAGTCCCATAGCGAGGCGGCAGGGCTTGGGCTTTCAATGGTATATAGCATTATGGAGGCGCATGAGGGGCTTATTGATGTAGATACCCGGAAAGGGAGAGGGAGCGTTTTTTCTCTGTATTTTCCTTTAGTAGATGCAGATGGGGTAGAAAAGGTAGAATTGATTGAAGCGTCTGAGAAACAGTGTTTATTTGTAACCCCTCCATCTTTAAAGGTTCTTGTAGTGGATGATGAGCCTATGTTAAGAGAGCTTTTAAAAGAGGTATTAGAGGCCAGGAAGTATTCTGTCCTTGTCGCTTCAAACGGCATAGAGGCAATAGAATTATATAAAAAGAGGAGAGATGAGATAGGGCTTATTATACTTGATATGATAATGCCGGGGATGAGCGGGCATGAGGCATTCTTAGAGCTTAAAAAGATAGACCCTGATGTAAGGGTGGTGATAGCAAGCGGTTATGTTGACCAGCATAAGGTAGAGCAGGTGAAAAGGGAGGGAGTGCTTGACTTTTTGGCAAAGCCCTTCTCTATTAATGAAGTGCTTTCAAAGATAGAGCGTTTTTTAAAGAAGTGAGGGGTGATAAGGGGTATAAGAGGTATCTTTTAGTAAACCTCGGCAACACAAACTGCCAGTTTGCTATAGGATATCGCAATGGCTATGGTGAGAGAACCTCTGGATTCGGGCTTGAGAGGGTATGGAGCATACCGACCGAGGGGCTTAACTGTGATGTAATAATACAAGAGTGCAGGGATATTATAACAGAATTATCTCAAAAAGGGGCCTCCATTCACCCGAGGGCATTTATCTCATCAGTTGTCCATAAAAAGGATACAGCGCTTAAAGATGCCCTTTTAAGGCTTTTAAGACAGCCTCCCGTCTTTGTCTCACCTTCAATGGACAGGAAATTTTTAGGTCGCTTGGGCATAAAAAAGATAGATTATGAGCAGGCAGAGTCTCTTGGGGCGGACAGGCTCTTAAACGCCATAGCCGCATACCAGCTTTATTCGCGAAGGAATGTAATTATTGTGGATATCGGAACTGCAATAAATTTTGATTGCCTCTCACAGGATGGGATATTTCTTGGCGGCGCAATAGCCCCAGGGCCGTTTGTCTCTAAGTCTGCGCTTATTCAACATGCGGAAGGGCTTTATGATTTTGTTCTGTCTGATATGCAGACATTGACTGATATTGGTAAAAATACCAATGATTGCCTGAAAATAGGTTTTATTATAGGGTTTTCAGGTCTTATAGACAGAATTATACAGTATTTGTCTTCCCAAATGGACGATGATGTATATGCGGTTGCGACAGGCGGCGGGGCGGAGGTGTTTAGCAGGTTTTGCAAAGAGATAAATGACCATGTTCAATTTTTGACATTAAAGGGGCTTTTGTTTTTTAGCTCTATGGATTTGTATCTTGAGTGAGAAGAAGGCGTTTTTAAAGCTTAACATAAAATGCAAATCTTTGCATTAAAGGTCTTGACATATCTTTAGTTCTCCATTATTAAAAGCGGGCTTTTGCTTGAGTAAATGCAATGGACAGATTTTTTATTTTATGTAAGATGTCAGTTGAGGCAACTGAAGGGGGACTTTTTTTATTTTAAAAAGGGAGTGATTAGAAAAATATGCCTACAATTAATCAGTTAGTAAGAAAAGGGAGGCAGCAGATAAAGAAAAAGACCAAGAGCCCTGCCCTTGAGTCATGTCCGCAAAAGAGGGGGGTGTGCACTCGCGTATATACTACCACCCCTAAGAAGCCTAATTCTGCCCTTAGGAAGGTAGCGAGGGTGCGTCTTACTAATGGCATAGAGGTTACGTCTTATATCCCGGGTATTGGTCATAATCTTCAAGAGCACTCTGTTGTGCTTATAAGGGGCGGCCGTGTAAAGGACCTTCCGGGCGTAAGATATCATATAATCCGCGGCACGCTTGACGCCCTTGGAGTGCAGGACAGGAAAAAGTCAAGGTCAAAGTATGGGACAAAGAGGCCCAAATAGAAAAATAAATTTATAGGGGTTGATTATATGCCAAGAAGGAGAGAGGTTCCAAAGAGGCCGATAATGCCTGATCCAAAATATAATAGCGTGATAGTTGCCAAGTTTATTAATGGCATAATGAGGAAGGGTAAGAAGAGCCTCGCAAGGCGCATATTTTATGAGGCGTTAGAGATAGTTGGCAGGCGTTCAAAGGATGACCCTCTTAAGGTGTTTGAAAAGGCGCTTGAGAATGTAAAGCCGATAGTGGAGGTAAGATCAAGGCGCATTGGCGGCGCTACCTATCAGGTGCCGGTAGAGGTGAGGCCTGAGAGGCGTCAGGCGTTGGCGATAAGGTGGCTTGTTGCCTATGCGAAGCAGAGAGGGGAGAAGTCTATGGCCCAGAGGCTTGCGGGTGAGTTTATGGATGCCTATCAGGAAAGGGGCTCTGCATTTAAGAAGAAAGAGGATACTCACCGTATGGCCGAGGCTAACAAGGCATTTGCCCATTATAGATGGTAATTTATTGTATTTGAAGCATGTAAACAGACTAATTATGGAGTTTATTTTTTATGTGTTAATTTTTAGGAGGATGAGATGAGCAAGCAGAAATTTGAGCGAACTAAGCCTCATGTAAATGTAGGTACGATAGGTCATATAGACCACGGCAAGACAACATTGACCGCGGCGATAACAAGGTATTTATCGGAGAAGGGCAGGGCGGATTTTATACCGTTTGATGAGATAGACA
>JALWQB010000185.1 GCA_026994795.1 Deltaproteobacteria bacterium
CAAGGCGAAATAAATTGTCTTTAAGGTTTCTTACATAGAAAGACGTTCCCTCGCCAATTTGTCTGAGGGAAAGCCCCTTGTTCTCAGCCCACTTTAATTGCCGTTCCTTAAGTATCTCACAGACATTCATGCGTTTTTCTCCTTAATGATTTTCCCATGATAGCCACCCTGCGTGACGCTATTGGTCGTGCGGGGGGATTTTGAATGAGAGGGTTGCCCCTCTCTTGGGATTATTGAGGCATCTATGCCTCAAGCGTGATTATATCCCAACCATTGTTGTCAGTAATTATCATTTTTCATAAACTATTCTTTTGCTTTGGGTTGATTAAACTGCAAACTTATTAATAAGCCTTATGGCATACTCCATTCTTATAATATTGCGTGGAAGCCACAAGAAAAAGAGGCTTTTATTGCTGTATAGGGCCTATTACGACGGCTTAAAGGCATCTTTAATAACGATACGCCCTTTAAGATGTTGTATGGTTGATAAGATAATTTCTTACTGCGCCACAAAGGTATAGAGAGCCTGACACTGTTAATAAGTCTTCTCTGTTTGAAAGCTTACTAATGCCTGTATTAAGCGCCTTATCCCATGATTTTTCCATGATTATTGTAGGTTGGGGCGTAGTTGACAAAAGGGGGCTATTATCAAGGTGTCTCTTCCATTCCTCTATCGTAACTGGCTGCCTTGGGCCAGTGGGCTCTGTTATGACAATAACATCAAATAGCGGGGCAATTATGGAAAATAGCCTTATAAAGTCCTTATCTCCTCCTTCATTGCTCATTGCCCAGACCAACCCCTTAAGACATAGCCCATTGACGAAAGCACCCTTAGCGCCACCTTTTAACTCCCTTAACAATTCAGTGAGCGCAATTATTCCCGCCTCATTATGCGCCCCATCTATGAGGACAAATCTCTTTGAAGGTGGCTTAATGCCCCTTAATGACGCCTCAATAATCTCTCCCCTTGCAGGCCATGAGGCAGAGCCTATGCCTTTTCGTATTGTCTCGTAAAATATGCCATTAAATATATTATTGAGAGGGGATATGAGCTGATTAGTCTTTTTTGCAAAACAGTGCCTTAAAAGCACGGCGGAAAATGAGGCAATAGAGGCATTTTCAGCCTGATGCCTTCCTGTAAGACCGACCTCTATGTCATCTATAATGCAGGGATTATCTGTTGGAGCGCTTTCCTTAATAGCTTCTTTAGTATCGTGATTGGATATGTTATGGCAGATATTATAATTGTAACAGAGGGTTATGTTATGTTTTGCATTAGCCTTATTGTTAAGCTCATAAAAGAAATCTCTATCTATTCTATATAAAACTGCCCCTTTTCTTTCACTTATATCTTCTATGACCTTAAGGGCGCTTTTATCTTTTACCCCTGTTACAACAATGCCATTTTGCTTTATAATCCCTGCCTTTTCATAGGCAATCTCTTCAATCGTATTTCCGAGAAAAGACTTATGGTCAATAGAGATATTGGTAATAATTGAGATAATAGGCTCTATAATATTGGTTGCATCAAGCCTTCCGCCAAGGCCTGTCTCAAATATGGCAATATCAACGCCTTTTCTGGCAAACCACAACATAGCGATAATTGTGGTAAATTCAAAATAGCTTAACTCAAATCCCCTTTCAATCAAGTTCCTGACCTCAAAGATAAGGTTTGTAAGCTCGTCTTTTGAGATAAGCCTTCCGTCTATCCTGAAGCGTTCCCTCAGGGTGTATAGGTGCGGAGATGTATAAAGCCCTGTCTTTATGCCGCTAACTCTCAAGATTGCTTCAAGAAACGCACATACAGAGCCCTTTCCATTTGTCCCTGCGATATGGATAGAAGGGTATTTTTTATGAGGGTTTTTAAGGGCGCTTGCTATGGCCTCCATCCGTTCAAGGCCAAGTTTAAAGCCGTGAAACTGGAACTTAGATATGTAATCTATGGCCTCTTTATATGTTCTATTAAGGCTATGCATGGTCTTACAACTGAGGTGGGGCCCCAATATCAAGACAAAAAATAAGGATATTTCTTGCTTTCATTAATTGAGGAACAATGTGCCTCATCTTCCCAGTGTAACCCTCAAAACTACCCGTCCTAAACCATGCCGTTTAGGGACGGTCAAGGGTGGCCTGCCTTGCGAAGCGGCCTAATAGATTCGTTTAAACCTAACACACTTGTTAAAAACCTATGCGACCCCATTATGCTGCCTCCTTCTAAAGTGATCATTCAAGCTATCATTAAAACTATATAATTTATTTGGCACCCAATAATCCACTTTATTACCCTGTCCAGTTTTTGGGGTTCACTATAGTTATTAGGGGTAGGACTATTTAGGCATATTCATAAGCATTTTAAGAAGATGCTGAAAGATTGGGTTTGCGCTTGCTGAAAAAAATAAGATTATAGCCATAAATATCCATATAATGCGAAAATTGTATTTCATCTCAGACCTAAGCTGATTGACCTCAGCCTTTAATCCGGCCCTTACATTATCAAGATCGGCCTTTAATTCAGCCCTTACCTTTTCAATATCCGTTTTTAGTTCAGCCCTTACTGTTTCAATATCACTCTTTAATTCAATTTCTACCCGATTAATCTCTGCCTTTAATTCGGTTTTTACCAAAGCAAGGTCTGCCTTTGACGCCAGTTCCTTGCTCATTTCGTCTTTTATCTCAGCCTTGAGTATGGGCCTCTGCTCCTCAAACTTATTTTCAAAGGCTGAAATGCCGATATTCAGGGCATCAATAACGGGCCTTGCCTGCTCATGCCCCAAAATACTCTCAATTGCCTTTGTCGCCTTAAAATATGCCTGCATTGAAGTTTCCATACCGACCAAGGTCAGGGACTGGCAACCCGCAAGCGCAGCGCCGCGGATTGACAGCCCCCTGCACCGATCGATTTGTTAGGCTCTTTTCTCTTTTTAATACTCATCTGCTTCCTGTAATGCCTATGGACGAAAATAATGCCTCTCTCTTACTGAAAGTGATATAATATCTATTAATTGCCTTTTACTTCTCCGTCAATATATCCTGATGTAATTTTTACCTCTAATCTCTTATCCTACTTTGTAAAAATAATACATTTTTAACACCATTGAATAATCTCAACCACAATTCTATTGTTAAGAATATTTTGTCTATCCTTTTTTTGTCTTGCGATAATCATGCAAAAAACTGTTCATAATCATCATGATGACCAATCCAAAACCATGTCACTGTATCCCCTTCAAAAAGCCCAACAGCACGATAACCCCTCGTTATCCTTAGAGACCATATATTATGCTCACGGTTAATACATTTGAAACGGAGAGATGGATGAAATGGATTATGAACCCATAAGAGAAAAGCTTTTCTGGCTTGACATTTAATGCTTTCATCAAGACGAGTATAAACTTTCCAAAAAGAAGGCAAGGTAGCCGATTTCATAGACGATCAAAGTCCATAGAACTGGCTTTGCCTGCAGTAATTTCACTTTTAGCCTGACAAGCAGCCTTAATTAATTTTTCCTGACTACGCTTAAATAGCGCGTTCCACTCAAACTCATCCTGCAAATCCAAGATATATTCACGCAGATGATCTATTATTCGATCTTGTATTTCTTCTGGTAAAGACTCAAGCATTTTTTCCATCGTTATAATTGCCGTTGAAGACATTTTCACCCTCGCTCCTTTTCAAGATGGCTCACCACCTATTTATTATATTTATATGCCTAAATTGATTATATAGGCTATGTATTATCTTTTCAACTGCCTTTTTTCAATATTATTATCAACAAATGCCTTTACCAAAATCCACCGCTTAATTTTCGAGGAATGACGTGGGTAGCTTTTTACAAAGCAATTTTCCTGACTATTAATATAGTAAGATGTTAAGGATTACTTTACAGC
>JALWQB010000186.1 GCA_026994795.1 Deltaproteobacteria bacterium
CACGCCAAAAAGCTTTTTTCTATATACGGAATAGGGCTTGTCCAACAAACGGTTCAGATTGTGGTTCGTTCGCTTACGCTCACTCACACAATCTAACCTTATTCGTTATTCACCAGCTCTTTATTTTTATTATTATGCCCAACTTGTTTGATATTGTGTGCCTACTCAAATATGGCAATGTAATATATCCACATACTTCTTGTGAACCCTACGAAAAGGGCGAAGAAAGTTGCGTAATCCAGTCTATATCCCATCCATTGTATTGCAGTGAACTTCGCTTATGCCGTCTCTATTGAGTTAATATTCAATCCCTTTCACCTGTTTGGCAAGATGAGCCATTTTCTTTAATTTTCAGGAAATTCATCCCATAATACTTTTTAGTCTATTAATGCCTTCAGTTGGCCCAAGCGCTACTATCACATGGCCATTTTGCAGGATAAATTCAGGGTCAGGTGATAGGATAAGCCTGTTTTTAGGGTCTTGGATCGCGAGCACGGTTATGCCAAATTGTGGCCTGAGTCCTGAATCCTTTATTGACATATTGCATAAGGATGTCTCTTTTTTGATTTCTATCTGCTCTATACTCAGATCAAAGTCGCTTGAATGCACTGCAAGGTCCAAAAATTCCGTTACAGTTGGCTGAAGTATCGCAAGCGCCATCCTCATTGCCCCTATTTCATAAGGGGATATAACCCTGTCTGCCCCTGCCTGTCTCATCTTTTTTTCCGCCATGGGCGTGCTTGCCCTTGCCACAATAAGAAGGTCGGGATTGAGCCACCTTGCGCTTATAGTAATGTAAACATTGTCTGCATCAGATTTTAATACGCATACGATACCTCTTGCCCTCTTTACGCCTGCCTTTATCAATATCTCATCCCTTGTGGCATCTCCTTCTATACACAATAATTTACCCTCTTTACCCTCTTTGTTCTCTTTAATCTCTTTAATGGTGGTTGGTGAGCGTTCAATGACGACTAATTTTACATTTTTTTGGGCAAGAGTAGAGGCAATAGTCCTTCCAATCCTGCCGTATCCGCAGATAATAAAGTGATCTTCAAGTCTTGATATGGCCTTTTCCATTTTTGTCCTTTCAAAAAAACCCATCAAGTGCCCCTGTATAAAGGCGTCTATAAACAGGGAGATGGCATAGAAAAACGTACTTGCCCCCAATGCAATCAGAATAACGGTAAAATATTCTCCAGTTGGAGATAATGGCCGTACCTCTCCATAACCTACGGTAGAGACGGTTATGGCTGTCATAAAAAAGGCATCCCTGAATGACCACCCTTCTATTATCATATAGCCCAGTGTCCCAAACGCCCACAGGCTAAATACTAATAATATGACAAGGATGATCCTTTTAAGGGATAACATAATTATTTATTATAGCCTGTAAAAACAGTGCATTAAAGCCTTATTGCCCTTGATAAAACCCTCTTAAAGGTCTCAAGCCCTGTAATGTAGTCAGCGGGAAGGTGTATATGAAGCGCCCTCTTGCCGCCGTCTGCAAGGGCATTAAAGTCTCCAATTGCCTGCGCAAACTGCATGTGCCAGAATGAAATATTGTGTTCAGGAATTGCGTCATATTCCCTGTCTTTTGAGCGCTTTCTTGTAAAGATAAAATAACCGCCAGATAGAGGTCCGCCTTTATATAGCTGCCCTGATGAATGCAGGTATCGTGGACCATATCCAAGCGTTGTGGCACATCCCTTTTCCTGCCTTACCAAGTGGCGCATATCTGTAAAGAGATCGTCCAGTTCCTCCTTATATGGAAGATATGGGAGAAATGCCACATACCCCCATGATGGGAGCACTTGGAACATATCCATAATTGCCCGTGAAAGCCCTTTCATTGACGGTGCAAGTATTTTAGATGCCCTGAAATTTATATTGCTCTTGGGGTCAATCCAGAACTTTACGGGGAACTTTCCCTCTCTCTCATAGGCCTCTATAGCCTCTTTGGTCTTTTTCTTAGAAGATACTACGTCAGGCTCATCAAATGGATTTACCCCGATAAAGTGTGAGGCAAGGGCAACTGCCATCTCCCACATAAAAAACTGTCCTCCAAGCTCATACAGATTATTAAGGGTCAGCTCATATACAGGAAATTCTGCCTCCTTCAGCTCTTTTATAAAGCCTTTTACCCCCTTGTCATCAGGGGTTGAAGACAACCTTGTATAGACAAATATCCTCTCTGCCCCATAGAAGCCAGGTATCCCAGTTGTCTCTCCAATAATAGGGACAAGGCCATGGGTGTCTTTCCCTGTGCTTTCTGCAACAAGCTGGTCTAACCATAGACCAAAAGGCCTAAGCTCATCATCAAATAAGAGTGTGAGCTTATCCCTTGATTGAACTGCATATTCTCCAAGAAACTCCCCAAGCGTAGCTGCCGGGTTATCTTTCCACGATACAGGGTCTTTAAGGCATCTTGAAGCCATATTTTGGCCCTCTTCAAGGAGCCTTTCAATGTCGATCCCTATAAGGGCAGCGGGGACAAGGCCAAACATACTCAAGGCAGAATACCTTCCGCCAATATCAGGCATATTCAAAAAGCATTTTAAAAACCCCTTTTCCCTTGCAAGTTCCTCAAGGGGGCTATTGGGGTCAGTTATCGCCATAAATTGTCTGCCCGCCGCCCCATCGCCTGCGCCGCCATTTGCACCACCCTTATTTTTTTCAATAATATCCCAGAAATAGGCAAAAAGCATATTGGGCTCAATGGTTGTCCCTGATTTGCTGGCAACTATAAAGAGGGTATTATTTATATCAATTTTTTCTTTTATCTCCTCTATATAATCAGGGTCAGTGCTATCAATCACGTACATATTGGGAAAGCCCTCGGCGCTTCCAAATATCTGAGACATAACCAGAGGGGCAAGACTTGAGCCGCCCATGCCAAGCAGCACAATATCTTTAATGCCCATCTCCTTTACTTTATCAGAAAACTCCTTGATATCTTTAATATGCTCCTTCATAAAGGAAAGGCAGTTCAGCCATCCAAGCCTGTTCTTTACCGCCTCTTTGGCATCATCTGATTTTACCCATAGCGCAGGGTCTTTCTGGATAAGGCGTTTTAATATGTCTTCCTTCTCCTCTATGGAAATGTATGCAGGGCGCTTAAACATTGCTTATTATCTCCTCCTTTTGTTCATAGTAATATAATCTATAATGGATAGAATTATATTAAGGGATAATAAATCATTTAGGAATAAATACAATGCCCTTAAAATGATAGAGATTCAAGGGTTGACACCTATATTAAAAGATGGTAACCATTATAAACTTTTTTATAAAATACATAGCAGATCAGCTTTAAAAATTGTTTGAAAGCATTAGACAATTTAGGAAGACGTTAATTATTACAAATAATTAAAACAAAAACTAATTACTGCCAACATATATAACGGTTATGTGCAGGAGATAGCATATTGTTTACTTTTGTCCCTTTTTTGCCGTCTTTTGGGATTGGAGGATTTAGGTAAAAAAACAGAGGAGTAGCGTTATGGCTGTTTCAAATGAACTTCTGGAGCAATTTCTGAGTGATGCCGAGGACCTTCTGGACGCATCTGATGAATCACTCATACGGCTGGAGCTTAGAGACGGGGACCCAAAAGAGAGCATTGAAAATCTTATGAGGGGGCTGCATACCCTCAAGGGCACCGCATCTTTTTTTGATCTTCCCCTTATAAGCTCTTTTTCACACTATCTTGAAGATATGGTTCAACCCTTCAGAAAGGAAGGCGAGTTTCCCGATGCAGACACAGTGGTAGATCTTTTTTCAGGCATCACCCTTTTAAGGGAGATGTTAGAAGGGCTAAAAGATGGGAGAAATGAAGACGATTTTAGAGAAAAAATAGAATTATTTAAAAAAAAACTCAAA
>JALWQB010000187.1 GCA_026994795.1 Deltaproteobacteria bacterium
CTACCCTATAGGTGCGATACAGACGCATTGCCCTGTAATACCTCTCGCTGGCCTCTTTCATACGCTCTTTAAGCGCAGCACGGCGGGAATTGTCCTTTTTATCAGGCTCTTCCCCCTCAAAAAGTTTATCAATTTCCTCTTGAGTCAGAACTATCAAGGCTTGCTCCGCAAGTCTCCTTATTGGTTCAATAGCTTTTTTCTGAACACATCAGCCAGAAGATGCCAACAATACAGACTATGCCAAGTCCTCCTAATAAAAAAACTCCTAATTCATATAATGTCATTATAAAACCCCCTTTTATTACGTTTGAGGTTTATATCCATGCCTTAAACGCATCCTTACAAGCCTTTTTACATGCGCCCTTGCCTTTTCAATGTCAGGAAACACATCAACCTTTTTCCTGCCGCGATACCCAATGCGTCCCCATACCCTTGTAACTGCATAGTCTCCCCATAAGGTGCGGTCTATTCTGATGGTATATTGCCTGTATCGGTTTTGGTCCGGGTCAACGCTCTGCAATTTCACTGTTGTCTAATGATAAATATATCCGCTTATTATGCTGTCTTAAATTCTTCCATTGTGTTTAATAAGTCATCTGCCCCTTTTGATAATTCCCCTGAGTGTTTCCTCACTTCCTCTGCCCCTTTAAAGTTTAATTTTCCTATATCTTGAAGTTTTTTCTCTATCTCTAACAATGTCTTCATCTCTGTATTTATCCTGCTGGCATTCTCGCTTAATTCGTTAGTTGTTGCACTTTGTTCCTCTACGGCTGACGCTATACTCGTATTGCTCTCCGCTACTCGCTGAATTATCTCATATATCGCCTGTATAGCTGATAATGCTCTTTCAGCCCCTTCCTGCAATTCTGCCACCATATCCTCTATCGCTCCTATTGACTCACCTGTCTGCTTGGCCAGCTCCTTTACCTCATGAGCTACTACCGCAAACCCTTTACCTGCCTCTCCTGCCCGGGCCGCCTCTATTGCAGCATTTAACGCAAGCAAATTAGTCTGTTCCGCTATCTCTCCTATCAATTTACTTATTTCATTTATTTTATTGGAGGAATCTGACAATTTTCTTATTATATCTTGAGTCTCTTCTGATTTTTCCCTTGCCTCATTTGCTGTCTCACGCGCCTCACTCGCATGACCCGATATCTCCGCAATAGTCGCTGTCATCTCCTCTAAGCCAGATGCAATTGAAGATATGCCTTCTTCTATCAGTGATGATACATCTTGCAATCTGTCAGATTCCAGTTTACTCGTCTCTGCGCTATTCAATAATTCTCTGGACAACTCCATTAAACGCTTACAACTGTCTTTTACTCTTCTACCTTGTTCTTTCCCTTTGTTGATTATTGAGCTTATACGCAATATAAAAGCGTTTAAAAAAGTTGATATTTCATCTCTTATATTTCTTATTGCTTTTTTATATACTTTACATTCCTCGCAACTCTGAAAAACTCCGTTTAATATCTTGGGACAATAAATTTCAGGGGCATAACTGCCAGCTTCATACCAGCAATGAGCCTTTTTGCCATAACTGGGACATTCAATTTTTCCACATCTGTGCACGCTTGAACAATTTATGCTTTTTACCGGCAATATTTTTGTTAAATCTGTCTCGCCAATCGACAAATCTTTTAATCTTAAAATTAAATCACCTAAACCGCGTTCCTTCAGGCGGCTGACAATTGTCATCATGTTTTTTCCCTCCAAGTATAACTTGCGCTATACTGACATTCTATGTCTGTCTCGTCTGTCTTAAATGCAATTTTCCGTTCTTTTTTTGTCCATTGTTTTATAAGACGTGCTACTACCTCATCCGGGTCCCTGTTGGTCTTATCACATAACTTTAAAAAATTGTCTCCTATATCATAAGGAAGCTCAAAAGTGATTTTTTGATATTCTGGAATAATAGACAGTTGAGAACGCTTGACCAAAACCAAATCTGACATACCGCCTTTTTCAAATTCCATATTTTTTCCCTCCTATTTTTTGTCCTATAATGCCTTTATGTTAAACATTATTATAACCAGCAACGCCCATTAGCCAGAAGGCATCTTCTAATACCCTTGTAACATAGGAATGATTTTTACCGCCTACATAGGCGTAAAGGGCCTCTCTAATGCTGCCTGTTCTGGCGAGGTCTGATGAAAAAATGGCAAGCCCTACTCTTATATTCCAATAGGGGTCAAACAAAAATTCTTTTGGCCTGCCTTTAAGAATTTTTTCTGACCAATAGGTATAATTAATCTGCATCAGCCCTATCATCTTACCGTATTTGTTTTCATTAACTGCTTTTGGATTAAAGTTTGATTCTGTCTTACAAATGCTCATTGTAATTGCCCACCAGTCCGCTAATCTCATTTTTTGAAAGATTTGAACATTATGTTTTTTGACGAATTGACAATGGTCTTTTATGGCCTTTAAAATAACTTCTCCATCAGGGGCGGCGCTATTATAGCCCTTTAGATATTGTGATGTAATATCAAGTAATTGAGGATATGCCGATAAGGTCAATATGCTTTGCAAAAAGCTGCGTCTTGTCATGGTTTAGGAGAAAATAATCCATACAGTTCCGGCAATTAAGACTGAGCAACATACGACAAAGGCCATAAAAACATGCTTAATTTGTTTTTTAATTTCTTTTCTAAGCAGTATTACTTGATTCTGCCAGTATTCTCTATCTTTTTTTAAGGTTTGAAATTCCTGGTCCATCTTTTGGATCTGCTTTTTAGAGGAGCTATTTTCAAGTTTTACTAAATCTATTTGGGTTTTTAACTCAACAAGCTCCATTAACACCCTATTAAATATCTCTTTTTCGCTGTTATCTTCTATTATTCCAAATTGGCTCTTTAATTTTTCAATCTCAATTGATGTATGCATTCCAGAATACCGTCCCTTAAATGTTCTTCTTATGATAGGAGAACAATATGGATAGGCATTTTACGAAACAGAACATCTTATCTTTGCTGTTAATAATTCAATTAGGCATATTGCTGGGCATTAAATGGTATGAGGGTTTTATTGATACGAGGATAGAGAGGCAGAAAGCTCAGATAGCCTCTTTGTTCAAGAGTAAAAATGAAGCCTTGACTAAAATTTCATCCTATCGCAACACAAGGCCAATACAGCTATATAATATTAATAAAATATACTGGTTTTTAAGGGGTTATTCTGAATTAAATACTTATAATTTTAATAAAACTAAATCAGGCACTGCTTATGTTGAGATTATTTTAAAAGACCGTCCAATGTTTATATATGAGCTTAAAAATATATTGAAATCATTAATTAAGCGTTTTAGACGCGGCATTCTTATTGAAAATTATGCGCCGCCCATTAAGGCAAAAATTTTACTGGAGTTCCATAATGAAATGGCACAACATTAAAGGCACTCAAGAGGATTTGGAATTGACACTGCATCATATTCTCAGGGAAGAAAAACTTGTTGCCACCTATCGTTTACCTTTAAAAATAGGCGATAAGGTATTAATAGGGCAGTTTAAGGTAAAAGATGCCGATAGGTTTATCCCTTATTTAACAGAGATTTGGTATTCATTGCTTGCAAATCATATTTTACAGGCGGAAAAGGGCCGAAATTTAGACATAGTCGCCCGTCATATTCATTTTACTAAAGAGAGGGTCAATCCCTTAAACAAGGGTCTTCAGCTTTTTAAAAAGGTTATGCCAGAGGCAAGAGGGATATTATTCTGGGGGCAGGCAGAGCTTGATATACTCATCCATCCTGTTGCAGCCACTGAAGGACATGCCTTCAGGCCAGAGATTAAGCCTGCAACTTTAATGGATATATGGAGACGGTTAAATGATATTTGACAATCAGAAAGGACAGGCGTTAAGC
>JALWQB010000188.1 GCA_026994795.1 Deltaproteobacteria bacterium
TGATGGGATGGGGTCATGAGCCTTATAGGCTTAAAGTATTTAGGGTTATACAGGTGGCGCAAGTAAAGCTTATTAAATATGGAGTCTGCAATATTTTTATCCATAAGGGCGCCAAAGCCTGCTGGCAAAAATGCCTCAAACTGCGCATCAGTCTTGTGGTTGTATTGTTTTGTAATAGGGCCTTTTCTTGTGATTATAAATATGCTCTTAAGTGGTATGAGCCTGTTTTTAAACCTTAAAAGCCCCTTTTCCATATCAACCTCCATGCCATTACCCTTTATCCTGTCCCCCCTCCTTGAGAGATTATAGAATGTCTTATAAGATGGATGAATCCCGTCCTGTTTTGCTATATCCCATGTCCCGAGCCAGAACCACCAGTAGCTTGTTACAGTAAGCCTCCAGTCAAGATAGAGATATACTGGCCTTGCCTCCTTTGGGAAAAAGAACTCAAGCCAGTCAGATGGGCTCTTTAATTTATCCACTGGCTTTAAATTGGCATCTTTTATAATCTCAAGCGCTGCCTTAGGCCCTACTGTAAGAACCTTTTTCATAAACTTCATGCCCCTATCCTTATCGCCATCAAGGGCCTTATAAAGTTTTCCTATCCCCCTTTGACCCCTTGCCACAAAAAACCTCATAAAGTTCGCTGAAAAGCGCTGGTCATGGGCAGCAAGCGGGATGCCGTTATATACTGACCTTTCATCCCCATGTATGCCTCCGTCATTTACAGTGCCCTTATTTGACCAGTATATGATGGGATAGCCGTGGTCCCACCATGCCCATATTACTGCATCATCAGGGAGTGCGTCTTTTGCAAAAACCATCCCATCTATAAGGTGCGGCGGCTCTTTTGGCCAGAAGTTCTTGGCCATTGCCTTTTGATATGCAGGATAGGCGAGGAATATGAGAAGGCCAATAGAGGCAACCCTTAATAGAGCCAGTTTTCTCCCCATTGTCCAAAGAAAATATACAAGATACCCTATGCCCATTGCAGTAACAGGCGACATGAAGATAAGAAACCTCTTTGCAAAAAAGAAGCTGAATGAGGCAAGGATAAGTGGGACAGACAGAAACAGGCTCTCTTTTGGCCTCTTATAAAAGAGGAGCCCAAGCCCCAGTAGAGAGAGGAAAAAGGTTGCCTTGCTCCCTGATGTCTTTTGTATTACCTCATTAAAGCTCGGCCTTGCCTGCTCAGATATGGTAATGCCGAGATTAGGAAAGCCAGTATTAGTCGTATCCTTTGCTATGTATTTTAATTGCGATAGAACCCCGCTAATTATCTGAAAAGGGAAGCTGACCCCCTTCCACAGCATAATTATAACTGTAAAACAGCCTATAATGCCTGAAAATATAAGTATGTCCTTTTTAGTGGGCCTATAAAAGAACAATATGGCAACGCCAAATGGGGTAAGGGCAAGGGCTGTTGCAATGACCACTGCCTGATCCCACCACCACATAAAGAGGAGGGTCATAATAAAGCCAAGGAGACAGTATATATAACGCCTTAAGCCCTCAGTAACGCCGAACATCATAAAGAGATAGGCAGTTGAGACCGCCCATGTAAGGTGCATACAGTCCGTATCAAACCATCCAAGGCTGCTTCTATAGAGATAATAGTGAGATAGGGTAGCCATCAGTATAGCGCTCAGGGCCATAATAGGCCCTCCATAATATCGCGCCATAAGATAAAGGGGTATTACAAGGAGCATCCCCAAAAATATCGGGAGCACCGCGCCTATCCAATTAAAAGACGCCCCTGTAATCTTGTGGGCAATAGCGCCAAATACAGATAGAAGTGGAGGCGGTGAGGGGCAGGCAGGGTAATCTGGCACGCCCCTTCTATAGTCAACCTTTCCATAGTGCCCCTCTGCAATATCCCTTGCATAGGTGAGATAGTAGTATCCGTCAAAGGTAGTAAGTATTGGCTCACCCTTATACATAGCTATCTGCGGGCTCTTCTTCCAGTCCCAGAGGTCTTCAAACCTTACTGAAAATGCAATCACAAGTATAATGGCAATGCCAATAAGCTCCTTCCACCACCTGTATTCAATAAGGCCGTGAATGGTCGTATTTATCCATGACATAAGCCCGATTACCTGATCGCTCTTTATCATATTGGCCTTAGAGCCAACCTCCTTATCTTGAGGCGCCCTAACTAAGCCTGTATCCCCTTCAATATCGTGCCTTTTTCTTGGAACTGCCCTCTTTGACCTTTTCTTTGCCATTTTCCCCATATACCTCTCAATCACTGTAATGTTAATGCCGTATAACGCCCTTGCAGGATTAGATATAAATGCACCACCAATTGAGCCTGCATCTCCATCAACATCATATACAATATCTTTTAAATCCCTTTTCCGCAATTGGCTAAAAAGCTTTTTGTATAAAAATGCCTCTTTTCTTGAGCTAACTCCTGTTCGGCGCAGGAAAAATCAGAAGTAATTTTCATGGCAATTTTTCTCAAAAAAACAACGCAAAAGATATTGTAAAAAACAACATGTTAATGGTATGCTTAAAATCATTCAATGTCTTGTGCAATAAATATCTTAAAAAGAGAAAAATATGTTTAATGTACGCAAAGGGATAGATACTGTTGGCACAAATATTGTTTATGGCCTGTATGTCAATTTACTGCAATATCTTAAAAAAATTTTCAAAAGTGATAATTAATGTTAATTGAGCATATAATTCATCTTTATTTGAGAACATGGTGTTAAATGTCTTATCTTGTCCTTGCCAGAAAGTGGCGTCCACAGACCTTTTCTGATGTAGTAGGCCAAAGGCATGTTACAAAGACGCTCCAAAATGCCATTGGCCAAGGCAGGCTTGCCCATGCTGTTATGTTCAGCGGGGCAAGGGGGGTAGGCAAGACCTCTATTGCAAGGATACTTGCAAAGGCCATAAATTGCGCCAAAGGCACGGTTATAGAGCCATGTAATAAGTGTGAGAACTGCAAGGAGATAACAAGGGGCATTGCCGTTGATGTAATAGAGATAGACGGGGCATCAAACAGGGGCATAGATGAGATCAGGAGCTTAAGGGAGACCATTATCTTTTTGCCTGTAAAGTGCAGAAAAAAGGTATATATCATAGATGAAGTCCACATGTTGACTCGTGAGGCTTTTAACGCCTTATTAAAGACCCTTGAAGAGCCGCCATCACATGTCCACTTTATCTTTGCTACAACAGAGCCGTCAAAGGTGCCAGATACCATCCGTTCAAGGTGTCAGCACTACGAGTTTAGACTGCTCACAAATGATGAGCTAAATGGGCATATAAGCAGTATTTGCAGGCAGGAGTCAATAGATATTGAGTCTAATGCAATAGAGCTTGTTGTAAAGGCTGCCCAAGGCAGCATGAGGGATTGCCTAAGCCTCCTTGATCAGGTGATTGCGTTTGGGGCAGCTACTGAAAAGGAGGTTGAAGAGGCGCTCGGGCTCATCCCTATAAATGAGGTAAAAGAGCTTTTTAATGCCATATTACAGGCGGACCCTATAAAGGCCCTTTTGATAATTGATAAGGTGTATCGGTTTGGCGGAAATCTGAAGGGCCTTATAGAGGAGCTTGTCTTGCTTATGAGAGATGTCCTCTTGTATCACGACTTAGGAGATGATGGCGGCCAGTTATACATTAATCCCATTGACCATATTAAAGGGCTTTATCAACTCGCCCATGACGAGACGACCTTACATGAGATGCTCTCAATCCTATCCCGTTCCCTTGATGCAATGAGATATACTCAATTCCCAAGGATAGCTGTTGAGTCTGTCATATTGAGGCTCATACATTTAAATAAGGCTGTTAGCATATCTGAGGTCATAGAGCGTT
>JALWQB010000189.1 GCA_026994795.1 Deltaproteobacteria bacterium
ATTGGGCCGCTTTGTAAGGAAAACTCTTTCTTTCTCTAAATCTGATGTATATCATCATATTGTGCTCAAATGGTTCGTTACAGAGTATAACATGGAACAGTCATTACTTACAATTTAACCACTACCGCTACAGCTTATACTGACCATAAAGAAAAATTAGATTCACTATTGACATGGAATTTTCAAACTTTTAAAAATGTCCATCTTTTATCCGCTTAAAGTATATGTATAAGACTACGTTTAAGAAGCAAGCTAAAATTGCTCAAAAAATCCGTTTAAAAAGCGCAGCAGGCGCACGGAATGCCCAATCTACTTGGGGCTTGGTTTGCCCTTACATCTTGTGCGCCTGTGCCCCTTGGTTGATATGTTAACAAGACCCACAACTATTATAATAATCATATCTATCATAACCGCCATTCGCCTGTTATTCTTATTTGCATCTCCCCTGCCACTATCCCCTGATGAGGCATACTACTGGGACTGGTCAAGACACCTTGCCTTTGGATATTACAGTAAGCCACCTCTTATAGCATGGCTTATAAAGGCAGGGACATCCATCTTGGGAAATACTGAGGTGGGGGTAAGGGCTCTATCAGTGTTATTAGGGACAATCTCCCTTATATTTACCTATCTCCTCTCAAGAGAGCTCTTTGGAGAGACGGCTGCCCTCTGGACACTCCTTATAAGCGCCTTAACACCTGCATCAAGCATTGGGGCCTATATAATGACAATAGATGCGCCCTTAATCGCATGTTGGGCAACAGCAACCTACTTCTTTTATAAGGCAATCAACGCACATAACCACTTTAAAAAATCAATAGCATGGTGGTCAATGTGGGCGATTACAACAGGGCTAGGGCTGTTGAGCAAGCAGACAATGATTGCAATGTATGGGCTTTCTTTTTTATATTTAATAATATCAAACAGATATAGACACATAATTAAGTCATGGCGTTTTGTGCTATCTATCTTTTTCAGTATATTAATATTTATGCCAACCATATTGTGGAATATGGAGCATAGCTGGATAACCATTATACATACAAGGCATCACTTTTCAGCCAATGCTGATGGGTTGTTGGGGTCTATAAAGACATTCGCTCATCTTTTTGGCTCTCTTTTTGGCATATTATCGCCCTTAACCTTCCTTATAATCCTTTTTGGGATATATAAGGCATCAAAGCTCGTTATACATAGCGCAATAAAAGACAACTCCGA
This sequence comes from Deltaproteobacteria bacterium, assembly GCA_026994795.1. Classification (GTDB taxonomy): domain Bacteria; phylum Desulfobacterota; class Dissulfuribacteria; order Dissulfuribacterales; family Dissulfuribacteraceae; genus JALWQB01. The sequence goes on from JALWQB010000189.1 coordinate 1,219, forward strand.
TAAGAGCGCCTCTTATAACTCTATAAACTTTGCCTTTATTATGGGAGGCTTACCTCTTATGCTTATTATGCTCCTCTCGTTTCATCAAAAGGTCAATGCAAACTGGCCTGCCCCATTCTTTATAACCTCTATTATGCTTGGGATAAATGCGGTCATTTCCGTTAAAAAGGCTGATGGGTTATTGAGAGTTACTGCCATTATAGGGGGGGTTTTTACCATTATTACTTATTTAAGCCCGTTTATATTTCAGCATCCCTTAATTAAAGGCGCAAGCATTGACCCATTTAAGCGTCTTTATGGCTGGAAAGAGCTATCAAAAGAGGTGAGTGAGGTTGCAAGAGAGAACGGCTATCCCCAAAAGGTCCAGTATATCTTTGCATATCCAAGACAGGCGGTAAGCGAGCTTGCCTTTTATATGGAGGAGAACCCAAGGGTCTATATGTGGAAAGGCGACAAAAACCGCATAAAATCCCAATATGACCTCTGGGATAGCCCGCTTTTTAATGACGGCTCTTTTAAGGCCATTTTGATTAAGCCTGATAAAAAACACCTTAAAAAAGGGCAGATATATGCGTTTTCAGCCATTAAGCCACTTAAACATGTTGTAATTCCCATAGGCAGAAAAGATAACTCTTTTAAACTTGGCTACTGGATATTCTTGGGGGAAAAGGGAAAGAGAAAATAGGGGATTATGGCATTATGCTAAATATAATATCAGGGATAGTCTCCATAGATAAGGCGGTATTTTCCACCTTAAACTGCTGGCGCGCCCCCTTCTTTGACATGATAATGCCTATTTTTTCAGATGAAGATGTCCTCATCATTATAGCCATCCCGCTTGCCCTCTGGAGGCTGTTTAAGGGCGATAAGAAAGAGCGATATATGATTTTGTCTCTTATCATCGGGATTATAATAACCGATGCCCTTTGCTACCACATACTAAAGCCCATTATAGGCCGTCCTCGTCCATTTTTTACAATGGCGCAGACATATATCTATAAGGGGGGGCAGTTTAAGCTCATAACAGGCCAATATGCCCTTAATACAGTGAGACATACGCTGTCCTTCCCCTCATGTCATGCTGCAAACACGGCATTTATAGCCTCATATCTATGTGGCTTTTATCGTAAGATGCCCATTTGCCTGTCGGTTTTTTCTATAATCCTTCTTGTAGGCTACTCTCGCATATACCTTGGCGCACACTACCCTTTAGATGTCATAGGGGGTTATGTTGTAGGGATTTTAATAGCATGGCTCATGCTCTGCCTGTTTAATGGCTGGAAAAGACTGGTTGTTTCTAATCTGCTTACTAACATTAAACGATAAAAAGCATTATGCAAAACAGCCATTGCCTTTTAATATAATTCTCTATATAATAGTTTAATATGTTTTGTAATTATTTTTATCCATTATAAAAAATATGTTCTGGAGCAACCCATGAGAGCGTGCAACAGCCTGTTAATTTCAGGAACAGTCATTTTTTTTAACATTATTATACTGTTGATAATACCTCCTGTAATATCAGACAATTATCATTTATCCCATGCCGCTATGAAGCAATATGAGGAAACCGATAAAGAAAATACGGCAATAAGGGTAGAGGTAGAGGGCAGCGGGGATACGGCCGAGATTACCCTTACGACATCTCAGCCCATCAAAAACGCCATTGGTTATCTGGTATTCTGGGATATGGACACTAATTCCCTTATGTCTTATTCATTTTATGACAACAGGTGGAAAGAGGGATTGTCCCCTGTAAGGAGTGAGCCATTTCGTGTCATAGACCTCTCTGCGCCAGCCGTGATTGCCTCGTCATATCCTGAATGCCCTGAGGAAGACAGGTGTTTTATAGGGGCGGGGATTTTGCCAGAAGGCGCGCCAGATATGATAATCTCAATCTACCCTTTGACCATGAGGGCGTCATTTGAGAGGCTAAAAGGCCAGTGGCTATTCAGGAGCCCTCAAGATGAAGGGAATATTGAAATTATGCCTCTCGCTATAAGAGAAGATGTCGCCTATGAGGCGGATACAGGGGTGGAGGAGGAGGCCATTGTCGGCGCTAAGGCGGAAAATGCTGCTGTTGAAGATGCAGGAGATGAGGCGGTTACGGAAAAACCAGACCTCTATCTTGTAGATGAAGATGTATTTTTATACGCTAACAGGGATGCAAGCCTCCTTATTGCAGTGGATATGAGCGAGCCTTCAAGCCCTTATGTTCTGGACAAGCATTATCTTTCTGACTATCCAAAGGAGATATACAGGATAGGGGGTTTTTATGTGGCGCTTTCAGGAAACAGTTCCAAAACCACTGTAACTGCCCTTAATCTAAGCGGTGGCAGGTTTATAGTTCAAGACAGGCTCACGCTTGATGGCTCATTTCTGGAGTCAAGGCGTATAAACAGGAGGATATTCATTGCATCTGTCTCTAATGCCTATGAATATGAACCGTATTATGTACTGGAGGCTGCGGAAGGCGTAGATGTTGACATGGCCTCCAATGAGACGCTGACAGGTGAAAAGGGGGATTCAACTGATGCCATTAAGGAAACGCACCATATATACAGCATTCAAGTTAATGAGGACGGCTCCCTCTCATTAATAGA
>JALWQB010000190.1 GCA_026994795.1 Deltaproteobacteria bacterium
AAAGGTCTCCATGTCCTTCCCTTATGCGCCCTTCATTTATGCGCTCTTTAAAGAGTGATTTGTTTGAGGCAATAAAATCGTTACTAAATGAGACAATCTGGTCATACTGGGTCTTATCAAGAATTTCCCCTAAAAACGGCCTTGTTTGCCCAAAGTTCTCATCAGTATTAAATGTTATGGCATCAATGCTCCCATATCCGTCAACCCAACTGCCAGTAAGGGCATTTTGATAGAAAGAAGATAATTTTTTTACAAGCAACTCTATATGGCCCTCGGTAAGAAGCTCCTTTAGTATAAGCCCCTTCATCATCCCATCATCAGGAAGCCGCTTCATCCTCAATACCCATTCTATGACCTTTGCTCCCTCAGGTATGGCATCATCAGAATTTTTAAGACAAAAAGAGCCATTTTTTTCTATAAGAGCCGATACATCAAGATATATCTTTGGGCATAGGCGTTTATTGAGCCTGAGTTCCTCATTTATAAAAAATTTCCTTTTATCAAGGTTGGAAAAGTCAAGAAATCCAAAATTGACAGGCTTTTTAACCTTATATACGTATTCATCGCCAACAAAGACCCATGAAATGTGCGTCTGAATAAGCTCGCCTTTTGTGGACATAAACGAAAGCCATCCATCATGGCTATTGTCATTGCCTTTTTTGTTTGCATCTGGCGTCAAATCTTTCATATTTGTCTGCATCCTTTGTAAGTAATTTTTATAAATAAATTAAGTTAACTTCTTGAATTGTCTGTTAAATTACCCAATAAATTACATATAGAATTAACACGTCAAAATCAATATGTCTATTAATTTCTTAATGCCTCTCTCCCAGCAAACAGATGCCTATAAAAATCTGCCCTATGGCAATACCCCCATTATGTGCCGGAACAAGGTTATTATAATAGAGATTAAGATTGTTAAAGCTATCGCCTAAATCCTGTTTTTCCTCTATGCCCTGTTTTGGTGCGCATGATTGATTAGGTTGTAGCCTTTGTTTTATCCACATGCCATTTTACTGTATTATAAATAGTATCAGCCCGTTTGACAGCCTCTTCCCTGCTGCGGCCTTCTACTATAAAGACCCCGCCCCTTTTTACATGCGATGATATTTTAGGGACCTTATCGCCGTCCTTATAGTATATCTTAAAAAGCTTGAGCCACTTATGCTGCATTGCCTCTCTTATCCCGTCTATTGACCTTAAAAATCCCTCCTCTGGGAAAAAGTATCTTTGAACTATAAAACGCTCATGTCTTATTTTAAGCTCATTTTCTGATAATTTTTCATTCACAGCCGCCTTTATAGCGCATCTTACAAAGGGCACGCCTGTAGAAAGGGGAATTTCATGGGTGGCAAAATATCCACCGCTAAGGCGGGGGGCAAGCTCAATGATCATCGGCCCATTATGAGACATTACAATATCACCCTTTACAGTGCCGTGAGAAAAACTAAGGGCATTAGCGCCCTTTTCAATAATCCTTTCTACAGCCCGTCTTTCCTCTATAGAGATGCTGGAAGGAAGCTCTCCGCCATTTTCAATTATGTGAGGTAAAAATTTTTTGAATTGCGTGTAATTTCTATCAGAAAAACCTATGTGATAAAACTTTCCATTCAATACTATCGATTCAGTGCTTAACTGGCGCCCCTTTATAAATTCCTCTCCGATAAGCGTGCTGCATCTTGAAAAACCAATGGAATATCTAAATGCCCATTCAAGCATATCCTTATCGTTAATCAAAAGCGCTCCCCTTGCGCCCCTACTGTCGACAGGCTTTAAGACAAATGGGGGGCCAATCTCTTTGTAGGCTGATAATAGGTCGGATAAAGAGGTTATTTTTTTAAAATAAGGGACAGGAACGCCCATTTTTTTTAGGTAGGTCTTCATAAGATACTTATCTGATGCGAGCATTGCAGCTTTCAGCGATATTGCAGGGAGATCAAGGGCGTTCCCAATGGATGAGACAGTATATGGAACATCTGCTGCTATGGATATGACCCCATCAATCTCCCCCCCCTGAGACAGATACTCAAGGCATTTTCTCAAGAGCCCCTTTTCATCATAGGTATCAATATGAAAGAAATGAGAGGCTATCTTTCTTCCGGGGCAATCCTTGTCGCCATCAACTACTATTGTCCTCAGCCCCATTCTATTGGCCTCTAATATGCCCTCAACAGCCTCAATGCCGCCAGAAATTATGAGAATGGTCTTATTTAAGAGCGTCAAAAATATAACCCGCCATTTACATTAATCGTCTGGGCAGTAATATAAGAGGCATGGTCAGAGGCCAAAAACGCCACTACCTTTGCTACTTCCTGCGGCCTTGCCATGCGCTTTAACAGTATGGATTCAATAGAGCGCCTTACCGCAGGGCTATTGGATGCCCTTTGAGCCATCTCTGATTCCACCATGCCAACGCTTACAGTATTGACCCTGATCTTTTTGTCTGCAAGGAAACGGGCGGTTACCTGAGAAAGGGATATGAGACCCGCCTTGCTCACTGCGTAGTGAGCCGTCCTTGGCCCGCCGTACTGGCCGCTTACAGAGCCTATATTGATAATGGCACTGTTATCATCCATAATGGAAAGCGCCTCCTGAGTGCAGATAAACGGCCCTTTCAGGTTGACAGATAATACCTCATCCCACTGTTCATCTGTTATCCTGTCAAAGTCATTCGGGAAATTAATCCCAGCATTATTAACTAATATATGAAGACCATTTAAGCGCCTCTTTATCTGTAAAATAGCCTCTCTGACAGATAGCCTGTCCCTTACATCCATCTGAATATACATACTATAGGGAGAATGTTCAATTATTTCATCTAAAAGCCCTTTTGCCTTATCTATAGCCTTATTATATGTAAATATAACAGTAGCTCCCTGTCTTATAAACTCTCTTACAATCTCAGAGCCTATAACACCTGTCCCGCCCGTAATAAACGCCACCCTGTCTTTTAAGGGTAAAGTGATGTCTGGTTGAATCCCTGGTATATTTGTCGTAAGCATCGCTATTTTTATTATTATTTTATCTTTTAAAGTATTCTAAGCGTCCTTATTTGGAGGCGGCAGTTAAATTATATCTGTTATTCGGTCAGACTTTTTTGCGCTATCATCACAACCTAAGTTACAACAGGACAAGTCATAGTGTGATTAATTGCATCAAGCTGCTGCATATTATCTATTACTATCTTTGAAAGGGTGTCATGGTCATCTGTCTCTACTTCAGCAATAATGTCATAGGGTCCCATGATAATATCAAATTTTTTTACCTCATCCATCTTAGAAAGCTCTTCCGCAACCTCTTTAGTCTTGCCGATTACTGTATTTATTAAAATATAGGCCTTCATATCATGCTCCTTTTTAAAAAATTATTATCTATAAAGAGATTATTAGCTACCTTTTTATTTTTTTAGGTCTTTTTTGGGATTTATAAAAGATTATCATATCTATACCAAACTTTATGCCTATTAATGTCCAGATTATTCTATAAAATCTTTTAGATTTAAGAATTTTGATCTGCATAACTTATTCCATTGAATCCTACATCCTGCAATTGGCGAATTTGCCCAAGACGCGAGGAGCGAGGGGCGCAGACGTGATTAGGCGCTTCAAGCCTAAACAACAAAAAGGATTGGGTAAATCGCCAATCCCTACCCCCTATTTACTCGTTTAAATTCATTTTCGCCCCTTTTTGCCGTGCAGAATTTAGGTGAATAATTTTTGACGCAATATACAGGCAGGCAT
>JALWQB010000191.1 GCA_026994795.1 Deltaproteobacteria bacterium
GACAGATGCCGATGTTGACGGCGCTCATATAAGGACCCTCTTGCTTACATTTTTTTACAGGCAGATGTTTGACCTCATAGAAAGGGGCTATGTATATGTGGCGCAGCCGCCGCTTTACCGTGTGGCAGCAGGTAAAAAAACAGAGTTCTTTCTTAAGGATGAGGAAGAGTTTGAAGAGTTCATTATGGAGCGCGTATCAAAGGAATTGAGGATAAGGGTAGAGGGGTTTGATACAATATTTTCAGGCAAAAAGGCAAAGGAACTTTTTAGTTCTCTCTCGCAATATCACAGGGCCATTAATGAGTTGTGCAAAAAAGGGGGGCTCTGGCCTGAACTGGTAGGCGCCCTTCTTGAAAACGACGTAAACAGCGCGTTACAGTTTAAGGATTATGACTTTGTCAACTCTATTGCAGCTAACCTGAAAGAGAAGGGATATATAGTTGGCGCGGTAAAGGCGTCTCAGGACGGCGCTGGCGGTGGCTATGAGTTCAGGGTAGCAAGGCGAGAGCTTGCGTATTTAAATGCCATAATAGGCCCTGGAGCGCTGTCTCTTCCGGAATTTCACAGGCTTATAAAGGCATTTAAGGCGATATCTGATTATCATGGAAAGAGATTTTATGTCTCTTATGGCGACGATGAAAGGCAATTTGATGATATTGGCTCTATGTTGAGCCATATAAAACTTCTTGGCCAGAAGGGGCTTACCATCCAGAGATATAAAGGGCTTGGTGAGATGAACCCGGAGCAGCTTTGGGAGACCACAATGAACCCTGACAAGAGGAGGCTTTTAAAGGTAACGGTGAGGGATGCAAATGAGGCAGAAAATCTCTTTACTACCCTTATGGGCGATAAGGTTGAGCCAAGAAAGGCATTTATCCAGACCCATGCATTAGAGGTTAATGAACTGGATATATGATAATGCCGTGAATGCCATAGACTTTACTGCATGTGCTTAATTATAGGTATTATATATTAAAAACGCCCTTTTTATCAGCCCCATTGAGGCTTCCTCCGCTCCTCTTTTATCTTTTTCCATTTATAGGGGGGATATTATACTGTATCTCTCCCATTGGCTCATTTGCTGTCTGGCCTATCATGTACGCCTTTTTTATAATTCCCGTCTTCTTATCGCCTCTCATCTTAAAAGATACGATAGATAATACATGCAGGCAGGGGATAATACGGATTTTTCTTGTAAGGCTTTTTATCAGTATCTTTTTCTTTTTCGCTGGCCTTACCCATGCCTTTTTATATAAGAACTGGATTATCTCTTCCAATATGCCCATTATAGAGATGTTTAATAAGGATATGTTAAAGGGTAAGCAGAAGGTGATGGAAGGGGTTGTTGAAAAGATGTCAGCGCCTTCATGGAGGGGCGTAAGGACAGAGGTAAGGCTTTTAACCGGCCCTCGCTTACTCCTTTATATAAAGGGGGCTGAATATGATACCTTTTATCCGGGTTCCCTTATAAGGTTCTATGCCGCTAAGATTGAGAGGATAAAAAACAGGAGCGACCGTCATGGCAATGGATTTGATGCCGTAAGCTGGTGGATGCAAAAGAATATTATGTTCAAGGCATACACGCACTATCCCATGATGTGCATAGCGGTCGGGGAGAAAAAGGGCATTTTGACCCGCATAGAAACGATGAGGCTTAAGATTATTGCGCTTTTAAAGAAATGCCTTTCCAGTAACAAGAGGGTATTTGGCCTTTCAGTCGCGCTCCTTACAGGGGAGAAGGCATGGATACCCTACAGGCTAAAAAAGGTATTTTATGCTGCGGGCATAGGCCATATCCTTGCAGTCTCAGGTCTTCATATGACAATAGCGGCAGGGCTTACAGGATGGTTTTTGGCAGTTATGCTCCTTCGCTCCCCTACTTTGTCATTGCTGCTTCCTGTGAGGCCAATAGCCTCCCTTGTCGGATGCCTTGCATCCCTATGCTATGCCATGCTTGCGGGGTTTAGCCCGTCTTCTTTAAGGAGTTTCATAATGATAACTGCATTTGGAATATCATTTGCCATAAAAAGACGGACATTCTCTATGGGAAGCCTGTTCCTTGCCTGCTGGGTATGTCTTTTGATAAATCCCCTTTTTTTAAAAAATCCAGGTTTTTTGCTCTCGTTTTCAGCAGTATTCTTTCTAATTTTATATGGGAAGTGGATAAGGGGGAAGGGGGAAGATTCCCCCTTCTTTTTATGCTATTTCGCCTCATTGATAAGGTTGAGTCTTATAGCGTGGCTGGCTACTGCGCCAATAACCATCTATTTCTTCAGGGAGGTATCGCTGGTATCAATCTTTTCCAATATAATTGCAATACCCATTCTGTCTCTTTTTATCCTGCCATTATTGATAATAGGGCTATTGCTTGCAGCGATTCACCTTAAAATACCGCTTTTTTACGGCCTTCTTTCAGTGGGGCTTAATGCCTTAATGGACATAGCCTCCATTTTTCATGTAATTAACATGAAGATAGCCCATTTTTTGCGCCTTACTTCTCACATATCTTTTTTTTATGAAGGCAGCCTTGCCCCTGCCTTTATATGTTTTTACTATACGGCCTTGTTTGTAATAGGCATTAGGGTTTATTTGTTAAATGCTACCTCTATTACAAACTGACCTGAGCTTGTATCAAAAGGTATTGCAATACGGGGGCCATCATTTATATGAGTTATGCTATGCCCTTTTCCAGAGACAATAGTGGGAGTTCCAGCCTGAAGGTGAATATTGTCCGCATCAAGCCTCCTTCTTGCATCGCCGCATATCATGTTTGTAATCTCGCCCACTGCATCCCTTACCTCGTCATTAATCTCTGTTACAGGCATGCCTAAGAGGTTCTGGACAACTGCCTTTATACAGGATTCAGAAAATGAAATAGACATTGAGCCCTGGGCGTCGCCTGTAATGCCAATAATGCCTGATACATCTCCATGGGCAACAGTATCCTTTTTAACAAATGCCTTGCCGGGTGTTGGGTCAAGCATTGCCATTGTCTTCAGGACATTGATAGTTGCTTCAAGAAACGGATTAATAATTTTTGCATCCATATAACCGTCCTTCCTCCCTAATGGGTTATGCCTAAACCCTGCAATTGGCGAGTTTGCTCAAGATTTGAGGCGCGAGGGGCGCAGACGTGCTTAGGCACTTCAAGCCCCGAGCAACAAAGAAGATTGGGTAAAATCGCCAATCCCGAAGGACGGCAAAAGGAGACAAAAAGCTGAAAGTTGTATTCACTCAAAAAGTAAATTTTACGAACAAGTTTCATGCTAATTAAGCCCCTATTTATTCGTTCAAAAATCATTTTTGCCCCTTCTGCCGTGCAGGAATTAGGTTATAGCTTATAAATTATGGCAGGTCAATCAACCCTGCTTTTTCTCTTGCGAACAAAATGGCACCTTCAAAGATATGCCTTGCCTCCTCTTCGCTGCAACCCGCGCCCATAGCCACATTAAAGGCAAATTCATAACTCATAAGGTCTTGAGGGGCATGGGCGTCTGAATTCACAATAAGCCTTGCCCCGGTCTTCCTTGCTATATTTAACACATGTCCATTAGAAAGTGAATGGCCTTTGCGCCCTGATAGCTCTAAAAATATCCCGTTCTTCATTGCAACTGTCGCGTCTTCTTCAGTGATAAGACCGGGGTGGGCAAGTATGTCAATATCCGCCCTCACTGCAGCGCTGTTTGTGCCTTCCTTGACAGGCTCTGCAAGCGTTTCCCCATGACATACGACAATCTG
>JALWQB010000192.1 GCA_026994795.1 Deltaproteobacteria bacterium
TAATCTTAGGGGAGGCAAAGGTCAGGCCATCCAAAAAGGAAATCAACAGATTCATGGGACTATGCAAGCGTATGGCTGAAGAGAAAGATATGCCCATTTTCAAGGTATTCGTTGCCCATGACTTGCCTCCCACAATAGAGACATATCTCAGGGAAAATAACATCCTGCCCGTGTGGTCGTATGAGTTGGATTGACCCAAGCGGCGGCTATTAGGCAAATTAAACACTAAATTCTGCACAGCAAGAGGGGGCAAAAATGAATTGTAAACGAGTAAATAAGGAGTTTCAGATTAAAATGACCGTAACTATTCAGGGGTTTAACTAGTTGATATTACAATATAATTTTTTTGAAAATTTCGTAACTCCTAAATTGCTACAAATGTAATTCATTGAAATCATTGTATTTTTAATTTTTAGGATTAAATATTCAATTTTTTCATTTTTTAGAGTTAATTCAATAAAATCAGTATGATAACATGTAATGATGGCGGCTGAATAGTTACAAATGACCATGTAAGTTTATAATTTGTCATTTGTTGTTGATGCGTAAGGGGGTGTTGCGTTGTGCGTGATGAAGTGTCTATAGAGGATAGGATAATTAATGCCTTAAGCTCAGAGGCAATGCCCTTATTCAGGAGGGAGATATTTCGTTTTGCCCGCATATCTTCAGGGGAAAAGGCGCTTGCCAAGGCGGTCTTAAATGAGCTTGTAAGAAAGGGAAGAGTTGTCCGCATAAAAGGCTCAAGATATGGCCTTATAGATATGATGACCCTTATACAGGGAAGCCTTATGGTCCATCCTGAGGGATTTGGCTTTGTCGTCCCTGATGACCCAGATGAAGACGATATCTTTATCCCTGCAAGGGCGATGAAGGGGGCAATTCATGGCGATAAGGTCATTGCCCGCATAGAGCGCATTGACCGCAGGGGGCCTGAGGGCTCTATTGTCCGTATTGTTGAGAGGGAAAGGTCGTCTATTGTTGGCGTGTTACACAGGTCAAGGGCAAAAAATATGGCGATTGTCGTCCCTGAAGATGAGAGGTTTTGTTTTGATATAATAGTGCCCCAAAAAGATGCAAAGGGCATAGCCTCTGGGACCGCTGTTGTGGTAAGGCCGTCTTTAGGTGATGATATTGACCATGATAGAGGGCCTGTTACAGGAAGAATTATTGAGGTCATAGGGGACCCTCAAGACCTTGATGTCCAGACAAAGATAGTCATAAGGTCTCATGATATAACTGATGAATTCCCGGAAGATGTCCTTAAAGAGGCAGAAAATCTCCCTGAGGCTGTAAGGAAAGATGACCTTAAGGGGAGAAATGACCTGAGGCACCTGCCATTTATCACAATAGATGGGGATACGGCAAAGGACTTTGACGATGCAGTCTATGTCAAGAAACAGAAGAATGGATATATACTCTATGTATCCATTGCTGATGTAAGCCATTATGTAGCGCCTAATAGCCCACTTGATGTAGAGGCATACAAGAGGGGCACAAGCGTATATTTCCCCAATAGCGTTGTGCCAATGTTTCCAGGGGCGCTTTCAAACAATTTAGCAAGCCTTGTCCCCAATGAAGATAGGCTCACCATGACAGTAAAGATAACTTATGACGCCGAAGGCAATGTAAAGAGGACATCGTTTTATCCATCTGTCATAAAGAGCAGGAGGCGGTGGACATATAGCGAGGTAAAAGAGCTTCTTCGCTCTAAGGATTGCCCAGAAGAATTCAGATGGATGGAAGAGCTGTGCGATATCCTCAATAAAAGACGCATACAAAGGGGAAGCCTTGACTTTGACCTACCTGAGCCAAAGGTGATAATAGGGCTTCAGGGTGAGCTTGAAAATATCGTAAAGAGGGAGAGGAATAAGGCGCATTTTATAATAGAAGAATTTATGATTGCAGCTAATGAGGCAGTTGCCTCCTTTCTCCTCTCACGGGATGTCCCTGCGCTATTAAGGGTGCATGAGCCTCCTGATTATGAAAAATTTTGTGACTTTAAGAGATATGCAGAGTCATTGGGGCTTTCTATAGATGTCCCAGAGGACATAACCCCTGAGTTCTGTCAGGAGATTATAAAGAGGGCAAGGGGCAAGCCCTATGAGCATATCATTAATAGTCTTCTTTTGAGGAGCATGAAACAGGCAGTGTATTCTCCCCATAATATCGGACACTTTGGCCTGTCGTCAAGGAATTATCTTCATTTTACATCCCCTATAAGGCGCTATCCTGACCTTATTGCCCACAGGATACTGAAGGTGAACAGGAGGCGCATAAGGAAGAGGCCAGTATATACTGTCGATGAGCTTGAGACAATCGGGACGCATTGTTCCCAGAGGGAGAGGGCAGCTATGGAGGCGGAACGGGAGATGTTTGACAGGCTCAAGGTGCGCTATATGAAGGACAGGGTAGGGGAGGTCTTTAGTGGCACAATCACAAACTGCACGGGGTTTGGCTTTTTTGTAGAGCTTGACGAGCTGTTTATTGATGGCGCTGTAAAACTTGTTGACCTTGCTGATGACTATTATATCTTTGATAAAGAGACATTAAGCCTTATTGGAAGACGGACAGGGCGGCAATACAGGGTTGGACAAAAGGTAAGGGTTATACTCCAGTCCGTAAATATCCAGAGAAGGCATATAAACTTTATTATCGTGTGATTTTATTGCCTCCTCAGAAAAATTTGTGGGTTATATCTGGGACAGGAAGTTTTCCAAGTTGTGATATAATGCCACTTCTCGATATAAATCGCTTCTAAATCCGTATGATTTTCTGAAGGTCAATTTTACTTTGTTGTTGAATCCCTCTACTGTGCCTGAGGAATACTTTTTCTTAGCACGAAAATAATTCAAGATTAACTCCTTATGAGAACGAATTATTTTAACGAATTTATTCATTTGAGGCAAATCATGGTGGTCCATTACCTCTTTTGTCCATTCATCGTAACTATTCAGCCGCCATCATTACATGTTATCATACTGATTTTATTGAATTAACTCTAAAAAATGAAAAATTTGAATATTTAATCCTAAAAATTAAAAACACAATGATTTCAATGAATTACGTTTGTAGCAATTTAGGAGTTGCGAAATTTTCAAAAAAATTATATTGTAATATCAACTAGTTAAACCCCTGAATAGTTACTATGCCTTCCACATATCTGAACATACAAACTCTATCTGCTTACAACGTTTCTCCACAAGAAAATCACAAAATCGATTCAAAATTGATTTGGAACGCCCTTTACCTAACCATAAAAGACGTCTTTGACCTACATCCAACTGATACACAAGAGTCAGGTATTGATGACCCTTCTTGTACTGTATCTCATCTACTCCTATTGCCTTGATACCATCTAAATTACGATGAGTTAAACCCCAATTGACCACCCATGTAACTGCTGAAGCCACCATATCCCACGAAACATGAAATATACTGGCCACATCCTTCCATGAAAGATATCTGGCCCATTGCCCTAAAAAACAGGCCAGTTGAATAGTCACTGGGCACTTGCCTGTTGACCAAGGCACTGACTCTACTTTCACTCCTTTACAATGAACGCAATTCACACGTCTCATACTATAAAGAAGAACTACCATTTATAGTGGACCCCAAAAACTGGACAGAGTAATAAGGTGGATTATTAGGGGCCAAATAAATTGTCTGGTTTTAATGAGAGCTTGAATGATCACTTTAAAAGGAGGCAACATAATGGGGTCACATA
>JALWQB010000193.1 GCA_026994795.1 Deltaproteobacteria bacterium
CAAAAGCTCATAAATACCCTTATCTTCATGGGCAGTCATTGAGGCAATCCTTACCGGGATATCGTCTCCATCCCCTTCTTCAATATCATATATTGAGCCCTTCTCTTCTATTGGCCTTATTGCCACGCACCGTGAGGCTATTGTCGGCAAAAGCGCCTTTTTTGACGGGGTAATTAAGAAGAAGATATTATTGGGCGGAGGCTCTTCAAGCGCCTTTAAGAGCTTGTTAGCTGCCTCTATATTCATAAGATGGGCATTAAATATTGAGATACACCTTATATCAGCCTCTAATGGACGAAGCCTTATGGCATCCATAATCTTTTGTATATCGCCTATTGATATTATATCCTTTTCTGGAGCAATCTCTATAAGGTCAGGGTGATAACCTGCCTCTATCTTTCTGCATGAAGCACACCTCATACATGCCTTATTATCCAGTGGGTCATTGCACATAAGCGCCGCGACAAGAGAACGGCTGTAGTCCTCTCTTCTCCCTATGTCATCTGACTCTATAATTATGGCATGTGGGATTGAGGCATTATTTTTAAGGTATAAGAATCTGTCTATCCTCATAAAATTCTTGTAAAACGGCCTGTAATTTTCCTGTTCGGCAGGATATATAGCTCCATTATATATTATTTTTTAAATTTTATCTATTTCCACAGGGTATTGCCACATAAGGCATCGTCTGCATGGTCATGCGAGCCTGTAAGCCCCTCATCTCCTCCATTTATGACATCGTTATTGGCCACTGTATCGCCTTGTTGCATATCATGTATAAAAAAACGCCTTTCAAGCAGCCTCTGATATGCAGTCCATTGGGGAGCACCCTCCTTAACAGGGCGCTCTCTCTTTAATTGCTGGATATAATTTATCTTAGAATCCATATTGTCAACAAAATGCAATATCATGGCCTCTTCTGTCATTGGCACAACAGGGCTTCCCATCTCTCTTTCTCCGTGATGGCTCAATACCATGTGTAATATAAGCTGCGCATCACAAGAGCCGCTATCTATTGGGACAAGCGCCATAAACCTCTCTATAATATTCATTCCAAGGGCAATATGGCCAATAAGCCTGCCCCTGTCAGTATAGTCTATAGGGGGCTTAGAGAATGAAAGCTCTTCAATTTTTCCAATATCATGCAATATCGCCCCTGTAAGCAGTATCTCTCTATTAATACTGCCATAATGTGCGCTTATTTCCTTACAAAGCCTTGTAACAGAAAGCGTATGCTCCAATAGGCCCCCTATATAGGCATGATGCACATTCTTTGCCGCAGGGGCGTGTTTAAACGCCCTCCTTACCTTATCGTCAGAGAATATTGCGTCTAAAAGAGCCCTTGGTGCCCCTGTGCGCATGCCTTTTATAATCCTCTTAAGCTCCTTCCACATATCAGATATGGAATGGGGGGTATGGGGCAAAAAATCCTCTATGCGTATATCTCCACTTGCTGCCGGAGAAAGGCTGTCAATGACAATCTGCGGCATATCCCTGTATGTCCTGAGCTCGCCTGATATGGAAACATACGGGCTCTCTGATATTATCTTATATGCGCTATCCACATTGTCCCATATCTTGGCAGGCAACCTGCCCGTCCTGTCAGAGAGCCTCAGATTCATATATAAATTCCCGTTCTTTGTCTCAAGGACAACAGGGTCTTCAGCAAGGAATATGCCCTTGACCTTCCTGAAAGAGGCACTTCCTCCGCTTGGCGCATCCCAAGAAATATCTGAAATATACAAACCCTTGCCTGAACCTTCCATAATGTCCTATAATTAAATAATTAACTAAAGTTTAGCACTTGTTATTAGAAATCGGTTTATGATATTTTTTTTTATAAACATTCATGTGCTTATTAACACACCCCGTAGTGATGAAAAAGTGATTGTAAGGTAAGGGGTATGATGTAATAAAAGGGCGCGGGAGGGCCAGCGAGGTCGTATAATTTTTGGCGGGAAAACCCCGCGTTTAAACTGACCCGCCTCGCCCTGACAAATCCCGTAATGTTCTTATACCATAAAAGACGTAAGGGAAAAAGACTTAAATTGCTACGAGCAATTTAAAGCTGTTCAGGACAGGCATGGCCTTCTCAATTTTTTCAAGGAGGTCATGTGATGCATGTATTATTTAAGAAGGTTTGTGGGTTAGATGTTCATAAAGGGAATATAGTAGCGAGTATTGTATGGGAAGAGGATAGAGGGAGGTTTAACCTATTTGTCCCCTTTTGCCGTGCAAGATTTAGGGTAGAATTTATGTTAAAAGAAATGCTGTCTCAAGATTTTCAGGCCTGTTTATTGGACTTTTCCAGTTATACATGCTATATTATAAAAAAAGAATATATCCTAAATCCTGCACGGCAAAAGGGGGCAAAAATGGATTTTAAATGAATAAATAGGGGGTTAGCTAACATGAAAGCTATTTGTAAAATTCACTTTTTAAGCGAATATAACTTTCAGTTTTTTTGCCCCCCCTTTTGCCGCCCTTTGGGATTGGCGATTTTACCCAATCTTCTTTGTTGTTCGGGGCTTGAAGTGCCTAAGCACGTCTGCGCCCCTCGCGCCTCAAATCTTGGGCAAACTTGCCAATTACAGGATTTAGGTAGATAAAAACAGACAATCAATTGATATTGCATATATTTTTTGAAGGTTTCGTAACTTTTGCAGATTCTCTTTAAAAGAGATAAGCGCAGAAAAATATGTTTATACTTTAAAGGAAAAAGGTCATGTTTAAAGCTAAGATACAGAGAAATTTTATATTGTTCTCTATCTTTTTTCCCGTGTTTATCGGGCTTTTCCAAGCCCCTTGTGCTTTCTCCTTATCCCCTGAGGGGGAAAAGCAGCTATTTGCAATACTTGGAGAGATAAAGGGACAGCTCAAACAGATGGACAAACGTATAACTGAATTACGACAAGATACCAACAAACGCTTTGAAGAATTACGGCTGGATACAAATAAGCGTTTTAACGATACTGACAACAAGATAAGCGACCTGCGCAAGGACAATAATAAGCGTTCTGACGAGATTATAACCTTTCTCTGGATAATTGCTGCTATTTTTACAACCATCACAGCTGCTGTAATAGCCCTGCTTATATGGGATAGGCGCACTGCTGTAAGATATGCAGTCAAATAGACAGAGGAAAGCCTCAAAAAGGACTATGGTATTGAGCAAATCAATAAGGTGGTAGAGGCCCTGCGCATGAGGGCTAAAAAGGATGTGGAGCTTGCAGGCATACTAAAGACCCTTGGTCTTCTGTAATTTGGCATTTTACCATCTTAAAGATTATGACAGCTCCCCCCTTATGAGGAGTTATATAATTTGCTATAATAAGATAGGCTTTTTCAGGAGGGCAGGCATGAAAAAGCGGATCGGCATAGGAATAAGCGGCTTCAAGGAACTCAGGGAAGATGGCTATTTCTTTGTGGATAAGTCCCTGTTCATCCAGGATGTCATTGAGACAGGGGCACAGATCATCCTCCTTCCCCGGCCACGCCGTTTTGGAAAGACCCTTAATCTTTCTATGTTGTGGCGTTTTTTTGAGTTGAGAAAAGAGGATGTGGAAAGAGAAAATGGCAGGGACCTCTTTAGCGGGCTGGCCATAGAGGATAAGCCTGTATTCAGCAGGCATTTTGCAAGGTATCCTGTCATATTTCTCACCTTTAAGGATATAAAGGAACGATGCTTTGATGATGCGCTCTTTAAAATA
>JALWQB010000194.1 GCA_026994795.1 Deltaproteobacteria bacterium
TAGATGTTGACATGGCCTCCAATGAGACGCTGACAGGTGAAAAGGGGGATTCAACTGATGCCATTAAGGAAACGCACCATATATACAGCATTCAAGTTAATGAGGACGGCTCCCTCTCATTAATAGATGACATGCCTCTAACCCTGTCTCCAAGGGACATTGCCATATTCCCCAACTGCCTTGTAACAATAGCAAACAGCCCGACTGACTATAACTCTGATATTATAACAGCCTATCGCGTACATGCCGAGGGGGAAGACGCGATAGAAAAGGCACTGTCAGTCTCTATAAACGGCACTGTGCCATCGGATCTCCATGTATATTGCGGCAGCGCGGGCATAGAGGGGACGGATGTCCTTGCATTTATGGCGTCTCCTCACTGGAGGCAAAGGGATGCGGGGAGCGCCCTTTATATATACGGCCTTGATGAAAAAAAGGAGATTGGAAGGATTAGCGGGATTGCTCCTGAAGAAGCCCTTTATGGCACTGTATTTTCTGGCAACAGGGCGTATGTTGTTACCTTTGAAAGGATTGACCCTTTATGGGTAATAGACATAGAAGACCCATATCATCCTGAGATTATTGGGGAGCTCAAGGCGCCAGGATGGTCGGAAAAGCTGTTTTTTAATGATAATAAGCTCTTGTCTATTGGCTACATAAATGGCTCGGACCTGAACGAGGCTGAAGAGGCGCCAGAAAGGATTGGGCGTCTTATATCCGTATCGCTTTTTGATGTAACTGTCCCTGAAGAGCCTGCCCTTATCTCTCGTATCGTCCCGTTTAAGAAAACGGCATATAATTCGTATTCTGAGGCAGTGTATGATGAAAGGGCGTTTTATCTTGACTGGTCAGAGGGAAAGATTGCCTTCCCATTAAATACATGGGCTGAAGGCTCACAGGACTGGCTTCAGGCAATAGGAATTATAGCTGACGGGGTTAAGAGCGCCGGCAATGGCAGTGAAATAACTGGCCTTACTGACCTCGGTCACTTAGAGCTACCCTTCTCCGCCAGACGGACATTCTGGATTGAAGATACAGATTATCTGGGGGCGTTCTCAACAACTGACTTTATGACGGCCCGCTACATTGAGGGTTCGGGCATTAAGCCGCTCTCAACTATTGCGCTTATAATGCCAGTTGACATGCTCTATTATAATCAAGGGGAAGGCCCCCTTGCCTTTGGCATATCAAGAAACTATGGACGCCAGCACATATATATTATTGATACCTCACTTATAGGCGAGGGGCGCAATGTTGATATAGACAGGGCGATGCTGAATGATTTTGCCCTTAAAAATGATTATTATGGACAAATCTTATATAATGGCAAAGACGCAATCGCCCTCTATAAAAATCTCTCTTATTCATATTATTCTTCCAAGAGACAATTTGAGCTAACCCTATATACTATAAATGGAGAGGTCAAAGGCCCTTTTACAGTAAAAGACAATATTCTTAGCTCAAAGGACTGCTGGACAATGACCCCGATTTTTAGGGGAAGGACATTTATCATACCTGAATCGTGTCAGGAACAGTATAACTATCACCCTGTAATCCTTGAAGATAGAGAAGACGCATCTGAAAATGCCTCAGAAAAATCCCCTGAGAAGGGATATTATTATGACCTGCCCTCCTCTTTCTCATATAATATCCTGATTGCAGATATAAGCAATGCGCAATCAGACGGGCATCTCTCATTTTCAGGGCCAATATCTGTTCCAGGGATGCCTGTTGACCTTACGGAGGAAGGGGATTATGTCATCACTCAAGAGCCGTTTGAAGAGGATGGACTGAGGATAAATGTCCTCACAGTCTCTCACATAAATTCAGCCCCAATGGCACGCCTTTTAAATTCTATTACCATAAAAAACTGCCCTGAATGGGGTGGAAGCTCTGTAAAGATGGTAAAAGATGGAAAGATATATCTTGAATGCAGATATAGAGATTATTACTATTATGGCATAAAAAGTGAGCGTAATGGGGAAGAACGATTAACTGCCCTTTATGTCATGCCGATTATGAGCAATAGCGAGGGGGATAGAGAAAGGCTCATATTTAATAAAGACCCTGATAACGGCTATGACAGCTATGACATTGTAAAGATTTACCCTGAAGAAAAGGTTGCGCTGGTTAGCGCAAGCAATTCCTATCCATTTTATGAAGATGTATATTTAGGAAGGCCATTGGAAGAGCCAGTATCTACCGCTGTTTCTTATGACGGCGATCTTAAGACGTCAATCATGCCAGTAATGCCGTACAAAGAGCCTGAGTGCATATTATTTGATATATCAACGCCGCCATCCCTTATCCCCATAAAAACAGTTGATAGCAGTATGTGTTATTCCCCTGATAGTGTAATTATTCAAGAGGATTACATATTGTTTGCAGATGGGCTCAAGGGGATTGAAAAGATAAGGATAAGGTAAAAAATAGTGGTGATTAAATTCTATGTACTATAGTGTCGTCAACGGTTGACAACGGCGCTGCGATCAAGCGGAGGGGCACAAAAGGCTTATCTCCCCCCCACATATTTTTAAAAACCGCCCTACCCTCCTCCTTTTATAGCCATCTTCCATTACATTGTGTTAACTTAAATAATTGATACAATAAAGGGAAAATTCACTCAATGCCTGAATATGATATTTCTATTCTCATCAAGGTCAACGATTATCTTATCTCCCTCCTTAAAGGCGCCCTCTAACACCTTTAAGGCAAGCGGGTTCTCTATGTATTGCTGTATTGCCCTCTTTAATGGGCGAGCGCCATAGTTGGGGTCATATCCCGCATCAGAAAGCCATGTCCTCACTGCATCTGTAAGTTCTATGTCATAGCCCCTGTCCCTAAGCCTTGTCTTAAGGTATTTGACCTGAATATCAACAATTTTTTTGAGGTCATCTCTTGTAAGGGCATGGAATATTATGGTCTCATCCACCCTGTTTAAAAACTCAGGTCTAAACTGCAATTTAAGCGCTGCCATTACCTGTTTTTCCATCTCATCTCTATTAAGAGCCCCCTGTATAATATCGCTTCCAATATTGGAGGTCATAATTATGATAGTATTTTTAAAGTCAACTGTCCTGCCCTTTCCATCAGTAAGACGGCCGTCATCCAAAATTTGCAGCAGGACATTAAACACATCATGATGCGCCTTTTCTATCTCGTCAAACAGCAAAACTGAATATGGCCTTCTCCTCACTGCCTCAGTGAGATAACCGCCTTCCTCATAACCCACATACCCGGGAGGCGCGCCTATAAGCCTTGCTACAGCGTGTTTTTCCATAAATTCCGTCATATCAATCCGTATCATTGCATCCTCAGTGTCAAACATAAACTCTGCAAGGGCGCGTGCAAGCTCAGTCTTTCCAACCCCTGTCGGGCCAAGGAATATAAAAGAGCCAATTGGCCTGTTTGGGTCCTGAAGCCCTGCCCTTGCCCGCCTTACCGCGTTAGACACCGCCTCTATTGCCTCCTTTTGTCCAACAACTCTGTCTGAAAGCCTTTCTTCCATGTGAACCAGTTTCTCTCTCTCTCCCTCTAATAACCTGCTAACTGGTATTCCTGTCCACTTTGCTATTATTGACGCAATATCCTCAGCATCCACCTCCTCTTTCAACATGCCCTGTCCGTCCTGCTGTATCTTTTCAATCTTCTTCTGTTCTTCCTCAAGTCCCTTTTCAAGCGTTGGTATCTGCCCATACAGTATCTCAGCAACCCTGTTGAGGTCTCCTTGCCTCTGAAATCTCTCGGCCTCAATGCGAAGCTGGTCAATTTCCTCCTTAATTGACCGTATCCTCTGTATAATCTCCTTTTCTTGGCTCCACTTTGCCTTTAATGCGCTCGTCTCTTCCTTTAAGTCTGCAAGCTCCTTTTCAATCCTCTTGAGCCTCTCCTTTGAGGCTTCATCAGTCTCCTTCTTTAACGCCTCCCTCTCTATCTCAAGCTGCATTATCTTCCTCTCAATCTCATCTATCTCTGATGGAAGGCTGTCAATCTCTATCCTGAGCTTTGCCGCTGCCTCATCAATAAGGTCTATTGCCTTATCAGGGAGGAATCTGTCTGTAATATACCTGTGTGAAAGAGTTGCGGCAGAGACAATGGCTGAATCCTTTACCCTTACGCCATGATGCACCTCATATTTCTCTTTAAGCCCCCTTAAGATCGCTATTGTATCCTCAACAGTCGGCTCTTCAACCAATACGGGCTGAAAACGCCTTTCAAGAGCTGCGTCTTTTTCTATGTATTTTCTGTATTCATCAATGGTAGTGGCCCCAATACAGTGAAGCTCGCCGCGGGCAAGGGCAGGCTTTAACATATTTGAGGCATCCATTGAGCCTTGCGTTGCGCCTGCTCCAACAAGCGTATGTATCTCATCTATAAACAGGATTATCTCGCCCTGTTTTTCAGAGACATCTTTTAATACTGCCTTGAGCCTGTCCTCAAACTCGCCCCTGAACTTTGCCCCAGCAATAAGGGCTCCCATATCAAGGGCTACTATTCGCCTGTTTTTGAGGGTCTCAGGTATATCCCCTGATACAATCCTCTGTGCAAGGCCCTCTACAATCGCCGTCTTGCCCACTCCGGGCTCGCCTATAAGCACAGGATTGTTCTTTGTCCTACGAGATAATACCTGAATTACCCTCCTTATCTCCTCATCTCTTCCAATAACAGGGTCAAGTTTTCCCTGTCTTGCAAGGGCTGTTAAATCCTTTCCATACTTTTCAAGCGCCTGATACTTGTCCTCAGGGTTTGGGTCAGTTATCCTCTGATTGCCCCTTATAGAGGTAAGGGAGCTCAAGACCTTATCTTTTGTAACTCCGCGTGATATAAGAAATTGGGCTGCCTTTGTATGTTCAGCGTCAAGATATGAAAGGAGTATATGCTCCTGGCTTACATATTCATCCTTCATATCTGAGGCTATTTTAAAGGCGTTTTGGAGTATCTGGTTTAAGGCGGAAGATAAATATACCTGCATCCCCGCGCCTGACACCTTTGGATAAGACTGCAAGGCGCCATCAATATCTGCCTTTAACGCCTCAATCTCAACGCCTACCTTCCTTAATATTGTCGGGACAATACTGCCCTCCTGCTCTAATAGCGCCTTTAAAAGGTGCTCAGGCTCTATATTTTGATGCGCAAGCGAGTTCGCAAGCGTCTGCGCCTGATTAAGCGCCTCTTGAGATTTTAGAGTAAACTTATCAAACTGCATATCTTCATACCCCCTTTCCTTTCTCAAATAGGTAATTAAAAAGGGACATGGGAAAAGCCATGTCCCTTTTTGAGATTAACTCAAAAGACCAGACTTTTTACGGCCTTTATCTCTTTTCTTTACTCCACCTTTACCTCAATCTGTTTGGGCTTCGCCTCCTCCCTCTTAGGAAGCGTTACCTTAAGGATCCCTTTTTCATACTTTGCCTGTATCTTGTTAGAATCAACAGTTACCGGTACCCTTATCACTCTTTGGAATGCGCCATATCTTGTCTCAATTCTATGGAAATTCTCATCTTTCTCTTCAGATTCATGCTTTTTCTCACCCTTGATTGTCAGGATATCGCCTGTGAGATTGATCTCAATATCCTCTGCCTTCATACCAGGGACCTCTGCCCTCACTACAATCGCATCCTTTGTCTCAGAGATGTCAATTGCAGGCATCCATGCAGTCTCAGAAGAAGTGAGCTGCTGATTGCCGAAAAACTCTTCCCACAATTTGTCCATCTCACGCCTTAAAGTCCTTAACTCGCCAAATGGCCTCCACGGAGTAAGTTCAAACATAATATCACCTCCTTTTATAAGATTATAAGTTTAATGCAAATAAAACATGAGATAAAGCTATAACTAAAAGATAAAGATAAATCAGTAGGCTCTATATGAGCTATTCAGCCCTTATCTCTTTAATTGCTCTCTTTCTGCTTTAGAAGATAAGCATCAAGATTTAAATGTCAAGGGGTGAGATGTTCTGAAATCCATTTTTCAATCATTGCCCGTGAAGGAAGCCTCCCTGAAGACATTAATCTTCCATTAATCATAATCGCAGGAACAGAAAAAACGCCATGTCTCCATATCTCATCATAATCTGTTATCACATTGATATCACATGCTATTTTAAACTGCTCTAATACATCCCTTACAGTCTGCTCAAGGTTTGAGCAGGTCATGCAATCTTTGCCAAATATCTTTATCTCAAGTATCTTTTGTCTATTATCAACATATTTTTCCCTTGCGTCCTTGTTAACAAGGCCATTCAGGGCATCTGATATCGCCAGTATATAGTCATCCTTATAGCCTGATGGAATATAATTTTTCGTCTCTATAAGATTAAATATCTTTCTGGCTAGCTCTTTTACAGACATATTCTCTACAGGTTCAGAATTAGACAATACAGTTGAAAATGCCGCATTAAGCCCTACAATGCCAATTTTCTTACCCCTTATCACGAGATAGTCAGGAAACATTTCTATTTTTCTCTCCTCTCCCTCTTTCTCAATATAATTTTTACGGGGCTTAATTTAATTGAAAGCGCATTTCTAAGGTAATTTATAAGGAATCTCTTATAATATTCAGGGACCTTATCAGGATAATTGGCAAAGATTAAAAATGTCGGCGGGCATGTCGCAACTTGAGTAGTATAATACATTTTAATCTGATGGCCTTTTGATATTGGGGGGGTTCTCTTTAAAAGGGCATCTTTGAGTATGCGGTTAAGGCTGCCTGTTGAGACAGAGGCAGAAAAGTCTTTAAATACCCTCTCCACTAATGGGAAAATACTACCGACCCTCATCTTTGTCTTTGCAGAGCAATTTATATGCGGGGCATAGGAGATAAACTTTTTGGCCAATTTAAGCTCTTCTATCCTGAGCCTTGAAAGCCTTTCATCTACCATATCCCACTTATTATATATAGTTATACATGCCCTGCCATATTCTTCAGCATATCCTATCAGCCTCTTATCCTGATCAGTTATGCCCTCAATAGCATCAATGACGATCAGGCATATATGAGACCTCTTTATTGCATCAAGCGCCTTTAACACGCTAAACTTTTCTACCCTCTTCTTTGTCCTGCTCTTTCTCCTTATGCCCGCAGTGTCAACAAGGATTATTGGCGGGGCATTATGCCTTTCTATAAGGGTATCAATGGCGTCTCTTGTAGTGCCTGCAACATGAGAGACTATTACCCTGTCTTCCCCCACCAGCGCATTAAACAAAGAAGACTTGCCTACATTGGGTCTTCCGATAATTGCGACCCTTATCGGCTCATCTATAGATGAGGATTCCATGTCACAGGAAGGGGAGAGGCTTAGCTTTTCAAGATTATCATCAATGATATCAATAAGTTTTCCTATGCCTCTACCATGTTCCGCTGATATTGGCACTATCTCCTCTGCGCCTGTCTCATATAGCTCCCCTATGAGCAGCTCATCTCTATCTGTATCCGCCTTATTGGCAATAAATATGGTTGGCTTATCTATGTCTCTCAGGAGTTTGACTATTTCTCTATCCTGAGGGATAAGCCCTGTTTTTATATCAAAGATGGCAAGTATGATATGGGATTTTTTTATGATATCAAGGGTCTTCTCTGTAACAAGCCCCACTAATTCCCCCGGCTCATCTCCATAATCTTCAATCCCTCCTGTATCAGCTATGTTTACAGACTTGCCTTTTACGGTGATGGGCCTTATCTTAATATCTCTTGTAAGGCCCGGCATTGGGTCAACCAGGGCGTCTCTTGTGCGAGTAAGCCTGTTAAACAATGTGCTTTTGCCTACATTTGGCCTTCCAACAATGGATATAAGTGGTATCATTGACATAAAGATATACTTTTCGTTATTCTGATTTCTGTTGTTATTATTAAGGCATATAAGCCTGAATACTAATACAATATAATATGTGACAGGAGGGATTTTTGCAATGACTATTCAGGGCATTCCAAGGGTGGCGCTTTTACTTGCCACGGGCTATGAAGAGCTTGAGGCAGTAACTGTAGTTGATATTATGAGACGCTCACAAATAGTGTGCGATATAGTTGCTGTGTCTCATGACCTAATTGTCCCATCAGCAAGGGATGTGAAAATCGTAGCTGACATAATGATAGATGATGCAGTTTCAAATCAATATGATATGATTGTATTGCCAGGCGGTATTGATGGCACTGAAAATCTGGCTAATGACAAAAGGGTTGTTGAGCTTTTAAAGCGGCAGCTTAAAAGAGGGGCAAAGATTGGGGCAATATGCGCCGCGCCTACGGTATTGGAAAGACATGGAATGGCAGATGGCAAGTCTATAACCTGTCATCCTGTGGCAAGAGAGGCAATAAAAAACGCCCATCTAAAGGATGAGCCTGTTGTAAAAGACGGGCTTCTTATAACAAGTCAGGGGCCTGGCACTGCGCTAAAATTTGCCCTTGATATAGTTGAAGAGCTTTTAGGAAAAGAGAAGAAAGAAGAGCTTAAAAAGGCGCTTTTAGCCTAAGCAATATATTAACGATAATATAACAATCCTATGCTCCATCAGGCTATGATGGATAAAGTTATGGATGAAAAAACAACAAATAACAATACAACAGACATAAAAGAAAACAAACCTGACCTGCTTCTTCCTCAAGTTATTCAGGATTCTGAGGCGCTTCCAGCAAACTTTCAAGATGACCCGCTTGCGCGCTACTTAAAAGAGATATCTAAATATCCGCTGCTTACAAAGGAAGAAGAAGAAAGGCTTACAAGGCAATATTATGAGACCCGCGATCCTGCCATTGCATCTCGTATTGTTACAGGAAACCTGAGGTTAGTTGTAAAAATTGCTATGGATTTTCAGAAGATGTGGATGCAGAACTTCCTTGACCTCATTCAAGAGGGTAATATCGGGCTTATGCACGCGGTAAAGAAATTCAATCCATATAAGGGAGTTAAATTTTCATATTACGCCTCTTTTTGGATTAAGGCATATATATTAAAATTTATTATGGATAATTGGCGTCTTGTAAAAATAGGGACTACTCAGGCGCAGAGAAAGCTATTTTATAATCTCAGCAAGGAAAAAAACAGGCTTTTTGCACTTGGGTTTGAGCCTGTCCCCAAGTTGATCTCAGAACGGCTCAATGTGTCGGAAAAGGATGTAATAGACATGGAGCAGCGGATGGGGTCATGGGAGGTAAGCCTTGATGCGCCAGTAAGGGATGATTCAGAAGAGGCTCATATAGACTTTTTACATGATGATAAGGCATCAATTGAGACAAAAATAGCACGAACTGAGGCGCAAAAGAGGCTTCAAAAATATATGAAAGAATTTAAAGATACCCTTTCTGAAAAGGAGCGTATAATATTTGACCAGCGTCTTTTGACAGATACGCCTAAGACGCTCCAGGAGATAGGGAATGAATTGGGGGTCTCAAGAGAAAGGGTAAGACAGATAGAAAATAGGATAAAAAAGAGGCTTAAGACATTTTTAAAAAATCATATATCAGACTTAGAGACATATGCTGAGCTTTTAGAGGACTTACAATAGTTCAAATTCATACTACACGACACCACATGTAATGTGTTAATATTATGAATAAAACCAAGACAAAAAGGAGGAATTAAAAATGACGAAAAATAAAGTTAGCAAGCAAAAAGTTAAATTTGAAATAGCTGCCTGATATAATTAGTGATTTATTGTCTAGTATCAAAAAATATTCATCTTTAACTAAATATGGCATTCAATTTATCAAGGATTTTTTAGGAGCTATGTTATTGGCTAATTCTATAAATCTTATGAAGATAGCCACTTTCATGGGTAAGGATACTAAAAATGAATCAGAGTATAGAAAAATTCAGCGTTTTTTGTCCAGGAAGAAAGATTTAAGCGGAATCGGTATATTTTGTTTGGAGAGATATATTAAGGAGGCCCTTAAAAGTAGTTCAAAAAGGCCATATGAGTTGTATTTGTTGATAGATAGGGTTGAGTGGGGATTGGGGCAGAAGATGCACAATAATTTATTCATTACGTTGTATGATCCTGCACGCGATGTGAATTTTCCAGTTCAGGTAAAGGACTTGGGTAGTAAGGGGAATTCTAGCACAGGAGACAGGAAAGAGGTACTGGAGAAGGTGGTGAAGGTATTGAGGCCAATGATGAAGCGAGAGGAGATTAAGGTAAAAGTTTTGGGTGATAGGGAATTTATAGGCGAGGAGTGGGAGGAGTATTTGGGATTGAATTATTTTGATTATATTTTGCGTCTTAGGCGCAATTATCGTTTACCAGATGGCCGTGTTTTGGGAGATGAATTTGAGGGGTTAGGAGTGGGAATGATAAAGGAATACTGTTATGATGGATGGCGAGTAATAATGAAGAGGCTGGAGGATTGTAGAGGGCGTAGAGATGAGTTTTTAGCAGTAGTGACGCTAGACATGGAATTATCAAGTGAAGAAGTATTGGAGAGGTTTCGGAAGCGTTGGAATATAGAGAGGACGTTTTTCAATTTGAATACAAATGGATTTGACATTAAGCGGACGCGTTTAAAGGAGGAGTACAAAATAGAGATGGTGACATATTTTTTGATGTTTAACTATTTTGTTTATATAATATTGGGTTCAATGTTAGAGGAAGAGGAGGGAGTAAAGAGGCAGTCTGAGGAGCATGGTGGTTATAGGCGAGAGAGTCAATTTTTAAAAGGTTTACGATTTGTTTTTGAAATATTAAGATGGCCTGAGAAATTGTTGAAATATATAGAACTATCAAAGAGATTTGACTTTAACATGTTTAAAATACTGAATATTTTTCCAGAATGGATAGGATTAAAATTATTTCACAGTGGTGTCGTGTAGTATGGTTCAAATTAATAATCACTTATCTCAAAGCAGTAATTAAAGATTAATTAATTAAGGAATAGATCATGAATATATTTTACTCACCAATACGCTTATCTATAAATTTTCTGCCTATTTTTATTATAATTCTTTCTATTTTTACAGCTTCTATCTCTTCAACCTCCCTTGCGGGCGAAAAAGGCAATGTCAACAAGTCCACTGGATATGCCTATTTTATGAATGCCATAATTGAGAAAGAGGCAGGGCACTTTAAAAAGGCCGTTGAGCTCTTTCAAATGTCATTACAGACACTGCCATCTGAGCGTGATGTGTTGTTAGAGCTTTCTGATACATACATGGCCATGAAGGACTTTAAGAGGGCATCTTTTTGGGCAAGGGTTGCCTCTTCAGTTGCGCCTTCTGATGTAACTGTCCTTATGTTGCTTGCAAGGGCCTATGCCTTTCAGGGAGAATTTAAAGAGGCAATAACAAGCCTTGAAAAGGTTACGACACTTGACCCCCAGAATAAGGAGGCATATCTGCTTCTGGGCAATATATATATGGAGGTCAAGGATTATAAAAAGGCAATAAATGCGCTTGAACGCTCCATTGAAGAAAAAGACCATCCACATTCATTTATGGTCTATTATTACCTTGGAAAGCTCAATATAGAGATAAAAGCCTGGAATAAGGCTGAAGTCTATCTCAAAAAGGCCATATTAATAAACCCTAATATGGACGATGCCATTTACAGCCTTGCTAAGGTCTATACGGAAAAGGGGGACTACAGGGAGGCTGATGGACTATTTATAAGGTATCTAAGGAGGCGGCCTGACGACCTTAGAGCCAAGTATGAATACTTTATGCTTTTATTAAGGGCAAATGATATTAAAAAGGCCACTCGTGTCTTAAATGAGCTTTCATCTCATGCAACTTTTGACATGGCCTTTGGGTTAAAAGTGGCAGTGGCATGGATGGATCTTAAAAAATATGCTAAGGCAATCTCTATCTTAAGGCAATTAGAGAGATTTTATCCCAATGCCTCTCAAATAAGGTTCTATCTGGCAATTGCCTATGAAGGTCTTGGGGAGATAGATACGGCAAAAGGGCTTTATGAGGGCATTAAAGAGGGTGATGCAGTATTTTATCTGGCTCAGTTAAGGCTTTCTAAGATATTAACCCATAGCGGAGAATATGATAGGGCAATTGAGATATTAAAGGGCATTATCAATGCGCTAAACTCTCAAGCGCATAACCCCCACATACCCATAAGGCTAAATGAGGTATATGTGGAGCTTGCAATAACAACGGATGCAAAAGGAGATAAAAAGGGGGCTATCTTAATTGCAAAAGAGGGATTAAAAAAATTCTCTGACGACCCTCTTCTTTTAAACTTTATAGGATATGCCTATGCAGAGAAAGGGGAAAGGCTTGATGAAGCTGAGGCAATGATTAAGAAGGCGCTTAAAAACGCCCCAAATGACGGATTTATAATTGATAGCCTCGGGTGGGTATATTTCAAGCAGGGGAGAATTTATAAGGCGATAACTGAGCTTAAAAGGGCGGTAATGCTCGTGCCAGATGATCCCACAATAAATGAACACTTAGGAGACGCCTATTGGGAGACGGAAGAATATGACTCTGCCTATACCTATTTTAAAAGGGCGTATGAACTATTTAAGGAAGAAAAGGACAAAAAAAGGGTGGAAGAAAAGATGGATGATGCTTATGACGCCACCCAAGAATTTATGTCATTTTGATATGATAACTTATTGGAAATTACTTGGAATTATTACTTGTCATGCCATAATATTTATAGAGCATAAACAAAAATATTACTATATAGAATGATAGGGTAATTTTAAGCAATATAGGCGCAAGAGAAATATGGTTATAATTAAACTGACTATAATTAAAAGGGATATTGAACGCTGGAGATATAGAAGAGATAAGGCAAGCAGTTATTATTGGGAGAAAAAGGAGGTCTTTTGTATTATATAGGGTTATTAAAGAGCTTTCAATCCTTATCCCCTTAATTGCCTGAACAATATATTCAAGGGAAAAGATTGCTATAATCATCCAGAGGCCGTTTGAGCCTATCTTAGTAACAACCCATAACAGACTGATAATAAAGATAGAAATTGATAGCAACCTGAAAATAGCAAGTTTATCCATCTTTATAACAAGGGGTATGCCTTTTTTAAAATAGATTCCCCCTGAAATGACTGTTATAAGGGCGACAACTATGCCATAGGCAATATTTATATAATATTGATAAGAAAATGCAGTGAAGGCAAGGGCAAGTGATAGAAGGGATATAGCCCACTTTAGCCGTGATGATAACCTGCCTTCTTTTATATAAATAGCTATTGTAAGCAATAAAGTTGCAATAACCGCCCCTGATATAAAGGCAATGAGGGTATGACGCCCAAAGGTATCAAGGATAAATAAGAGGCCGCAGGCAAACATCTGTATTGTAGTCTTTATCTTGGCAATCTCCGTAACCTCAAGCGGTATGCCATAGCTCCTTATCTCTGCAACCAATGACTCACGCAATAATACTGGCGCAACAAGCCAGAAGGGCAGTATGTTAAAATCCACTATACATACCATGATAACAGCAATAAATATCTTGTCTGCAATTGGGTCAAGGAGCTTGCCATGCCTTGTCTCACCATATCGTCTTGCCATAAGGCCGTCTAAGTAATCAGTGAGGCCAAGCACAGTAAATATTATAAGCGCCCCTGTCTTTCCATATATCCCTCCCGTCTCATAAAGCAAAAAATATGGAAGAGGCAAGAGAACTACCCTTAAAATAGTAAGGATATCAGGATTTATCCTCATAAAAATTCCTTAATTGGCTAATAATCCAATATTATCTAACTCTGCAATTACATTCTATTACACGATAAGTCTCATCTTCGGCCTTCTTGAATCTCGCCAGTATGCAGGGACAAAAAGCAGGAATATTGTATAAAGCTCAAGCCTTCCTCCAACCATACAGAGCGTTAATACCACCTTCGCTACGGGGGAGAGGGAGGCGAAATTCTTTGCGGGCCCGACCCCGCCAAGGCCAGGGCCGATATTATTTAGGGTGGCAATTACTGCCGTGCTCCCCGTAACAATATCTGCGCCAGTAGCGGTTACTATAAAGGTAGCAGTTATGCCCACTGCCATATAAAGAGACAAAAAGCCAAGCACTGCCTGAACCACATCATGCGGCACCTTTTTGCCATCCAGCTTAATCGCCTCTACAGACATTGGGTGTATGAGCTTTTTTATCTGCACCCTTGTAAATTTCATAAATATAAGCGC
>JALWQB010000195.1 GCA_026994795.1 Deltaproteobacteria bacterium
ATATAATTGGAGGTAAAGGAATGGCAAATCATAAATCCGCCCTCAAGAGGATGCGTCAGAATGAGAAAAGGCGCATGAGAAACCGTATGAGAAAGACAAGGATAAAAAACCTTATCCGCTCCTTTAATGAGGCCTTAGAGGCCAAAGACCTCTCACTTGCAGCAGAGAGGCTTAAAGCCGCTCAAAAATATATTGATAAAACAGCCTCAAAAGGCACTCTCCACAAAAACACTGCTGCCCGCAAGATAGGCAGGCTCTATAACCGGCTTAATAAGGCTACATAAGAATAAATAGGCAAATAATGGCTTGAAATGCCCAATTACTGTCTATATCCCCAAAAAGGGAAAAAGGATAGCATAATCATAAATCCTCTGGCCTAAAACACCCCTTCAAGCCTGTGATATAATATCTCTGCCATATCCTGTGATATCTTGTGGAGGGATTTATCCTTATTTAGTTGCGTAGTCATTACATCCTGCCCTACAAAAAAGGGCTCTTCCCGCACTATTTCACCCCTTTCCCACAGGGAATGCCCTGTTTTCGGCTCTATGAGGTCAAAACTTACCTTGACCTTAACGCGCCTTTCTACCGCCACATTATAACGCACATAAGAAAGACCCTTAGAATAAACTTCTTCAACCCTTCCTGTTAAGACGACATCCGCCTCATCCCGCGATGTGAGGTTGAACCTCTTAGAACGCAAAAGCTCTTCACGAATACGCTCTGTTATCCACTGGCCTAACAAAAGCTCGTTAGAGTTATTTGAAAACGGCTCCACATATACATTTTTTACCCACTCTGGCAGCGCCTCATGCCTTGTTACTGGCCTATAACCACAGGAAACAAGAAAAAATACCTGAAACGATAATAATACTAATATCTTTCCTGCCCTTAACCAGTAATAAACTCCATTATTTTGCCACAATATTTACAAGCCTCCCTTTTACATATATGACCTTCTTAATCTCCTTGTCCTCAATATGCCTTTTAACCTTATCATTTTTAATGGCCTGCTCCTTTATCTTCTCCTCATCCAGTGCGGCATCCACCTCAATATGGCCCCTTAACTTGCCATTTACCTGAACAACGAGCTTATCAGTCTCTCGCCTTGCCTCTCCCCCGCATATATGGGGAGGTCATATCGTCTGGCAAACTCAAAATCCCGATGGTCATGGGCAGGAACCGCCATTACAGCGCCTGTGCCATATTCCATTTAATATCGGGCAATAACATCGCCTATCGTATAGTTTCTCACATGCCCCATGTGTATCCTGCCTGAAGGGTAAGGAAACATCTCAAGGCAGTAAAACTTGGAGGCATTATCAGCCCCCCTCCTTGCACAAAATGTATCCTCTTGTGCCCATCTGTCCTGCCATCTTCTTTCTATGGCATTAAAGTCATATCGCTCATTCATAAGACCTTGCTCCATGCATTAAATCTTTTTCTCCTATTATGGTTACGCACTCTTTCAATAGCATCTTTTCTTTCCATATCTTTCTCATGAAGGCAAAAAATTATAAGTTACAGAGGGTTCATTCGCAAGCAGATTATCAAAAATATAGCCATGTCTTTTTTCTGATTCCATCTTTTAACCTTGGTATTGCCAATTCCCCGTGAAAAATAAAATCGTGAGTTGGCCATACTTATCCTTTTACCTTACTTTAAGGCATTTCAAAAAGGATTTCAATCAACTGACGCAAATTGTTTGCAGTGTTCATATAAACTCTCAGGGGCAATGTCAAAACCACATTTCCAAACCAAAGTTGGCCACGAATCTAAATAAAAATCTGAAATCTCTTTTTCATCTCTTAACTTATGGGCCTGCTTATATCTATTTATTATTGGCATTAAATCCACTTCTCCTTTTAAACCGTCACTAAATTCCAAATAAAACTTAGTGTTACCTAAATATTTGGCATTTACTAAATAGATACAATCCATAAGGCACACTCCTCTGTTTATATTTATACAAGGGGCTTCACAGAATGAAATTCTTTAGTTTCCCACATCTGTAATAATTCTTCCTGATGTAATTCTCCCCACTCCTCTAACAAGCCCGCGCACCTTCGCTGGAAGCCAACCTGATACAATATTCAAGGTCTTAATTTCCATAGTGGCTCTATACTCATTATACCTAACATGAAAATGAGGCGGATTATGGTCGTCAAAGTACATGGTAATTATTATTCCAAGGAATCTACATAGTTCAGGCATAAAAATTTCCTCATTGGCTGACTTATTAGTCAATCTTAAAAAGTTCTATAATCTGAACAAAACTATTTATGTCTTTGGGAAATTTAGTCATTGTAATTTTTGATTTTAATAATAATTTTAATAATATGCATAACAACTAAGAGGCCAGAGCATCACGCCTTATCCCTTGTCTGCCCTCTTCTTTACAGCATCTAATACTCCATTTACAAAGGACCGGGAATCTTCTGTGCCAAAACGCTTTGACAGCTCCACCGCCTCATTTATAGCTACCTTATAAGGGACATCATCAGAGAATAACAACTCATAACAGCCTATGCGAAGGATATTCCTGTCCACAATCGCCATCCTCTCAAGCCTCCAGTTCTTGGACGCCTCTTTGATAATTGAGTCAATCTGCGCAGTAAAACTTGGGGGCATTATCAGC
Organism: Deltaproteobacteria bacterium; assembly: GCA_026994795.1. GTDB lineage: Bacteria > Desulfobacterota > Dissulfuribacteria > Dissulfuribacterales > Dissulfuribacteraceae > JALWQB01. The sequence continues at coordinate 2,639 of JALWQB010000195.1, forward strand.
CCCCCTCTATACGCCAAGGGCGCTATGTCTTGTTACTGGGTAATAACCACAGGAAATGAAAAAAGCGCCTGAAACAATAAAAACCCCAATATTTTCAGTGCCCTTAACCAATGATCAACACCCTTATTGGGCCACAATATTTACAAGCCTCCCTTTTACATATATGACCTTCTTAATTGCCTTGCCCTCAATGTGCCTTTTAACCTTATCGTTCTTAATGGCCTGCTCCTTTATCCTCTCTTCATCCAGTGCGGCATCCACCTCAATGTGTCCTCTTAGCTTTCCATTTACCTGAACAACGATCTTAATGGTATCAGACTTTAAGAGCTCAGGGTCGTATTGAGGCCACCTTTCGCTTAAAATAGGCGTATTAAGCCCAAGCCTCTCCGCCAGTTCATCGCATATATGCGGCGCCATTGGAGACAAAAGACGCAGGATATTTGAGACAGCCTCCATTGCCACTGGCCAGAACCCATCCTTTTGTCTGAGTTTTTCATCAGCTATTGCAGAAGAAAGGGCATTTACAAGTTCCATTATAGAGGCAATGGCAGTATTAAAATGAAGCCTTTTTACGCAATCATCCGTCACCTTTGCGATAGTTGCATGTATCTTCTGCCTTAACGCCCTTAACCCCTTATCATTGCAATCTTTAAGGCGCTTATAAGCCCCTTCCTCGCCCCCTTTTTTTAGCAATGCATCCTGATTATCTATCACAATACGCCACAGCCTTATAAGAAACCTGTGAGCGCCTTCTATGCCTGTATCGCTCCATTCAAGGTCCCTCTCAGGCGGTGCGGCAAAGAGGATAAAGAGCCTTACCGTATCAGCCCCATATTGCCTTATCATCTCATCAGGGTCAACTACATTGCCCTTTGACTTTGACATCTTTGCCCCGTCTTTCAGCACCATCCCCTGAGTAAGCAGCCTTTTAAATGGCTCATCAATGTTGACATAACCAATATCCCTTAACGCCTTTGTAAAGAAACGGGCATACAGAAGGTGAAGTATGGCATGTTCCACACCGCCTATATACTGGTCAACCGGAAGCCAATAGGAGACATCTTCAGAGTTAAACGGCGCTTTATCATTATGAGAAGATACATAGCGCAAGAAATACCAGCTTGACTCAACAAATGTATCCATTGTATCAGTCTCTCGCCTTGCCTCTCCCCCGCATACAGGGCACTTTGCCCTTACAAAGCTGTCAAGTTCTGGAAGCGGGCTCTTGCCTCCTTCAAGCAGGTCAACATCAACAGGAAGCCTTACTGGAAGCTCCTCCTCAGGCACAGGCACAGTGCCGCACTTATCACAATAAATAATGGGAATAGGCGCTCCCCAGTAACGCTGGCGGGATATGCCCCAGTCCCTTAACCTGAAGCTCACCTTCTTCTTTCCTATCCCATTGGCCTCAAGATAGCTTACAATATGCCATTTTGCCTCCTCGCTCTTCATCCCTGAAAAATCGCCTGATGCCGCCAATACCCCTGGCCCTTCCCAAGCCTCTTCCATTGTCTCAGGGGAAAGGCTCGGGCCGTCAACGGGCTGGATTACTGCCTTTATGGGGAGGTCATATCGTCTGGCAAACTCAAAATCCCGCTGGTCATGGGCAGGAACCGCCATTACAGCGCCTGTGCCATATTCCATTAACACAAAGTTTGCCACAAATATCGGCACCCTCTCCCCTGTCAATGGATTTATTGCATAAGAGCCTGTAAAAACCCCCTCTTTCTCCCTGTCTTCCATCTGCAGCTCACGCTTTGGCACATGACGCCAGTATTCACAAAACTGGCTTACCGCCTCCTCCTGACCTGTCCCCTTGGAAAGTATCTCGCATAAAGGGTGCTCAGGAGACAGGCTCATAAAGGTTACCCCAAAGAGGGTGTCCGGCCTTGTTGTAAATATCTTTAAGCCAATATCTTTTCCCTCAACCCTGAAATCAACCTCTGCCCCGACGCTCTTTCCAATCCAATTCCTCTGCATTGTCAAGACCTTATTGGGCCAGCCTGTTTTCAACTCATCTATTGAGGATAAAAGCTCTTCAGCATAGTCTGTTATGCAGAAGAACCAGCCATCTCTCTCCTCTTCTGAGACTAAAGAGCCGCACCTCCAGCACTCGCCGTCTATGACCTGCTCATTTGCAAGCACAGTCTGACACTGCTTGCACCAGTTTACCTTTGACTTCTTCCTGTAAACCAGCCCTTTTTTAAAAAACTTTATAAAAAACAACTGCTCCCACCTGTAATATTCAGGGCTGCATGTAGCAATCTCCCTTGACCAGTCATAAGAGAAGCCAAGCCTCTTTAACTGGCTCCTCATATAGTCTATGTTCTCATAAGTCCACTTTGCAGGGTGAGTATTGTGCTTAATGGCAGCGTTTTCAGCAGGCAGCCCAAAGGCATCCCAACCCATAGGGTGAAGCGCCTCTATACCCTGCATCCTCTTAATGCGCGCAATAACATCGCCTATCGTATAGTTTCTCACATGCCCCATGTGTATCCTGCCTGAAGGATACGGAAACATCTCAAGGCAGTAAAACTTGGGGGCATTATCAGCCCCCCTCCTTGCACAAAAGGTATCCTCTTGTGCCCATCTGTCCTGCCATCTCTTCTCTATGGCATTAAAGTCATATCTCTCATTCATAAGACATTGCTCCATGCAATCAATCTTTAACTCTTGTATGTTATATGGAGACTTGTATGTTATATGGAGACTCCATCTATGATAACAACACGTCTATATAGGAGTGCTTTGGGCAAAGAGGCATTAGCCAGCTCCAATAAGCCTGCTCGTTATTAGGAGCGCCATAAGCGCTAAAAATTACACCTAAATCCTGCACGGCAAAGCTCCTAAGCACGTCTGCGCCCCTCACCCTCGAATCTTGGACAAACTAGCCAATTGCAAAATTTAGGTTACAGCTATTTCCACCTCTCCTTTTCCACCTGCTCTTTTAAATATTCAATCTGGTGCTTTATCTTTGTATTTTTCTTAAAGCCTTCCTCTATCTTCTTTATAGCATGTGATACTGTTGCATGGTCTTTTTTAAACTCCCTCCCAATTGCCTCAAGGGTCTCGTCTGTATATATCCTTGCAAGATACATGGCAATTTGCCTTGGAAGAGTAACGGTCCTCTTTCTTGAATTTGACCTCAACTCATCCCGTGATACATTAAAATGCCTTGTAATAAGACTGATTATGTTATTAAGCCCTAGCGGCTCAGGCTCTCCTACCATGTCTTTCAGTATGTTACCGGCAAGCTTTATGTCAATTGAGCGCTTTTGAATAGATGACCTTGTTATAAGCCCAACAACCGCGCCCTCTATGCGCCTTATGTCCCCTGTAAGATATTCTGCCATATACTCAACTACATCCATTGGTATATCAATGCCATATCGTTTGCCCTTCCGCTTTATTATCTTCAGCCTCGTATTATAGTCAGGCGGGTTTATAGAGGTAATTACCCCAAGGTCAAGACGGCTCCTAAGCCCTTCATCCAGCTTCGGTATCTCACGAGGCAGGCGTGAACTCGTAAGGATTACCACCTTGCCTGAATTCAACAGATGGTCAAGGGTAGAAGAAAGCTCTGCCTGAGTCCTTGTCCTGCCGGACAGCGCATGCACCTCTTCTAACAACAATATATCAATATCTTTCCTATATTTTTCTTTCAGTCCCTCAAGATTTCCGTCCTTTACTGCTCTTACCACCTGATTTGTAAACTCATTAGCGCTCATATAACATAATTGCTTATCAGGAGAGCGCTTATATATGTGCTGTCCCACTGCCTGAGCAAGGTGGCTCTTTCCAAGCCCTGAATCCGACTGTAGATATACGACCTCACCTGTAGCAGTTGCCCTCCTCTTCTCAGCCACGCTATGGCATACCTCAAAGGCAAACCTGTTAGATTCCCCCACTACAAACTCCTCAAAGGTATACCACCTGCAAAACTTTGGGACAGGCAACTGATTTGGGGAAAAGGTTGGAAGATTAAGCTGACGCTCAACCCCCTCTCTTCTCTCCTCCCCCTCAGCGCTCTTTGCGGCGTCAGAGTCTTCAACAGATATAAACTTTATTAAACACTCACCCAAAGAAGCCGATATCTCCTTCCTGACCAAAGGAAGGTAATGGTCCCTCACCCATGCGGCAGTAAATTTATTTGGACAATTTATATAAAGGACCTCATTAGAAAAGGAATGAAAGGTCAACGGCCTAATCCATATATTGTAACTTGCCTCGCTTACCCTTTGAGAAAGCCTCCTCTTTAATCCATTCCATGCCTCTTCAGCAGGCGACATCATCTGCCTCCTCTCCATATTGTTATGTCCCTTATCTCTCTTTTTAGCTTTAACCTATTAACCCTTACCCTATCCCTTTTAATAGGTCAAACTGGATTATCGGCAGATAAAGGAATATTTAAGACAATTTTCAACAAAGATATAACTATTTAAAATAAATAAAAAAATACGCTCACATCCCTCTAATGACCTATGATGACAAGATATTGCCAAAATATTATAAAAATACAAAAGCACAATAGCTTAACGAATAATTGACAATATATTAACAATCCTGTCAAACGACTAAGGTCAGTTATTTAAAGATTTTCACAAAAAAGCTCTTTGGGCTTGAAGGTCAAACAAAAATTTCAACAATCTCATAATGTTTAACCCCTGATGGCGTATTAACATCTACTTCATCCCCCTCTTCTTTGCCTATCAGGGCTCTTCCAAGGGGAGACGTTACAGATATCTTTCCCTCGTTTATATCAGATTCATCAGGGCCGACAATTTGATATATGACTTCATCTCCCGTATCAAGGTTTTCAAGCCTTACCTTTACGCCAAATACAACCCTTTCACATATCTGGCTGCTACAGTCAATAACCTCTGCCTTGCTTAATTGAGTATGCAGATACTGTATCCTTGCCTCAAGCTGGCCCTGCCTCTCCTTTGCCGCATGGTATTCTGCATTTTCAGAGAGGTCGCCGTGAGCCCTTGCCTCTTCTATAGCCTTTACAACCTTCGGCCTTTCAACCCTCTCAAGCGTCTCAAGCTCATTTTTAAGCTTTTCATAGCCTTCCTTAGTAAATGGAATACGCTCTAAGACCATTTTTATATCACCTCATCAATTATTAATTAAATTTCGCCCTCAAAGTTGCCTAAATCCTGCAATTGGCGAGTTTGCCCAAGGCATTGAATGATTTTAAACATGTAACTAACCTATTGTTTCTCAAAATATTTTTTGTATTGTCTTTTTGAAAGAAATTTCTTAAGTCAATGACATTGGTTCCGCGCTTGTTATTATCAAGTTGAATAGGCGGCTCCCCAATAGCATACTTCCTAAATCCTGCACGGCAAAAGGGGCAAAAACGAATTTTATCAGGATTGGCGTTTTACCCAATCTTCTTTGTTGTTCAGGGCTTGAAGCGCCTAAGAGCGCCTGCGCCCATCGCGCTTTGAATCCCGGGCAAACTCGCCCATTGCAGGATTTAAGCGCCTTACAAAAATAACTTACTAAAAACATTAAAAAAGGAGGAACTACCATAAAGAAACATATTCCATTTCAAACCTCTTTTCAAGAGGGACTTTCAAAAGAGAAATTTTTGCTGACAACAGGGGATTTTCCTCTTGAATATTGCATCTTAATTTTATTATGATGATGCCTCAAATTATTGCATTTAAGGCAGAGGCTGTGTATAAGCCTTATTATGACTGGCTTACTTCATGGATAAAAAAGGGTGGAAGCAATGAGCTTAATAGATTTTAAGAAACAAGACGGCCTTGTCCCCGTAATTGTTCAGGAATACAGAACCAATGACGTCCTTATGCTTGCATATATGAATGAAGAGGCATTCAAAAAGACTATTGAGACAGGTAATGCCCATTACTGGAGCAGGTCAAGGGGGAAACTCTGGTTAAAGGGGGAGGAGTCAGGTAATATCCAGAGGGTAAAAGAGATATTTTTGGATTGTGATAGCGATACCCTACTTATAAAGGTGGATCAAGTTGGGGGAGCAGCATGCCATAAGGGTTATAGAAGTTGTTTTTTCAGGCATGTTAAGTCCCTAAATGATGCCTCAATTATAGGCGAGAGGGTATTTGACCCGCGAGAAAGGTATAAGGGGAAGCGAGAGCTATAAACGAGGTTAAACAAGGAGGGGCTGCATCAGGCTTAAAACAGGCCGACCATTTTATCAATGAATGAGCTTACTATAAATGCCCGTGTTGAACGAGTTACATATAAAAATCCTGAAAATGGTTATGTAGTGTTAAGGGTAAGGCCCAAAAATGGCCCAATGTTTACTGCTGTTGGCTATATGGAAGATATAGTCAATCAGGCTGCCCTTGAGAGCGCAGAGTTTGCCTTTACCGGCACATGGACAATTTCAAAGTATGGGAGACAATTTGAGTTTATTCAGGCAAAACTTATAGGGAGCGAGCTCTTATTTTTCCTATCAAAGATAGTAAAGGGCATAGGAGAGGCGCTTTCTAAGGAGCTTATTGCCAAATTTGGTGAAGAAGGCCTTATCCACATACTTGAAAATGACCCTAATAGGCTCTTAAAGGTAAAGGGCATAAAGCATAAAAGGCTTGCCATTATATTAAAGTCGTGGCAAAAGCACAAGAGCCTGAGAAGCCTTTCTGTTTATTTAAATTCAAGCGGCGTAAGACTTACGCCCAACTTCCTCATCCGCATATATAATCACTTTGGAGAAAACGCTATAAATATTCTAAAGGAGAACCCTTATAATCTCACTGAGATAAGAGGTATCGGATTTAAAACAGCAGACAAGATAGCAGTTGGTATCGGTATAGGTTTTTTTTCAATAGAAAGGATTGAGGCATCTATTATCCATGTGCTTGTTGAGGCAGCGGAGCAAGATGGGCACTCTTATCTTGAAACGGATTATCTTAAAGAGAAATTAAAGGAGCTTTTGATTGCCGAAGGCTGTGAAAATAATATAAGAGCTAATGGCAGCAGCAAAGATAATAACCGTGAAGATAACAGGCAAAATAAACAAGATATAGATGATAATTTTGTTTCTGATGCCCTTATAGATAAGTCAATAGCCTCTTTGAAGGAAAAGAAAAAGATAGAACATATAGGTGATAAGATCGGCTTATCCGCCTATAAGCACATGGAAGACTGGCTTCAAAAATTTTTTAAGGCAAGATCGGTTGAGGGCAGGCGTATTGTTATAAAGGACTCAGTTGTAAAGGGATTTATTGAGGAATATGAAGATAGGGAGGGCATAGAACTTTCAGAGGAGCAGAGAGAGGTTTTATTTAAGATAGCCCTTGAGCCAAGGCGCCTTTTTGCCCTTGCAGGCTATGCAGGCACAGGCAAGACCACTGTATCAAGGGCAATACTTGAGCTCCTTTCACTCTACTATGCAAGGCCGGATGACATCATATCTTGCGCCTTTACTGGAATGGCCTCCTCTCGGCTGAGGAAAGTAACGGGGTTTAATGCAGTAACAATACACAGTTTATTAAAATTTAAGGGCGATGGTCAGTTTGAACACAACGAAAAGAGGCCCATACCCTATTCGGTTGTGCTCCTTGATGAGGCGTCAATGGTAAACATTACTCTTATGTACAGGCTATGCATGGCATTAAAGGACGATACCCTCTTTATCCTCGTGGGCGACCCTGCGCAGCTCCCCCCGATAGGCGCAGGAAACTGTTTTGGCGATGCGCTCAATAATGGACTTATCCCCTCAGTTACCCTTAAAAAGATATATAGACAGGGGCCCGATAGCGTGCTTACTGTATTTGCAAATGAAATAAGACAGGCCAGGCTCCCAAGGGATATTAAAAAGAGCCAGTGGAAGGACTTCGCCTATGAAGAGGTTGAGCCCTGTAATATATATGCGGCAAAGGCGGGGGGGGCATCAGAACAGGAGCTCAGGGAGATTAGGGATAAAAATAATCGTGCAATATTCAAAAGGATATTGAGCCTTGCCTCCCGCTATAAAAAGGAGCTCAATCACCCAATATGGGAATTTCAGGTGTTGACTCCTATGAGAATGGGACAGCTTGGCACAGAGGCCCTTAATGTAGCAATACAAAATATATTAAACCCTATATCATCTAAGCATGTCAGCCCTGACGCCCATTCACACATCATAAAGGCAAGAGGCATTGAGATAAGAAAGGGTGATAAGGTAGTTCACCTTCAAAACAGGGATATGCCGGTAATGGACTGGAAGAGGTGGCAGGAGGCCAAGGGAGAGTTTTCATCACCTGATTATCAAAGGATATTTAATGGAAATACAGGGCTTGTGATCGGGATAAACAGAGAGATGGAAGAATTTTACGTGGTATATCCAGAAAGGATAGTTGTGGCCTATGATTTTGACCACATCGGAGACATAATAGAGCTTGCCTATGCCCTTACTGTGCATAAGGCGCAGGGGAGCCAGTACAGGATTGTCGCAATCCCCCTTACCAATTCCCACTTTATTATGTTAAATAACAAGTGGTTTTACACCGCCATTACAAGGGCTGAGGAGAAGGTCTATATAATAGGCCAAGGATACGCCCTGAAAAGGGCATGCACAAATAAGCAAAGCATAAGGAGAAAGACATGGTTAAGCCTATCTGTATAGGTCTTGATAGGGTTTTAAAACTGGCTTTAAAAGCTATATCATATATAAAATTAAATCGTAATATCAATTTGTTATATTCTTCATCCTATATTTTTATCTTGTTTTTTATGGTGTCTCTTATCTCTCTGTCAGGCTGCACAGGCGCTTTAAAGCGTACTGAAGACACTTCTATCCGCCAAGGGACCTATAAGGGGCAAGATGCCTCCAAAAAGGTTCACAAAAGAGACAGCTCCGCCGGGGGGGAGGAAACAGGGGGGGACGAGCCGATTTCTAATGCCGAATTAGAGCGCATGGAAGAGGAGATAGTGAGTTCACCCTTTCTCATAACTGCTGACTACTTCAGAAAGACAAGGGGCAGGAAAGATGCTATAAGGCTTTTTGGAAATACCTCAAAGCAGGATAAAAGGTTTGAAGAACGTTTAAGACGCCTTGAAGAGAGGTTAAAAGACCTTCCATATAGAAATAAGGATATGAGCGGTGTCCCTATATTAAAGAGAAAGGCTGTGCTTCTTTCTCTGCTTGGAGATCTTGGTCTTGAGGTGCTTACAAGGCTTCCACAGGCATTGAGGCAGACAGACGGGGTTGTTCCAGTGGATACCCAGAAGCTCTCTAATCTCTTAAAAGAGGAGGGGTTTAATGTCTCTGACCTCGTAAAGACGAGTGTCAGAAGGCAAATCGCCAATCTTGCAGGGATACAGGCATTTATACTTGTGTCTTTCCCTAATGGAAGACCAATTCAGGGCAAGAAGGCGATATTGAGAATTGATGTAATACATGCCATTGAAGGGGTTCTTATTGGTTCATATCTTGGCACAATATCTGACTTTAAGGATATTGCCCAAAGGATTTCACATGATGTAGTGCAGGCCACTGAGTGGTCGTGCAGGGTCATTGCAGTAAGGGACAATGCTGTTTATCTCAATTCGGGGAGGCTTGCAGGCGTCCACCCAGGGGACAGATTTAATGTATATGGGCTTGGGGAGGAGATAATGGATCCTGTAACTAAACGCTCTCTTGGGTTCGCCCCTGGAGAGTTTAAAGGGGTTATTGAGGTAGAAGGCTTGTTCAGCACTGATGCCTCAAAAGCAAAGGTTATATCAGGCAGTGGCTTTAAGATAGGGGATATGGTAAAAATTTTAGAGTTATTATAGGATAATTTGCTCCCAGATGGAGAAAATATAAGGAAAAAGAGTTCTCTCAGATGGTAAAACAGTTGACAGAAGAGGCGGCCTTGAATAAATAAGAATCAGAGTTTAAACTTAGATAAAAAGGGGGACAGTGCGCTATGGTTGTAAAGGAAAAAGAAACAAATTTTGAATCCCAGACAGTAAAAGATGAAAAAAATGGGATTAATAATGGGCAAGATGACCATAATGAGGATAATGCTGATTATAAGGGAGACAATGGTAACAATCTTATCAATGTTAAAGAAACAGGGACGGAATCGGATGCCAATGGAGAAGAGGAGAAGGCGCTGGATTTGGCGAAGGAACTTGAAGATTGCAAGGATAAGTTACTTAGAATAAGCGCTGAATTTGAAAATTTTAAGAAGAGAATGAAAAGGGAGAAGGAAGAACATATCAAGTTTGCTATTAAAGAATTTGCCAAGGAACTTTTACCATTTTTAGATAATATTGAAAGGGCTATGTCAACTGCAAAAGAGACATCAGATATTGATAAGCTTATTGAGGGCATTGAACTTGCTGTCAATGGCTATTTTAAGACGCTTGAAAAATTTGGACTAAAACAGTTTCAATCTTATGGCAGGCAATTTGACCCCTCTTTACATGAGGCGCTTGGGGTTGAAGAGACAGATGATTTTGAGGAAAATACAGTGGTAAAAGAGATGTTAAAGGGCTATACCCTCCACGACAGGGTATTAAGGCCCGCGCTTGTAATTGTTTCCAAAAAGAACTTGTAATTACTGTAAACGCAAGCCTTCAGACGGCAATACTGAATAAAGGCAAAAGGGGGCAAAAACAGACAAGTTTCGCTTTCACCAAAACAGTGAATATTAAAGTTAAGAGTCTTTTCAAGCAACCCTCTAATATAATGTTAAAATTTATTCTTGCCCCCTTTTGCCTCGAAGGATTTAGGCATCAATGGACTTCTATCCTTCCAAAAAATTTTGAGACATCTATCTCATATTCCTTGCCATCTGGTAGTAAGACATATATTATCCCTCCAGTAGAACTTCCATCAGGGAAAAAGGTTATTGCATGTATCCCATCATCATATTCCTCTACATCCTCCCCCCTTATCTCAACATCTTCTGGTATTGGATGAGGTTCATTATCCTCCCTCCCAAATTCGCGTCTTTCACTATAGATTAAAAAACTTACAGGCCTGCCACTGCCTATGCTAAAGCTCCTCGCGCTCAAAAGCCCCCTATAAAACTCCTTTACAATACCCTTCTCCCTTGAAAGAAGCCCTTTTCCTATTGACATAAAGATAATTGATGAAGAAATGCCAATAATAAACACCACCACAACCAACTCTATAAGGGTAAATCCCTCAATCCCCCTGTCTTTTGCGCCTGTATGACGCCATTTAATATAATTCTTATTTACACCTAAATCCTGTAATTGGCGAGTTTGCCCAAGATTTAAGGATCGAGGGGCGCAAAGGTTAAAGTTAAGGGTATTGTCAGATAACCCACTAATATAACATTTAAAATTCATTTTTATCCCCTTTTGCCGTGCAGGATTTAGCAATTGTGTTATTTGTCAAGTGTTACGAACAAATAAAATTGCCAAAATTTGCAACACTCTTCAAAGGGTCGTCAAGAACAAACTCTACGAGTACCCCTATGGCACACCTTGACTA
>JALWQB010000196.1 GCA_026994795.1 Deltaproteobacteria bacterium
TGTTGCATTTACATTAAACGTGCCGTATGCATTGAGACTGACATTAATATGGAGATAAATCTCTGAGCCGATGTCAAGGCCGTCCACATGCCACCTTAGCCGCGTAGCATTCGTGGCATTGCATTGCTCATCTCCATTGGTGGCATTGTGCGAGAGATATTGAATGCCATCAGGTAAGGTAATTGTGATATTTGCATCCATTATATCTTCTCCCCTATTGCTTAACGCTACGGTAAATGTGGCGTTATTGCCTAATATAGCGGTTGAATTATCAACAAAGACTGATATGCCTGCGTCAGCATAGGGGCGGCGATAGCCTTGATGAGATGGGTCGTAATGGAACATTGGCCAAGGGGTAGCCGCTAACCCGCTGGAGCTGGGATAAAATGCATAAAAATTACCGTCAGATGACCCAACATATATGGTCCCATCGCTGCCTATGGCTGGAGACGAATCTATCCAGTCTCCTGTAGTATAAGACCATTTTAAAGTGCCGTTAGAGGCTATAGCATAAAACTTATAGTCATCTGACCCAACATATATGGTCCCATCGCTGCCTATGGCTGGCGATGAATATATACAGTCGCCTGTAGGATAAGACCATTTTAAAGTGCCGTTAGAGGCTATAGCATAAAGATTATTATCATATGACCCAACATATATAGTTCCATCGCTGCCTATGGCTGGCGATGATTCTATATAGTCTCCTGTAGGATAAGACCATTTTAAAGTGCCGTTAGAGGCTATAGCATAAAGATTATTATCATATGACCCAACATATATAGTTCCATCGCTGCCTATAGCTGGCGATGAATATATATAGTCGCCTGTAGGATAAGACCATTTTAAACTGCCGTTAGAGGCTATAGCATAAAGATTATTGTCTAATGACCCTACATAGATAGTCCCATCGCTGCCTATGGCTGGCGATGAATATATATATCCTGTAGGATAAGACCATTTTAAAGTGCCGTTAGAGGCTATAGCATAAAGATTATTGTCTAATGACCCTACATAGATAGTCCCATTGCTGCCTATAGCTGGCGATGAATATATATAGTCGCCTGTAGGATAAGACCATTTTAAAGTGCCGTTAGAGGCTATAGCATAAAGATTATTATCATATGACCCAACATATATAGTTCCATCGCTGCCTATGGCTGGCGATGATTCTATATAGTCTCCTGTAGGATAAGACCATTTTAAAGTGCCGTTAGAGGCTATAGAATAAAGATAACCGTCATCTGACCCAACATATATTGTCCCATCGCTGCCTATAGCTGGCGATGAATATATATAGTCGCCTATCTCAAACATCCACCTAACATCCCACTCTCTTGTTACATTCCATGATGCATGATCATTTAATGAATTTATATCCGTTGGATCAGTAGCATTTAGGCCGGCGTTAACTATATATGTCCCCAAATTTTCTACTCTGACTGTTACATTGAGGGTAACACTCTGTCCAACTTCCATGCCATATATATTCCATAGTCCAGTAGTGCTGTTATATGAAGATGAGCCTTCATCATCAGCGCCATACTTGTGAGACAGATAGGTAAGCCCCTCAGGTATGGTTAAGGTTATATTGGCAGAAATAATATAGCTATTCCCAACATTATTTGCCGTTATGATAATGGTCCCATTTTCTCCATCCTGACTCCCTATTATGTTTAATCCTACATCAGGACCATTCACGCAACAGTTCACTCTGCCTGTACGCCTCTGGTCATGACGAAACATTGGCCATGAGGATTCATAAGGCCCGAGGCTATCAGATGCGATGGCATAAAGATAATTATCATTTGATCCCACATAGATCGTGCCATCATCTCCTATCACAGGCGATGATTTTACTGCCCCATATGTGATAAAATGCCACTTCTCAGTGCCGTTTGAGGCAATGGCATAGAGGTTGTTGTCATCCGAGCCAACATATATAACCCCGTCTGAGCCTACGGCAGGGGAGGATTCTATAGAGCCGTTTGTGATGAAATGCCATATCTCAGTGCCGTTTGAGGCAATGGCATAAAGGTTGTAGTTATTAGAGCCAAAGTATATAGTCCCGTTCATTCCAATGGCGGGAGAGGAATAGATGGAAGCATTGACTGAATAATGCCATCGCTCTGTCCCGTTTGAAGCAATGGCGTAAAAGGTGCCGTTGGCTGTTCCAAAATATATTGTCCCATCCATCCCAATGGCAGGGGAGGTTGTTATGGCAGGGCTGGAGCGTTCTACATGAAAGTGCCATTTTTCAGTGTGATTTGCCGAATAGACTGCAGTGAGATTTCCATTTTCGCTCCCTACATAGATAACGCCCTCACTATCCATGACAGGAGAGGCGGTTACTGGGCTTCCAATTTGAAAAGACCAATTTAGCGTGCCCTCACTCCTGTCATAGGAGTTGAGCGCACCCTCGTCAGTCCCTATATATAAACTAAGGCCGTCCGATGATATGAGAGGGCCAGAAGAAGAGGTATCTCCATTGGTATAAATACTCCCGACCTCCCATTGATTTATTCCATTAGATGTATAACGTGCGTCAAGCGTCCCATTTTCTTCTCTTCCATACACCACCCCTGCATCGTCCACTGCAAGGGATGAACCCACATCAAATGAAACGCTACAGTTGTTATAGCTTGGCCCGCTCCATATAATATCACCTGTACTATCAGTTGTTGTGGCGTTCAGGGTATATATTTTACAAATAAGCGTATCCGAGGCTGTAGCAACCTGCACGGAGATTCTCCCGTCTCCATCCAGAGCAGGCGCTGAGACTACCTCGCCTCCGAGGTCAGCCTGCCATATCATAGAGCCAGCAGTATAAGCCCCTGCTGCATATATAAAAGTAAGCATCCCACAACATATTACCCATAACGATATTGCTAAGGATATAAGAAACTTACAAAGGATATGGTGAGTTAGAAAGGTATTTGATACTTGACTATAATCATTATTATAATTCTTCAAGAACACCATAATTCCCCCTTTGAAAGAGAGTTTTAGTCAAGCATGATAATACTGCCTATCTGGATAATTTTACAATAATTCTTATCACTATATTTTACAGAATGGCAACATAAGCGAACTGACATAATTACCTTGTTAAAACTCCCCTTTTTTATTAAATATCAAGCAATAGTTGCCTGAATTATATTAATCGTCATATGTCAATTTGGAGTTTACGATATTATAAGCCCTATATAATAAAAATAAATATAATAGTATAAATTTTTATCATGTCAATATGTATTATACAAGTTTCCCTTTATTTCCCCTTCCTCCTTTCTCTCTTGGCCTAATATCCACATCTTATTCCTCTTGTCCAGTTTTTGGGGTCATCTTATTCCACAAGACCTGTTAACTTCATAAGCTCATTCCATGAAGTGATGCGCTTAAATGGGGTCTCATTCCTGTTCCATGGCTGGTCAAATACAATTGCCCCAATCCCCTCCTTATACAACTGCTTGCAGGTATCAAGGTTATCTTCAACAAAATACCTGAAGCCATGTTCTTTTAATATGCCTGTCTTTTTATCGTGCTCTCCAGTCGCTATAATATGGATGTGGTCTTCTGGTATTGAAGAAAGCATCTCAGAGAGCCATAGGCCAATTCCATCATTTTCAGGGCGGGCAGTAACAAATGTAAGGCTTCCCACATCTTCATAAAAGGCCATTAATGCCTCTTTTGCCCCTTCAATTGGCTTAAGACCTGCATCTAATGGGGTCTTAATTAACCTGTCAACAATCTCCCACACAATCTCTTCAGGCACAGGCAGGCACTCTTCAAGCCAGTAACTGGTAATATCTTCCTTTCTCAGGCCATTAATCCCATATTCATTATGGGCAATATCAATAAAGGCGCCCATTGTGTCTGCAACTACGCCATCAATATCAAATGCAAAAAGGTATGGACTTAATTTTTCCATTTGGTATTTCATAAAAAGTATGATAAAATGTTTTTTTAAAATAGTAAACCCTTTCATGGAGGTAAATTGATATATGTACACAAGGGTCCTGGTATTAAGATTTCCGCCCGACATTACCGATAAGCCGTTAGTATGCAGGCTTGCAAGGGATTTTGATTTGGACTTTAATATCTTAAAGGCAGAAATACTCCCTGAGGAAGAAGGGCTTATGGTGCTTGAGCTTTCGGGACACAAAAAGAATGTCTCAGAGGGGCTTAAATACCTCAAGGCCCAGGGAGTCAAGATAAAATCAGTTGCGCAGCAGATACGCCGCAATGAAGATGTCTGCATCCACTGCGGGGCATGCACCGGTATATGCCCGACAAATGCCTTGACTATTGACCCTGAGACAGCTTATGTAAACTTTGAGCCCTCAAAGTGTAAAGGATGTGAGTTTTGCCTTATAGTGTGCCCTGTAAGGGCAATGGAAATAAAATTTGCAAAGGAAAAGGTATAAAAAGTATAATTTAAGGCTAATTATGATAGTTAAATGATATTAAACTAAATATATTAAACTTAAAGGAGGTTTAATATGAATTTTTTCAAAAATATGGGGATTACTTCAAAGGTCATATTATCTGTCCTTATAGTTATAATGTTTGTAGCTGTTGTTATAATACTGTTCGGCGGTTACAGAGAGTATGAAAAGACAAAAAAGGCTGCGCGGCATGAGGCAAAGGCCATCCTGTTACAGGGTGAAGCCGTAAGAGAAATGATAGCCAATTTAAACTCAAAGGGGGCATTTAACGCTTATCTTGATGAGATTAAAAAGAAGATCAAATCTGACAATATTGAAGATAAGCAAAAGGCCATAGCAGATTTTTTGGATACAGTGCCTGTTGTCTCTTCTATTTATATGCTTTCTAAGAATGCTGAAAAGGGTGGATATGTATTAAGGGTTCCAAAAATTATGCCGAGAAACCCTGCAAACACCCCAAGCCCCATTGAATTAAAGGCTCTTAATGAGCTTAAAACTAAGGGACTTGAAGAGCTTACCATATATTCTGACTTTAATGACCCAAAGACAGGAAAAGTAAGGCCAGTCCTTAGATATTTCAGGCCAATCGTCCTTACAAAAGAATGTGAGCTCTGTCATGGAGACCCCTCCCTTTCAAGGGAGCTATGGGGCAATGATGAGGGCCTTGACCCAACTGGCGCAAGGATGGAGGGCTGGAAGGCAGGAGAGATACATGGCGCATTTGAGATTATCTATTATCTTGATGTGCCTATGAAAGAAATGTTAAAAAATCAGGCAGTAGTAGCTGGCCTTATCTTAGTGGGCATGTTACTGGTGGTATTCTTTGTAAGCCTTGCAATAAAGATACTGGTAAAAAGGCCATTAGATGCCCTGATCGTTCAGGCTGAGCGGATGGCAAGAGGAGACCTTTCTGGCAGTGTGGATATAGGCTCTAATGACGAGATGGGAAGGTTTGGCGCTGCATTTAAGGCAATGCAACAAGGGCTCATAAGGCTTATATCAAGCACAAAGACAAGCGCAACTGATGTGGATGATTCATCAAATAGCCTCTTAAATGTAAGTGATGAGATGTACTCACAGACCCAGAATGCAACTGAATCTGCAAGGGAGGCTGCTGAAATAACCCAGCAGGCAAGCCATAATATAGAGTCTATTGCCTCTGCTGTTGAAGACTTCTCCATAGCCTCTCAAGAGATTGCAACAAATGTCTCACAGGCAGCCTCTATAAGCAATAATGCAAGGGAGCAGATGGAAAATTCAAGCCAGTTTGTGGAAAAACTTGGCTCAAGCTCACAAGAGATAGGCAGGGCAATAAAGCTTATAAGCGATATTGCGGAGCAGACAAACCTGCTGGCGCTTAACGCTACTATTGAGGCGGCAAGGGCTGGTGAAGCTGGAAAGGGCTTTGCCGTGGTTGCCAATGAGGTAAAGGAGCTTGCCAAGCAGACCGCTCAGGCAGCGGAAGACATTACTGGCATGATCAATACCATTCAGGCAGATAGTAACAGCGCCGTCAACGCAATTGGAGAGGTCAGACAGATAATTGAGCAACTTAATGATATTAATAATACTATTGCCTCTGCCGTTGAAGAGCAGACTGCTACAGTCAATGAGATAACAGAAAACATCTCAAACGCTGCCAACTCTACAAAAGAGGTATCTGATATTGTGGCAAATGTTGCGGAGGTAAATGAAAATGCCTCTTCAAGCGCTATGCACACAAAAGAGCAGGCGGAAAGGCTTGCCTCCCTTGCAAACGAGCTGTCAGCAGTAGTGGCATCTTTTAAGGTATGAAGAAAAGCATATTAGCAGGAGAAAATAACTTATAAAAGATAATATGTCTTACAACTCAATATTAGGCCTTATTGGAAATACCCCCCTTGTGCCCATAAGGAGGCTTAATCCTTATAGGAATGTAAAGATATACGCAAAATTAGAGGGGGTTAATCCTGGCGGTTCCGTAAAGGACAGGATTGCCCTTTCTATGATAGAAGGGGCGGAAAAGAGGGGTGAGCTTACGAAGGAGAAAATAGTCCTTGAGGCAAGCAGCGGCAACACCGGAATTGGCCTTTCTATGGTATGCGCGATTAAGGGCTATAAGTGCCTAATAGCCATGAGCGAGGCGGCAAGCATTGAAAGGCGAAAGATTATGGAGGCCTATGGCGCTGAAATACTCCTTACCCCTGCACGCCTCAGCACAGATGGCGCAATAGAGGCGGTATATGAGATATACAGGAGGGGAAAGGGGAAGTATTTCTGCGCAGACCAGTTTAACAACCCTGACAACTGGAAGGCCCACTACCATACCACCGCCCTTGAGATATGGGAGCAGACAGGCGGAAGGGTAGATTGCATATGCGCCACAATGGGCACAACAGGGACCCTTATGGGCATTACAAGGCGCATGAGAGAGCTTGACCCATCTGTAAGGATTGTTGGCGGAGAGCCTACTTACGGGCACAGGATACAGGGGCTTAAAAATATGAAGGAGTCATATAAGCCAGGGATATATGACAAGTCCATACTAAATGCAGTAAGGAGCGTCTATGATGATGAGGCGTTTGAGCTGTCAAGGCTCCTTGCAAGGGAAGAGGGCATATTTGTCGGCATGAGCTCAGGCGCAGCCCTTAGCGTTGCGCTAAAGGAGGCAGCGGAGCTTGAGAACAGGCTAAGTGAGGGGGGAAGAGACGGTGAAAAAGAAGGCGTCATCGTAGTCATATTTCCTGATGGAGGGGAGCGGTATTTAAGCACCCCCCTTTTTCAGATCCATGAGGATATAGAGGCGAATAAGGGGGTTTTAAGGCTTTTTAACTCTCTTACAAGGCGAAAGGAGGCGTTTGAGCCTATCTCTAAGGGCAAGGTCGGGATATATTCCTGCGGCCCAACCGCCTATGAGCATGCCCACATAGGGCTTTGCAGGCGCATGGTAATGGCTGATGTATTGAGAAGGACCCTTGAGCATAATGGATATGAGGTAACCCATGTTATAAACATAACTGATATTGATGATAAGACAGTTAATGGGGCGTTAAAAAAGGGAGTATCTCTTCAGGAGTTTACAATACCCTATATTGACAGCTTCATAGAAGACATAGAATCGCTTGGCGTAAAACCCCCTGAATACATGCCAAAGGCAAGCGAGCATGTAGAAGACATGATAAATATCGCAACCTACCTTATAGAAAAGGGGGTTGCCTATGAAAAGCACGGTTCCCTTTATTTTGACATATCAAAACTCAACGGCTATGGCTCATTATCACGGATTGACACATCAAAGATAAGGGTTGGGAGCACTGTTGACCTTGACGAATACGATAAGGACAGCCCGTTAGACTTTACCTTATTAAAGCGCATAACCCTTGAAGAGCTAAAGGCAGGCATTGGCTTTGAATCCCCCTGGGGCAAGATAAGACCCGGCTGGCACATAGAGTGCGCGGCAATGGCGAGGAAATATCTTGGGGAATTCTTTGACATACACACGAGCGGCGCTGACCTTATCTTTCCGCACCATGAAAATGAGATAGCCATCTCAAGGGCTGTGAGCGGCACCACTCTGGCAAAGACATGGCTCCATAGCGAGCTTGTCCTCATAGATGGAAAGAAGATGTCTCGCTCATCAGGAAATGCCATTACGCTTAAGCAACTTATAAAGAAGGGTTATAGCGGAAGAGAAGTGCGGTTTTTCCTCCTGCGCTCACACTATAAAAGCCCCATAAGGTTTTCATTCTCCTACTTGGATGAGGCTCTGAGGGCATTTAAAAGGCTCAATGGCCTTATAGGTGAGATTGTGGCGTTAAAGGCATTGACCGCACTCACTGATACTGATGAACCCAGATATTGGGGCAGCCATACAATAAATAAGTCAGCAGATAAGACGGAAAATACAGGGGATAAAACAGCTAATGACGCCATCATAAAAGAGCTTGAAGGGCTTAAAGAGGACTTCTGGGCCTCTTTATACGATGACCTCAACACCCCGAGGGCAATAGGAATGCTTTTTCAGATAGGGCGCCTCCTCTCAAATAAGGCATGGGGCCTGCCCCCCTCTTCATATAAAGAGGCAATTGAGCTCGCCTATGACCTCTTGGTGTCATTTAATTCTGTGCTCAACATCTTAGACCTTTCTCTTCCGTCCAAAGAGACGCTGAATAAGGTTTTAGAGCTTATTCACTCAAGGCAGGAGGCAAGGACAGCAAACGACTGGAAGCGTGCTGATGCAATCAGAAAAGAACTACTAAACATGGGGGTTGAGGTGCTTGATGCCCCAAAGGGTGTGAGGTGGCGAATAATATCTTAAGGCTTGCACGTTCTTTTAGCTCTGTCAGCATAGCAGTATTCCTGTCGCGCATACTCGGGCTTGTAAGGGAGCAGGTCCTTGCAGGGCTATTTGGGGCAGGCACCCAGATGGACGCCTTTGTAGTGGCATTTCGCATCCCGAACCTCTTGCGAGACCTCCTTGCAGAAGGCGCTTTAAGCAGTGCATTTGTTACAGTATTCTCAGAATTTGATGAAAAACGCCCACGCCATGAGACTCTTGAGCTTGTAACATGCACATTTTTTGCGTTTGCAACCATCCTCTCCATTATCGTATTGACAGGGTTATTTTTCTCAAGGGAGCTTGTCCTCTTAATGGCCCCTGATTTTTCAAAGATAGAGGGAAAAGTGGCGCTTACTGTAACTCTCACAAGGATTATGTTCCCCTTTATCCTCATGGTCTCTATGGCATCCCTTTTTATGGGCATATTAAATGTAAGAAGGCACTTCTTTATCCCGTCCCTTGCATCTGCAATGTTCAACCTCTCTTCCATAATTATAGGCGGCGGGCTTTCCCTGCTGCTTCCTCAGTATGGATATGAGGCAATTACAGGTATGGCAATCGGGACGCTTCTTGGCGGGGCATCTCAGATGGCTATTCAGACGCCGCTTCTAAAAAAAGAGGGGATTAGCCTATTTGCCTGTCTATCCCCAGCGCTCCTTCGCAATATGTTCTTTCACCCCGGGGTAAAGAGGATAATGCTCCTTATGCTCCCTGCAGTAATAGGTATGTCTGCCACGCAAATCAACATCTTTATAAACACCAACTTTGCATCTCAATGTATGGAGGGAAGCGTTGCATGGCTTAATTATGCCTTTAGACTCATACTCTTTCCCATAGGGGTATTTGGCGTCGCCATCTCAATTGCATCAACGCCTGACTTTGCGAAAAGGGCAGCGCAAAATAATATGAGCGCATTCTCAGTCGCCCTTGTTGACTCGCTTGGCCTTTCAATGACCCTTGGCGTCCCCGCCTCTTTTGGGCTATGGGTAATGGCAGAGCCAATAGTAAGGCTCATATTTGAACATGGCGCATTCTCTCAATTAGATACCCTGATGACAGCTCAGGCAGTAAGGCTTTATGCCATTGGCCTTGCCGCCTATTCAGCAGTAAAGATTATTGTCCCTGCATTTTACGCCATAAAAGACACCAAGTGGCCTGTTGCTGTGAGCTTCGCATCAGTTGTCTTAAATATCCTGATTATCCTGACAACTATTAATGAGCTGCAACATAAGGCGATTGCCCTGTCAACATCCATTACGGTTATGATTAACTTCTTTATCCTTGCAGTTGTCCTGTATAA
Source organism: Deltaproteobacteria bacterium (assembly GCA_026994795.1). Lineage (GTDB taxonomy): Bacteria > Desulfobacterota > Dissulfuribacteria > Dissulfuribacterales > Dissulfuribacteraceae > JALWQB01. The sequence goes on from JALWQB010000196.1 coordinate 10,067, forward strand.
AAAGATAGGCGGATATGATGTAAAAGGCCTTATTATGGAGTTTTTCAAGATAGCCGTCTCATCTCTTATTATGACTGCTGTTATAAAGTCTATATTAATATGGTTTTCAGCAGATGCCCTTACTAAAATAGGGTTATTTTTGTATGTGGCGGGGCTTATAATAGCTGGCGTATTGAGCTATGGCATATGCGGTTATGCATTTAAGATAGGCGCAATAAAAAATGTTTTTTCTCTATTTTCCCCTTGAATTTTATTTTAGTTGACATTATAGTCTCTCCTAATCCTAAAAAAGGAAGGGGGGATACCCTTGGCTATAGTTGTTGAGGTCCAGGATGACAACCTGGAAAAGGCTCTGAAGGCCCTCAAAAAGAAGATGCAGTTAGACGGCCTTCAAAAAGAGCTTAAGATGAGGCGCTTTTATGAAAAGCCCAGCGTAAAACGCAGAAGAAAGATGCAAGAGGCTGAAAGAAGGCGCCGCAAGGCCAGAAAAAAGAGGGGATAACTGACAAGATAAAAAATCGCTATAAAAAGGCCATAAAGTAATGATACTTTATGGCCTTTATTTTTATTTGTATTGCCCCGCCATTTTACTGTACAAAGAGGCAGAAATTTTTAGAGGCAGAAAAATTGATTTCAGAATTAACAAAAAGGATGGAGAAAGATGAGATTTGAGGAAAAGTATGGTGTTTGGCAAAAAAGAGAGGGGTTTTCCAGCCCAAAATCATACGACCTCACTGGCCATCCATCGCCCTATTTATTACCTTTATACCCAGTGCGTTACAACCTTTTTTTCATCGCTACGGGGTGTGCTAATCTACACATGAATGTTTATATGAATGTTTTTAGAACTAACTATTAGCGCTGAGATAAGGCGCTTTGCTATCACTATTCCCTACATCCTGCACGGCAAAAGGGGCAAAAAGGCGTTAAGCTTGTTCTGCTCGAAACCCCATGATGATGACTATGGCATCTAATATTTATAGTGGCATCCCTTTTGCTACATAAAACAGGCATGAAATGGAGTCAAATTATAAAAAAACGAAAATTACTACATTATGTATCTGCTTTTATAGACATTATCAGGCATCTACTTATAATGGCTAACATAAGGGCTATAGCGTCTAATAATATAATGATTTCCCCAGTTCTCCTGCTTATAGTAATAAATCTATCAATTATCTTTCCAACATCACCCCTATTTAACCTGACTATTGACACGGCCCATGCTGGTTCTGACAATGAGCTGCCGCTTTTAGCTGAAGACAGGTGGCGGGAGATATACCCTGAAGTGAACCTGTTTTTAAGGGAGATGGAGGATGTGCCATCGCTTGCCCGTCGCCATGCATGGAAGATAATAAGGCTCTTAAAGGGATTTATCTATAATTATCCGCGCTCACATAAGGTGCCGGAGGCATATTATATTGTTGGCCTTGCATATAAGCATGTAGGCTTTCTGCCCGAGGCCATCTCTCACTGGCGCATAGCAGCCAAAAAGTTTACTGGCACAAAGTGGGCTGACCTCTCCCTGCTTCAGATCATGTATTATTATGACGAGACAGGGGCGGTAAAGAAAAAAAATAAATTTTTGCGTGAGATAATCCGTCAATATCCTGACACAATAGCGGCCAAGACTGCATGGGTCTCTATTGCTATAGATATGGTAAAACAGGGAAAGGACATAGACTTTATAGATGGGCAGGTAAGGCGTCTTGAGAAGGCTGTGCCAAACATCTCAGTAGATGTCCCGTTATATCTTGAGCTAAAGGCACGCCTTAAGGAGGCAAGGGGCGATTACAAGGGCGCAATCCCTTACTGGCTTCACTACCTCAATCTCACCCCTCATTTAGAACGCCAGGCCCTTACCCTGTTTGAGCTTGGCGAGGCATACAGAAAGTTAAAATTGTCGCTTAAGGCGCGGAAATACTATGCCCTCTGCGCAAGGGAACATAGACGCACAAGCTATGCGCTATTCTCGCAATTCAGGCTCGCTCAATTAAGGGAGCAGGCTCAAAAGGTTGCTCCATGGAGGATGCCGAAGGAAAAGAAGGAGGGAGCGGAAATATCATCCCTACTACTGTATGAAAGGATTGTAAGGGAATATCCGCGCCACCCTATTACACAGGAGGTAGAGCTTGAATTTGCAAGGTTAAGGGTAAGGAGGGATGACCCAGTAGGCGCTATCAACCTTATAAAGATGTTCTTTTTGGGCAACCCAGAAAGTAATCTCAAGGAGGCATTTTTAAAGGTTGCAAAAGATATAAGAGAGCTAATGGAGAAAAAAAGAGGGGATGAGGCGCTTTTAAGAAATTACCTTGGGGCATCTTTAAAGATAGCAGATGAAAGTATCTTAAATAAATCCATACCTGACTTTGATAAGACCTCAAGGATTATATGGAGACATCTTATTGAAAATCTTACTAAAAATAACAAACTTTCTGACGCCGCAGATGAAATAAGGCTGTTATATGAACGCTTCCCTGACGCTAAGGGGTTTGTGCAGGAGGTATGGAAAGATTTTATTGCGCAACTACTCTTAAAAAAGAGGTTTCTCTTTACGATAAACGAGGCCAAATCCCTTCAAGACACATTCTTATCTTATGGCGATACCCAAAGGTTTGCCATCAAGAAAAAGCAAGAGGCGCTAAGGCAATATTTTTCCATGCTTCTCAAAAAAGAGGAGCCAATGACCTTGTTAAATTATTTTTATGATAATATGGATAAGATAAAAGACGCCCTTTTAAGAGAACATCTTTACAAGATAGCCCGTGCATGGTCAATGTTATATTGTCTTGATGAGGCGGGGCTGTATTTTGGCAGGGCGTATATCCAGAAAAATCCGCCTCCGCCAGACTTTGAGGTACTGACAAACTGGCTTGACATGCTGGTAGCAAGCCATGATTTTGACAATGCAAAGATGATAATGGAAATACTTGAGGACAAATTTATTGAAAAACTTGACCCTTACTATTATCACATAAAATCTCAGTACGGTCTTAACGCAATGGACTGGGAGGCGGCGTACAGCGCGGCCTCAAAGGGGCTTTCGCTTATGCCAAAGGGAAGGCTGCGCTTAGACCTTATGGCTGACCTTATAAAGGCATCAACCCGTCTTTCAATGTGGGATGTGGCAAGAAATACCTTTAGAGAGCTTGACAGGGAGATTGGAGATGAGACAAGAAAGTCTATACTTACCTACTGGGCTGACAATGCCTTGAGATTAAAAGAATATGAAGAGGCATTTACAATCTATAACATGCTTATGGAGCTTGACCCTAAAGACATAAAGGCTCAATTTAAGATGGCCCTCGCCCTCTTGCAGCAGGGCAGAAAAGATGAGGCTGTAACAATGTTAAAGGCCATATCTTCAGATAGCTCCCTGTGGGGCAAAGCGGCAAAGACGTTAATAGACAACGGGGCATTTTGGGACAGGCTTCCGAAGGATATAAGAAGCGCTGTTATGGAAAAATAATATCGTTTAGGATTCAGGGTCATGGATACTGACTTTGTGGCATTAAAATATCGTATCAGGAGTTTTAAGGGACAATGAACCAGCAGGACATAACCTATAGGTCAAGGACGCTTATATTCTCTAAAAAGACTCAGATAAGGCTTTTTGCACAAGAGGCAATTGAGCCCCTTGGCATCCATACAACCCCATGCGACAGGGAAGAGATGTTTTATGACCTATTAGGCTCAAAGGGGTTTAATCTTGCTATAGTAGGGCATGGAACTGATGATATAAACGCTATAGACATGCTTAAAGAGCTATCATCAAGGCGCCATATAAACCTTCCTGTCATAGTGCTTGCCTCAAGTTGCTCCATAGAGGATGCAATAAAGATTATGCAGGCAGGCGCTGAAGACCTCCTGCTTGCCCCATGGGAACAGGAGACCGTAAGGATTGCCTGTGAAAGGGCAATTTACAACTTTCCCCTGAGACTGAAGAAAAAAAACAAAGAAAAGGCGATAAAAAAAGAGATTTCAAGGCATGGGCTTATCTATAAGAGCAAGGAGATGGAAAAGGTCGTAAAGATAGCCAGAAATATCGCCCCCAGTAAGGCATCTGTATTGATACAGGGAGAAAGCGGCACAGGAAAGGAGGTGATGGCGCGTTTTATCCATGAAAACAGCGACAGAAAAGACGGCCCGTTTGTAGCGCTTAACTGCGCCTCTTTGCCTGACACCCTGCTTGAAAGCGAGCTGTTTGGACATGAAAAAGGGGCGTTTACCGGGGCAATCTCAAGGAAAAAGGGCAAATTTGAACTGGCCAATCACGGCACAATACTCCTTGATGAGGTTACTGAGATGGCGTTTCAACTTCAGGCAAAGCTCTTAAGGGTCCTGCAAGAAGGCGAGGTGGACAGGGTTGGCGGCTCATCCCCTGTGCCAGTAGATGTAAGGGTCATTGCTACCACGAACAGGGATATAAAGCAGACGATAAAAGAGGAAAAATTCAGAGAAGACCTCTACTTCAGGCTCAATGTAATACCGCTTGTGCTGCCTCCGCTGAGAGAGAGAAGGGAGGATATACCAATACTTGCAGACTATTTTTTAAGGCAGTTTTCTGCTGAATACGGGAAAACAGGCATTAAATTTGCTTCTTCAGCTATTGAATATATGATGAAGAGGGATTGGAAGGGCAATATCAGAGAACTCAGGAATATTGTTGAAAGAGGGGTATTGCTCGCGCAAGGAGATGCTGTTGAGATACAAGACCTCTTTATTGATGAGCTAAGTGAGCTTGATGTGGATATGCAGATGGATGATGTATCAGATGGGATAGATGCCCAAAATGATATTCCTTCCATACCGCAAGATACGTTTAACCTCGGGGATATTGAGAGAGAAGTCATAAAAATGGCGCTTAAAAAGACAGAGGGCAACAGGACCCATGCTGCAAAACTTTTGGGCATAAGCGTCAGGACATTGAGAAATAAGCTTGCAGAATACAGAAAGATGGGGCTTGTATTATGAAGACGCTATTTGGAAAGGGCTTTGACATACTTGAAAAGGCCATATCCATCAGGACAAAGAGAAATACTGTCCTTAGCTCAAACATAGCAAATGTGGACACCCCAGGCTATAAGGCAAAGGACATACCATTTGAAAGGGTTATGGCCCAATACTTGCAGGGAGAAAAGAGAGACGGCCTTGAACTGACGCGGACGCAGGGCGCTCATCTTCCAAGGGACTATAGAGACGACCCGTTCTCAGAAAAGAGGCAGGGGATAGTTGTAGAGTCAATGGAGCGGGGCACGCCCAACAGCGTGGATATTGATGTTGAGATGGCGAAGCTATCTGAGAACAATCTTCAGTATCAGACATCAGTTCAGCTCCTCATACGCCGTCTTGAAGGGTTAAAGACAGCAATTACCGAAGGAGGTAAGCCATAATGAACCTGTTTTCAGCTATTGAGATAAGCGCAAGGGGGCTTTCAGCAGAGAGGACAAGGGTAAACATTGCGTCAATGAACCTTGCAAACGCCCATGTTACCCGCACAATAGATGGCGGGCCTTACAGGGCAAAGTCTGTGATATTTGAGGCAGTTCCATATAAGCCAAATGCGGATGAGGTTCAAGACGAGCTAAAAGAGCTTGATGAATTTGATGGCATAGACAAGATAAAAGAGGCCTCATTTGATACGGTGTTAAAGGATGAGATGGAAAAGGTTCAGGTCGTAAAGGTTGCAAGGGTGGTAGATAACCCTGACCCATTTAAAGAGGTATATGACCCAACTCACCCTGATGCGGATGAAAGGGGCATTGTAAGGCTTCCTAATGTGAATGTAGTTGAGGAGATGGTTGACCTTATGACGGCATCAAGGGCATATGAGGCAGGGGTTACAGCGCTGAATACCGCAAAACAGATGGCGTCAAAGGCGCTTGAGATAGGAAGATAGTGGGCAGATAAAAAAATGAAGGTGATGAAATTACAGGACATTGAAAACGCAATTAAAAAAATAAAGCCTGAGTTAGAGCAGAAATTCGGTATAAAAAAGATAGGAATATTTGGGTCATACAGCAAAGGATTAGCGAATGAAGAGAGCGACATTGACCTTATTGTTGATATTAAGCATCCAATAGGACTTATAAGATTTATACAGATAGAACAATATTTGACAGATATATTAAACAGGAAGGTAGATTTATTAACATTTCAAGGCATAAAGCCATATATAAAGCAGGATATATTGAAAGATATAAAATATGTCTAAGCAAAATAGAAAAATCGCATATTATTTTTTAGACATTTTTTAAAACAAGAGATTTTAAAGATAAAAGAAAGAGAATTTAAATCCTAACAAGTTGATAAAAGGACGATACTATGAGCACATCCATCAACTCCATTAAGACATCTTTACTAAATGGCCCAAGGCCTTTTTCCCTTGAACCGCAGGATGGGGAAGGAAAGGTAAGGGGCTTTCAGGACATGCTGAAGGATGCGGTGAGCGCCGTAAATGAGAGGATGAACAAGGCAGAAGATATGTCAACAAGGCTTACGCTTGGAGAGCCCCTTGACATAGCTGATGTAATGACTGCCATGACAAAGGCGTCTATTTCGTTTCAGCTCCTTACTCAGGTGAGAAACAAGGCCCTTAGCGCCTATGAAGAGATAATGAGGATGCAGGTATAATGGCTACCATAGACTATAAACCATATATAGAACCATATATAGAGCAGGTAAAGGCCATTTACGGGAGGCTTACGCTTATCCAGAAGATAACTATTGGCGTTGTGCTCGCTGCCTCTATCATTGGCATTGCGACATTATTTCTTATGTCTGACGACACAAAGTATGCAACCCTCTACACTGACCTTACTGCAAAGGATGCCTCAGCCATTGTGGAGTGGCTCAAAAAAGAGGGCGTAAAATATAAGCTCGTAAAGGAGGGCGCTGCCATACAGGTGCCGGAGGGGCTTGTATATGACTTGAGGCTCGCCCTTGCAAACGACGGCCTTCCCAAAGACCCTGGGGTGGGGTTTGAGATATTTGATAAGACAAACCTCGGGGCAACGGATTTTGTCCAGCATGTAAACTATCAGAGGGCGCTTCAAGGAGAGCTTGAGCGCACTATCGCCCGTTATCCTCAGGTAAAGGAGGTAAGGGTCCATATTGCAGAGCCAAAGGAGTCTCTTTTTGTAACAGAGCGCCATGAGCCATCTGCATCTGTCCTCTTGACGCTTAAGCCTGATGAGACGCTCACGAGGCGTCAATTGATTGGCATTGTCAACCTTGTGTCAAGCTCTGTGCCAAGGCTCAAGAAAAAGCGTGTTACCATAATGGATACAAGCGGCGCAGTGCTGCTTCAGGGAGAAAAACTGAAGGAAGAAAGACCTGACCTTACAAGGGCGCAGGTGGAATATCAAAGGCGCTTAGAGACCTATTATAAGCACAAGCTGCAGACCATGCTTGAAGAGGCGCTCGGGCCAAAGAAGGCAGTTGCCAGAGTGTCTGTAGAGGTGGACTTTAGCAAGGTAGAGATAAATGAAGAGAAATATGACCCTGAGATGGTTGCCATAAGGAGCCAGCAGAAGGTGCTTGCAAGAAAGGAGGGTGCTGAGACAGGCGGCATCCCCGGGGTAAAGGGCGGGCTTGCCTCTAAATTACAGGGAAATGTAGGGCTTAAGAGCAAAAAGTCCGGCATAATGAAACAGGAAGAGATCACGAACTGGGAGATATCCAAGACAGAGAAGAAGGTAAGAGGGGCTGTCGGCAGGATTGTAAGGATATCAGCAGGGGTTCTGGTTGACGGCGCTTATGAGGTAAAGGACGGTAAGGTAAAGTATATCCCGAGGACTGAGGAAGAGATTAAAGAGCTTGAAAATCTTGTAAGGGCGGCTATTGGCTATAATGAGGAAAGGGGCGATGAGGTAAAGGTCATAAACGTCCCGTTTAGCGGCACAAGGCCGAAGGTTGCTGATGCCATGACAAGGACGATAGAGATTATATCAAAGGTAGCAAAGCCTTTTTCAAATGTCCTGTTAGCTGTCCTCTTCATCTTCTTTGTAATAAGGCCGATCCTCAATAAGTATGTATTGGGCGTAAAGGATGAGGAGATCGAGGCCATTGAAGGGGCTGAGGAAGAAGAAGAGGAAGAGGGTCTTGAAGAAGACATTGAGGCTGCCCCCGCAATTGAGCCTATGCCGAGCGCTCAGGAAGAATTACAGGGGCTTGCAGCGGATTATCCTGAAAGGGCGGCAGCGCTTATAAAGATATGGCTCAGAGAGCCAATGGTAGAGACAGAGGCCTAACTCACAAACAGAGGTAGATAAAAATATGCCTACTACTGCAGCAGAACAGATGTTACAGGCTCTTACCCAAGGGGAAGAGCTTGATCTCTCCGACCCAAAAGGGCCTTATAAGGCCGCTATATTCCTGCTTGCGATGGGAGAGGCATTTACAACTGAGGTATTTAAATACCTTAAAGAAGAAGAGGTCAAGCAGGTCTCAAGCCTTATGGCGAGGATAAAATATATACCCGGCGAGGCCATTGAGAGGGTGCTTAAAGAGGTCAGGGAAAAGATGTCAATGGTCCAGGGGGAGGTATCTGTGCCTGTAGAGGAATTTCTCAAAAAGGTGCTCTTTTCATCCCTCCCGGAAGAGCAGGCCAAAAAGATATATGAAGATATTATGAGACAGCTTCACCCAAGCACGTTTCAGAAGCTGTCAAGCCTTGAGCCAAAGGTAATCGTAAACTTCCTGAGGAATGAACACCCCCAGACCATTGCCGTCATCCTTGCAAACCTTGAGCCTGAACTTGCAGCTGACATACTTGGCGAGCTGCCGGAAAAGCTCCAGTCGGATGTAATGATAAGGATAGCAAACCTTGAAAAGATAAACCCAGAGATAGTAGCGGAGATTGACAAGGTGCTGGAAGAAGAGCTCTTCTCTGTTGAGATGAGCGATGCCAAAAAGGTTGGAGGCGCAGAGAGGGTTGCCTCTATCCTCAATAACATTGACAGGAATCTTGAAGAGTCCCTTATGTCAAAGATTGAAGAGACAAGCGAAGAGCTTGCTGAGGAGATAAGGAAGCTCATGTTCAAGTTTGAAGACCTTCTTATGGTGGACGATACTGCAATTGTTTCAATACTTAAAGAAATAAGCACTGACGACCTTAAACTTGCGCTCAAGGCCGCAAGCGATGACCTGAAGGACAAGTTCTTTAACAATATGAGTGAGCGCGCGGCCCAGCTCCTTAAAGAAGACCTTGAGGTCATGGGCCCTGTAAGGCTCAAGGATGTTGAAACAGCGCAGCAGGCAATAATCAAGGTGGCGAAACGCCTTGAGAGCGAAGGCAAAATCGTCCTTGGCGGGAAAGGAGGCGACGAGGTCCTTGTCTGATCTTATAAAGGCCAGTGAGACATCAATAGTTGAGATCAGGTCCATCCTGTTTGACGAGGAGGGGTGCAGCGCAAAAGATACGTCCTCATCCCATGATGACGGCTCCCCTGACACAGCGCAGGACAACATATTCAGCCCCTTAATATGCCTTATTGAGGGCGGGGTGGATTTAGCAGGAGAAAACGCCCCTGATGAACCTGATGACATTAAAAAGGCTGAGGAGGGGGATACGGGGTATGAAGATGAACCTTCTTCCCCTAATACGTTGACCATTACGGAAGATGAGCTAAATGAGTTAAAGGAGAACATAAAAAAAGAGCTACAGGCAGAGATAAGGACAAAGTTAGAAGAAGAGCTGAGGGAAGAGAGAGATAAAATCATAAAAGATGCACGGAAAGAGGCTGAACGCATTAAAAAGGAGGCTGAAAAGACATTAGAAGAATCAAAGGAGATGTCTCAAGAGATTGAAAAGAGCGCCTATCAGGACGGCTTTTCAAGAGGCGATAAAGAGGCAAGAGATAAGTGGCAAAAAGAATATGAAACAACTGTAAACAGGCTTAAAAAGATTATAGAGGCAATTAATCAGCAAGGACTTGCCTTATTCTCAAAATATGAGGCTCAAATGATAGAGCTTATTCTCAAGGTCTCTAAGATGATTGTAAACCACGAAATATCCACCTCAAATGATACGATTATACAGGCAGTAAGGTTCGCCTCACAAAAGGTGAGCGAGGCAACTTCAATCAAGGTCGTTTTACACCCTGATGACATGAAGGTTATAGAAGACGCAGCGCTGAAGGGCATTGACTTATCTCAGGGGCATGAGCTTGAATTTATCCCAAAGGCGTCTGTTGAACAGGGCGGCTGCATTATAGAGACAGATTTCGGCCTGATTGACAACACTATGGAAAACAGGTGGTCTATTGTGGAAGGAACTATAAAAAATATGCTCCAGAGTCGTATAGGGGCGGAAAAAGATTGAGGCTGTAAAGGTTGTAGAGGTTATATAGGGGGTAGAGGTTATATAGGGCGATGCACGAGATAGACCTTGAGCCATATATAAAATCCCTTGATTCTATTAAGACATATTCTCTCCTTGGCGAGATAAAGAGAGTAAGGGGCCTACTGTTAGAAAGCGCTGGCCCTCCCCTTCCTGTCGGCGGTATCTGCGACATACTGTTATCGCGCAATGACAGCGCCGGTGGCAGTTCAGGCAACAATAATGAGCTTAAAAAGGCAGACGATTCTGGCGGCTATGAAGGCAATAACGCTGTGGGCGAAAATAGCGTGCCTGCAGAGGTAGTCGGCTTTGAGGATAAAAAGCTCTTTTTAATGCCTCTTGGCGAGCTGAGGGGCGTAGGCCCTGGGACGAAGATCAGGGCGCGGGAGAGGGTGGCCAAGGTAGGCGTTGGCCAATCCCTTTTAGGCAGGGTGCTTAATGGCATTGGAGAGCCTATTGATGAGAATGGGCCAATAAATATAGAGGCAGAATATCCGCTATATGCAGAGCCTCTTAACCCCATGGAACGGCCAATTATAGACTCTCCGCTTGATGTCGGGGTGCGCGCCATAAATGCCTGCCTTACGCTTGGCAAGGGGCAGAGGGTCGGGATAATGGCAGGCTCAGGCGTAGGAAAGAGCACCTTGCTTGGCATGATAGCGCGGCACACAAGGGCTGATGTAAATGTAATCGCCCTTATTGGCGAGAGGGGAAGGGAGCTAAAGGAATTTATTGAGCGGGACCTTGGGGATGTGGGTATGAGGCGCTCTGTAGTTGTTGTCGCAACCTCTGACCAGCCGCCGCTCATAAGGCTCAGGGGTGCGTACGTGGCGACTGCCATTGCAGAATATTTCAGGGATCAGGGTAAGGATGTTATCTTGATGATGGACTCAATCACCCGCTTTGCAATGGCATACAGGGAAGTGAGCCTTTCAATAGGTGAGCCTCCCACATCAAGGGGCTATACCCCGACAGTATTTGCCCAGCTTCCAAGGCTCTTGGAGCGCGCTGGAACAAAAAAGGGGGCAGGCACAATCACTGGCATATATACTGTGCTTGTTGAGGGCGATGATGTAAATGAGCCGATAGGCGATGCTGTCCGCTCTATTGTTGACGGCCATATAGCGCTTACAAGAGACCTTGCGCAAGAGGGGCACTATCCGCCAATTGACGTGCTTCAGAGCGTGAGCAGGGTAATGCGAGACATCCAGGCCCCGGGACAAGTCAACTCCTATGAGGCCCTTATAAATTGCCTTGCAACCTATAAGAAGGTAGAAGACCTTGTAAATCTTGGCGCATATAAGGAAGGGAGCAATCAAGAGATTGACTATGCGCTAAAAAAAATTGGCCCCATAAGGCAATTTCTTCGTCAAAGAGTTGACGAAAAGAGCTCGTTAGAAGAGAGCATTGAACAATTAATATCATTATTTCAGAATTGATTTAAGGTAAAATTGAATTAAGGGCTGATAAGAGATGACCGACATTCAATCAACTCCCCTATTCATTAAAATAACAGATGGCACGATTTCACTTCAGGCTTAAGGCGTATGAACGGATTGTCCAGCATGAAAGAGAGGCAATTGGAATAGAACTTGCTAACGCTATAAGTGAGCTTAATGCCTTAAACGCAGCCCTTAATGCTTTAATTGACTCTATAAAAGGGGCACGCATTGAGTTGCAGGAAAGATTAAGGCTTGGCACAAGCTCTGAAGAGTACAGGATGCGCTCTGAGATTATAGATGGGCTGGAGATGCAGCAGGACGAGATTTTAAAAAAAATAAAGGCTCAGGAAGATATTGTTGACGCCATACAGGGCAGGTTAAAAGAGGCAAGGCTTAAGGAAAGGGTTGTTGAACGCCTTAAAGAAAAACAGCTTGAAAAATTTAATCAAGACGAGCTTAAGGCCATACAAAATGAATTAGATGATCTTATCAGACCTGAAAAAGAATAAATAAGAATATAATAAACAAAGACAATAAGGCGGCGGCATTATGAAAAATATAATGAGGCTTATTCGCTTGAGCATGATCTTTAAGGTTATCTTTATCATTTTAATCTCAGCATATTACATATTAAATAATTCTATTTTTATAACCCATTCATGGGCAGGGGCTGAAAAGGCCTCTAATGAGGCGTCTCATAAAAATGGTAAGGCGGGCAAGGGGACGGCATCTGGCGATATGTCGTTAAATATAGAGGACCTTAAGGTCCACAGGAAGATAAAGCAGATATTATGGTCAAGGGTAAAAAAGATAGAGGAGAGAGAAAGGGAATTGGATGAGAGGGAAAAGGACCTTAATCTGCTTAAAAAAGAGGTTGAAGACAGGCTCGCAGAGATAAAAAAACTTCAAGAAGGTCTTAGCGGCCCGATAAAAAAGGCCCAAAAGGAGAATGAGGCAAGATTTTCCCACCTTGTTGGCGTGTATAGCTCTATGGACCCGCAAAGGGCCGCTCTTCTACTGGAAAAGATGGAAGAGGATACAGTAGTAAAACTATTTTCATCAATGAAAAGCAAAAAGGTTGCAAAAATACTCTCGTTTATGAATCCTGATAAGGCAGCAAGCATAAGCTCAAGGCTTTCAAGGGCAGGCATTGGGGGATTTTAAGGTGCAGGGCTTAAACAGACAAAGGGCGGTTGCCTTTATCCCTGCAAGGCTCAATTCATCGCGCCTTCCCAGAAAGCACCTTATAAAAATAGGGGATAAGCGCCTGTTAGAATGGATATTTTTAAGATTAAATTCGTCCCGATATATAGATGACATTGTTGTTGCCGCAACTTGTGAGCCTGTTAATGACGAATTAGAGGCGATTGCCGCCTCTTGCGGGGCGCATTGCTTTAGGTATAAAGGAGACCCTGAAGCAGTAACTACACGCCTAAAAGAGGCCTCTATTGCCTTTGACGCTGATATCTGCGTGTTAGTAAGCGGAGATTGCCCTATAATATCCCATTACGTTATAGACGCCATGATAGGGCGTCTTATAGAGGCGTGGCCAGCGGCAGACTTTGTAGAACTTGCATTAAATCAATATGGCTCAAAGGCATGTCTTGAAGGGGTTGAAGTCTCAAAAAAAAGCGCATGGGAGCTTGCTGATGATGTATCTCAAGAGGCGCTTAAGGCGCACCTGTTCCCAGCGCTCCATATATATAAGCACCTATTCAGGCCTGTTTTACTCAGTTTAGACGATCTATATTATGCCTTTCCCCACCATAGATACTCTATAGACACATTTGCTGACCTTGAATTTCATAATGCCCTGTATAAGCGCTTAAAGTCAATGGGCATGGAATATGCGCTTGAAAACGCCCTGAAGCTGCTCAAAAAAACGCCTCAACTTATGGCTATAAACTCCCATGTCCATCAACGGGGGATAAAGGAAGAGATAAAACGCCTCTTAATTATCGTTGACGCAGGCAGGCAATATGGCTATGGCCACCTCATGCGCTCAATGGAGATCGGCCTTCAGGTCATAGAAAGGCTCGGCTGGCCCGTAACCTTTGCAACATCTGACGATACCGCAAGGTCAATACTGAGGCAAAAGGGCATAATGACAATAGATTATGAGCTTAATGAAAAGACATCCTTACCCCTGCCAAAATATGACATATATTTAATTGATATCTTTCATAAAAAGAAAAATATACCCAAATTTAACTCCCTCTTTCCAGAGGGGGCGATGATAGCCGCCATTGACCACCAATCATCTCCGTGGGCAAAAGATGCCCATCTCATTATTGTCCCCGGTTTCATATCAGGGGAGCCTCATGCCTTTTCCAAACTGTCTAAAATCCCCCCTGTCGCAGGAGGGCCTGAATATATAGTAATAAGAAGGGAGATACGATATATGAAAAATGAACAAGTTAAAAAAGATATTGATCTTCTCGCATATCTTCATTCTAATGAGCAAAAAGACGCCCTTTACAGGATAAAAGAGGATATGCCCATAAATATAATGGTCATAGATGCCTATAATGAGAAGAACTTTCCAGAGCTTTTGGCCCGCTCGCGCTTTTTTATGAGTGGCTTCGGCGTCTCTTCCTATGAGGCCCTATACCTTAAAAGCTACCCGGTAATCTGGCCGAATTCAAGCCAGCATGAAAGGGATGCCATAAGATTTTATAATAATCTCAATATAATTCCAATTATTATCCGCTCACCTGATGAGCTTTCATCCCTCCTTGAGCTCATAAGAGACGACTGTATTAAGACAGCTTTCCCCATAATCAAAGACGGCACGCCCAATATAATTAACGCATTAAAAGAGACGGTATCGAAATAATTATGCCTAATTTCCGCATGGCAAATCCTTTTGAAACACCCAATTTCTGCCGATAAGTAAGACAAAGGCCATTATTAATTATTTATATGGCGGATTGAGGAAGGATACTCAATCATCAAAAAACAGGCAAGGAGGCCAGCCATGACCTATTCAAGGGCGCACAAGTCAATAAAGGACAAGCTTTCACATTATCTTTGTCCGCTCCACTTAATGTCTCCAGTTATAAAGATAGCGTTATCTACAAGACGCCGCATAATAAAATTCTTGCTGTTTAAGGTAATAGGGGCATATGACAGGCTTTACAGGGGAGTATTTTTGTTTTAGACTGCTACACATTAAGTAAAGTCCAATCAATAATCCATGAGGGGAGAGATTAAATGTCAGATAGCGCTTTGAGGGATGGCTATGGCATACCTGTCATAAAGAGGAAACTTACAATTGTAGGGGCAGGCGCTGTTGGGACAAGCGCTTTGCACTGGGCAATGCAAAAGGCAGTAGCAGAAGAGATCGTCCTTATTGATGTGGTTAAAGGGCTTTCAGAGGGAAAGGCCCTTGACGCTGTCCAGTCTTCTTCATTATGCAGGTTCTCAGGGCAGATTACAGGGACGACTGATTATGAGGCCACTAAGGGCTCACACTGCGTTATAATTACGGCAGGGCTTGCGAGAAGGCCGGGGATGTCAAGGGATGACCTCTTAGACAAGAACATAAAGATAGTAAGCTCCGTTACAGAAAACATCATAAGATATAGCCCTGAAACTGTCTTGATTGTTGTAACCAATCCAATTGACGCAATGGTCTATACTGCATTTAAGGTATCCGGCCTTCCAAAGAGCCGTGTAATCGGCATGGCGGGGGCGCTGGACTCTGCCCGATATCGCTGCCTTATCGCAAGGGAGCTTGGCGTTTCTCCAGAGGATGTAAGCGCCCTTGTTATGGGCATTCATGGAGACAACATGCTCCCCCTCACGCGGCTTGCAAGCGTTGGAGGCGTGCCTGTAGAGGCCATTATCCCAAGAGAGAGGCTGGAGGAGATCGTCAAAAAGACCCAGCATGGAGGGGCAGAGATTGTAGGGCTTTTAAAGACCCAGAGCGCCTTCACGACCCCAGGGCTTTGCGCTGTAGAGATGGCTGAGGCGGTTCTGAGGGATAAAAGGCGCGTCCTCCCATGCGCTGCATACTTAGAGGGTGAATTTGGCGTTAACGGGCTGTTTCTCGGGGCGCCTGTAGTGATAGGGGGCGCTGGCATTGAGAGGATAATAGAATTTCCCTTGACAGATGAAGAGAAGGATGCCCTGAAACTCTCTGTTGAGGCCGTAGAGAGGCAGGTTGAGGCGGTTAATAGGCTCTTAATGTGATTATATTATGTGATTTTATATAATTTCTACGTAATTTTCTTATGTTCCTATCTAAAAAAGATATTCCATATAATGAAAGGCTTATCTTTGCCCTTGATTTGCCAGACAATGAGGAGGCTCTCAGGCTCGTTTATGAGCTTGGGGACAGCGTTGTCTTTTATAAGGTTGGATTGCAGCTCTTTATGGCAGGCCGTTACTTTGAGCTCGTAAGGCAGTTGATTGATATGGGCAAGAAGGTATTTGTTGACCTGAAGCTCTTTGATGTGCCTCAGACTGTAGGCGCCGCCGTAAGAGAACTCAGAAGATACGGGGCATATTTTGCCACTGTCCACGGCAATGACGCCATATTAAGGGCCTCAGTTAAGGAAAAAGGAGGCATTAAAATACTTGCGGTAACAGTATTGACAAGCCTTGATCAGGCGGACATAGAAGACCTTGGCTTTAAGGCCAGCATAAAAGACCTTGTGCTCTCGCGTGCCAGACGGGCGTTAAACATAGGATGTGATGGCGTCATCTCATCAGGGCTTGAGGCGCCTGAAATCAGAAAAGGGCTTGGCGATCAACTCATTGTCGTTGCCCCGGGCATAAGGCCTGTAGCCAATGTTGACGATCAAAAAAGGACAGTTGATGTTGAAGAGGCGTTTTATAATGGCGCAGACTATATTGTAGTAGGAAGGCCGATAAGAAAACCCATTGACGGCATATCTCCAAAAGAGGCTGCTGAAAAGATACAGGCAAGGATTAAGGCAATATTTGATGCTCCTATGTAACCCATTGAGCTTTTTCAGGTTTTTCTGCCTGTAACAAGCCATACGGGGTTCTTTGCCTTGAGATAAATATCATCTGCAATCTCTTTTGACCTGCTTACATTAAGCCCGATTACCCTACAGCCTATGCCCTTATTCTTAAAAAAGGAGACGGCGGCATTAAGGGAACTGAGCATAACACAGCTTATAACCATAACCCCATCTGGCATCAGCCGCTTAAACACGCACTCCATTATAGAAGCAAGTCTCCTGCCTCCGCCGCCTATAAACACCTTATTGGGAGAAGGAAGGTCATAAAGACATGAAGGGGCATCCTGAGCTATTATATCTACATTAAATGCAGAAAACCGCCTTATATTTTCTGCAATAAGCCCTGCCCTCTTATCATCCTTTTCAATGGCAAATACCCTTCCAAACGGCATAAATGACGCTGTCTCAATGGAAATAGAGCCAGCGCCTGCGCCAATGTCCCATAATACAGGGGTTAACGCCTCAGAATCGGCGGATTCACAGCCATTGCGTGATAGTAACAGGGAGATGGCAACAGACCTTACCTCTTGAGAAGTTACAGGCACCTTATCATCAGTATCTTTCCTGTAGCAGTCCTCACTCAGGCCAAATACAGGATATTTCAAAGGGGCATCATTTTTTAACACTACAAAGTTAGGCATGAAAAATCTTTTAAGCCGCGCCTCCTCAAGGGTGAGGCTATAGACTCTTTCTTTTGAGCCAAGGCCAATGGCCTCAAGGACATACATATAAAATCTATCAGGCGTATCTGTCTTTTTAAGAATAATATCAGCTATTTTTGATGGGCTGTTTTCTAAATCGGTATATATGCCAATAATCCTGTTTAAAAAGGCATAGGGCAGAACATTTTTAATATCACGCCCGTGAAGGCTTATTATCCTCGCCTCATTCATCGGGAGCTTTAACATTGAAAAGGCTGCCTGAGCAATTGTTGCGTTTGAATAAAACTCTATCTTTTCTCTATCAATCTGCTTTAATATATAGTTTCCAAGGCTAAAGAAAAGCGGGTCGCCTGATACAAGCACCCCAACAGCTCTACCCGCCTCCTGCAACCTCAAAAGCTCTTTCACGCCATCTGATACAGGAAGAGGCAATGGGCGGATATTTGCCGTTATCTCCTGATTAAGCAATCCCTCTTCAATAAGCCCATCAATGACTAACTTCGCATATCTTCCAGCAAATACGACATCACACCCTTCTATCGCTTTCGCAAGATGAGGGCCAATGCCGCCACCCCTACCTGAGCCAATTCCTATGACCTTAATCTTTTTAAACTGATTATCTCTTAAATCTTCCTGCATCCTTATTACGCCTATTTGTCCTTTTGCCGTTCTGGGAATAGCTTCCCTGCATTCAAAAGCCCTTTTGGGTCAAAAATCCCCTTTATCTCCTGCATAATCTTATATTGAGCGCCCTTTATGTCTGAGGTTAAATAAGGCTTTTTCATAATGCCTATCCCATGCTCCCCTGATATCCTGCCGCCAAGCCCTAACGCCATATCAAATATCTCTTTGACCACCTGCTCTATCTTATTGCCCTCCCTGTTTAAGTCGCATAAGATATTGACGTGAAGGTTGCCGTCCCCTGCATGTCCAAAACAGACAATCTTAATTGAACTGCCGGAAGAACCATTAAAGGCATCCTCTATTGCCCCTAAACACAAGAGGGCATCCCTTATCTTTCCCCTCGGGACAACTATGTCCTCACTTATCTTGTGAGGATAGCCAAGCTCCCTTACCCTCTGACTTAAGCTCCTCCTTATTGACCATAGCTCACCTGCTGCGTCTTTGCCCTTAACGACCACAGTTGCAGAAAAGTCATTCTTTAACAGCCCCTTTACCTGCGCCATGTCAATTCTTACCGCCTCCTCATTACCATCAAATTCCATAAGGAGGATAGATGGGGCATTCTTACTGGAATCATAATTACGCCCTTTAAGCACGATATAAGAGCATGTCTTATCCATAAATTCAATTGACCTTGGCAGGATACCAGCAGTCAGTATGGCGTTTACGGCTCTAAGGGCAACCTCTTCACCATTGAATATGGCGAGAATAACGCCAAGGTATTTGGGAAGCGGCAGAAGCTTCAGGGTAATTTCCGTAAATATGGAAAGTGTGCCCTCTGAACCGACTAACAGGTCATTTATGTCATATCCGACAGATGATTTTACTGTGCTCCCACCGGTATAAAGGCGTTCTCCATCAGGAGAGAGGGCATTTATCCCGATCACATAATCCCTTGTAACGCCATACTTTACCGCCCTTATCCCGCCAGCATTGGTCGCCACATTGCCGCCTATGGTAGAAAAGGATGCGCTTGCAGGGTCAGGGGGATAAAAAAGCCCTGCCCCCTCCACGGCCTTCTGGATATCTCTTGTAATAACCCCCGGCTCAGCCCTTGCAATCATATCCTCCCTTGACACCTCAATAATCCTGTTCATCCTCTCAAAAGATATGACCACATTGGGTGAACAAACGGGGATACACGCCCCTGTCCTCCCGCTGCCCGCTCCCCTTGGATATATATAGACGCCCTCATTGTAACAAAGTGATAAAAGACGAGATAATGACTCAATATCAGGGGGAAAACATACGATATCAGCAGCGCCTGAAAGCCCGCTTGCATCAAATGAATAGACAGAAGCCCCTTCTTCCGTATCAATTACGTTGGAGATTCCAACTATTGAGATTATAGCGCCCTTAATGCCATACGACACTTTTTAAATTTTCCTCTATTTTCATTAAGTCAAACCCTTACAAATATATAAGGCTTTCAGTTGCAAGTTAGGCAACAAATTGCTCAAACATGCTAAATGGCCACCTTAATGGGGGGACAGAGAGACACATCTTCTCCCTTTTTACAGGGTGAATGCATAAAAGCTTAAAAGAATGAAGCGCTATCTCGCCATAACCCATTTCTTTATATATTCTGCTTGCGCCATATTTTCTATCTCCAACAATAGGACACCCCATGTAAGCTAACGTTGCCCTTAGCTGATGACTCCTCCCTGTATATGGCCTGAGTAAAAAAAGAGACATATCTCTTTTTTTATCGTAATAAAGGAGTTTCCACCATGTAACAGCGAGTTGTGCCCCTTTTAATAGCTTATTGCCATTTTTAGGAACATATTCCCCTGCTATTTTAACTATATTGTCCCTTGAGAGCTTTTTAATATAAATCCTTTCTACTCCCTCTGCCCCTGCCTTCAGCTTATGAATGCCTAATTTGCCCTTCTCCATCTTACAAGGAGCGCCCTCTGATACAGCAAGATAGAGCTTCTTTACGTCTCCCCGCTTCATTGCCTCATTCATCCGCTTTGAGCATTTTGACCTCAGGCAATATGCGATTATGCCGGATACGGGCCTGTCAAGCCTTTGAAACACGCCAATATAGACATTTCCCTTTTTAGACTTTTTTTCTCTTATATATTTCTGAATAAGGGCATAAAGCGAGGCGTCTTTAGAGCTGTCTGGAACGGATGGCATTCTTGGGGGCTTATTACACGCTATAAGGTGATTGTCTTCATATATAATATGGTCTTTTATGTCATAATCTAAGTCTATATGATAACAGGTCTTATTGTCTCTATAAATAAACCTTTCAATGATAAGCCCCCTTTCAGGTCGTCTTATTTTAAGAACTCTTCATATCTGGACAGGATGCAATCCATCGTCTTTTTCGCGGTATTAAACGCTGCCATTATGCTCCCCTTTTGAAGGGCAAGGTCTCCGACAAGGAATAGACGCCTTATATTTACTTCACCGCATTCATCAACCTTTGGCCTGTTCCCGTCAAACTCAACGCCTATTGACTCAAGGAATGTCTTTGGCGTCATCCCTCCGAGGCAATAAAATACAGCGTCATATTCAATTACATCTCCGCCCTTAAAACGGACCCTGACCATATCTGCTGCATCTTCAAGGGCATCTATGTCTGTACCGAGCATGAGATTGACTGTGCCTTCACTGCAACAGCCGTTAAGGGAGCAGAGATTTGTCTGATTTATCCTGAAAAATTTCTCTCTCCTGTATGACAGGTCAACAGAATTATCCTTAGCAAGAAAACAGGCTGTCTCAGCGGCGGTATCTCCCCCTCCTACAACAAGCGCCTTCTTCCCTTTAAGCGGCGTCTTTGGAAGGGCAAAAAACACCTTGTCTCTCACCTCCTTAGGGATTGGATAACTGGGCTTTACAGGCTTTCCAAATACCCCGATGGCAATTATTACCACTGGCGTCTCCACCTCAAGGTCCCCCCCTGTCCTTACGACAAAAGTATCATCTTTTACCTCCACCTTCTGAGCCTCATTCCAAAACCTGACATTTAGCCCGTAATCATCTACCACCTTCTTTATCCTATCTAAAAACTCTTCCCTTGTCTCTGTATCAAAAGAGAGCTTTCCTATAGGCTCAACCTTTACCTTTCTGTAAACAGGGTCAACCCTCTTGCCTTCATGGTATAGGCTTACAATCGTATCGCATAAATGTCCCTTTTTCTCAAGGATGATAACATCGTCAATGCCTGCCTCTTTTGCCTCAACCCCTGATGCAATACCAGCAGGCCCTGCGCCAATAACAACTATCTTTGCCTGTTCCATCAATTACCTCCTTTTCAAATTCCATTAAGATTGTTACTCTATTGCCATTTTAAATTAAGTGACCCCTTAATATCATAGGCTGTTATCTATGTCAGCTATAATTTATTGGTAAACATATAAGATATATTAGCCAATGGAGTTAAAAATGCAAGAAAGAGGATACTGCCAAAAAGACAATATTGAAAGCCCAATAGAAAAGGGTTGCAGGCACCCTACTGACTATTGTCAGTTCAGAAATATGTGTATAATCCATTTTATGGAACAAGAAAGAAAATCGGATAATGAGAGGGGAAAAGGTATGATTGCCCCAAAAGCTGGGCAGAGAAATAATTAAGTCTGTTATGCTTTAACCCTCTTATACAATTGCCCGCAGGCAGCCTCAATATCCTGCCCCTTACTCTTCCTTACTGTAACAGTATAACCCTTTTGCCTCAAAAGTTCTTTGAATGTATCTATCTCTTCAGGGCATGGGGGCATAAATTGCGAATCTCTATCTTTATTCAAGGGAATAAGATTTATCTTGACCTTTAGGCCAGATAAGAGCCGTGAAAGCCCCACTGCATCTTTTTTAGAGTGGTTAAACCCCCTTATCATAAGATATTCAATTGTAATGCGTCTCCTCTTTGGCAACGGAAATTTCTTTAATGAGGCTATAATGTCATTTATTCCAAAGCGCCTGTTTGCAGGCATGATTAAAGAGCGTTTTTCATCAGTTGTGGCATGAAGGCTTATTGCAAGGCCGATGTCGTTAAGACACCGCCCCATCTCATACAGCCCTTCTCTATGGCCTACAGTTGAGAGCGTGATCCTCCTCTTTGAGAAATCAAGCCCATAAGGGTCTGTCATAATAGAGATTGCCTTTTTAACATTTGAGAAGTTATCAAGAGGCTCTCCCATGCCCATAAGGACAATATTTCTCAAGGCATTTCTTGAGCCGATGATATTTATCGCATTAATCACCTGAAATGCGATCTCTGATGGCATTAAGTCCCGTATAAAGCCCATCTTTGCAGTATAACAAAACTTACACCCCATCTTACAGCCAACTTGCGTTGACAGGCAAAGGGTATAGCGGCCTTCCTCAGGTATGATGACGCTCTCTATGATGTTTCCGTCAGATAAGAGGGTTGCAAACTTGATGGTGCCGTCACTGGAAGCAGCTCTTTCTATCACCCTGTTATTACAAATGGAAAACTCCCTTAAAAGCCTCTTTCGCATAGAAAGAGGAAGGTCTGTCATCTCCTCAAACGAAAGAGAGCGCCTTTTCCACAGCCAGCCAAAGACCTGCCTTCCCCTGTATGCTTCAAACCCAATATCCTTACTGATGGACTCAAGCTCCTTTAAGGTTAAGGAGTGGATGTCTGTCTTCTGCATAACCTTATAACTGACACTGCTGGATATCTATTTTAAGCATGGCTGTCCTGTTGACTCCAGCACGCTCAACCAAAGCCTTCCAGTAAGGTCTATTGTCTTCCTCTTCTTTATTGCAGAGGCAAGGGGGATATGGACATATCTATCGTTCCAGAGGCTTATCATAAGCCCGGTCTTTCCTGCCATTGCCGCATGAACTGCATTTTGCCCGAGGTTTGCGCAATAGAGCCTGTCGTCAACATTTGCAGGCACGCTCCTTACAATATAGCTCGGGTCAATGTAACGGATAAAGCATTCCATACCGATAGAGTCAAAGTATTCCTTTATCTTTTGCTTTAAAAACAAGCCAATATCCCCAAGCCTTACATTGCCGGAAGGGTCTTTGCCGAGTTTTTTGGCATCAAAGAACTTTTGCCCTGCCCCTTCCGCCACTACAATAACGGCATGGTTGCGCTCAATAAGCCTCTTTCTCAACACATTTAAAAGCCCCCCATCTCCTTCAAGCTCAAAGTCGCTCTCTGGTATAAGGCAATAATTCACCTCTCTAAGGGCAGTGGTAGCAGCAGCGGCAATGAACCCCGAGTGCCTTCCCATGACCTTTACGAGCCCTATACAATTAGGCGCACCCACTGCCTCAGTATGGGCGCACCTTATTGCCTGACAAGCCATCTCAACTGCTGTATCAAAGCCAAATGTCTTGGACACCAAATAGATGTCATTGTCTATGGTCTTTGGAATGGCGACAACCGCTATCTTGAGCCTCCTTCTGTTTATCTCCTCCACTATCTTTGCACCTGCCCTGAATGTGCCATCGCCCCCGATTATAAAGAGCATTGAGGTATTGAGCCTTTCAAGCGTATCTACAATGATGTCTATTGGCTGATGCCCGCGGGATGAGCCAAGTATTGTGCCCCCAAGCTCATGTATCTTTTCAACATTCTTTGGCGTAAGCTCCATTACGGGAAGCTGATAATCAGGGATAAAGCCCCTTAGCCCATAGCGTATGCCAATAATAGAGGATATGCCATAGCCAAAGTGAAGCGTCATTACTATGGCCCTGATTACATCATTTATGCCAGGGCAAAGGCCGCCGCATGTTACTATAGCTGCCTTTGCCTTAGATGGGTCAAAGTATATATCACGCCTCGGGCCCGCATACTCAAAGCTGATAAGCTCCCCTCCCTTAGAGATAACCTCACTTATTGAATTATAAGCGAGATGAGCAATAACCCGTTCTTCATCCCCTACAAACTGTATCCCCCTCTTTGCCACATAAGGGCTCTTTATCTTTCTTGGCCCAAGAGAGCTTATCTCTGTCTCAATATCCGCATCAAGCCCTATTTCATCAATATTGCCATATAGCCTCTGGGAAATATCACAGGCATTTGACGGCATTTAAAATACCTCCTTTTTAACTCATAAAGGCATTATGCCCTTAATGCATTAACGCGCCTCCTACATATTAACTCAATGTAACCCCCTTCAGATATTCAGTGATTGCAGCATCATATTTTGATGTCAGGGCAAATACCTTTTTAGCAAGCATAAAACGCGTCTTAAGGGCCGTGTTTCCAGTTTCTCTTATCTCATCTATAACCTGCCCGTAATCTGATGGGTCTGTTATCACGGTAACATATTTAAAGTTCTTGGCAGAAGAGCGAAGAAGGGTAGGGCCTCCAATATCTATATTTTCAATGGCCTCATCTAATTGAACATCTGGCCTTGCAACTGTCTTTTCAAATGCGTACAGGTTGACCGCCACCAAATCTATTGGGACAATGCCGTTTTCTTCCATCTGCCTTACATGCTCCTCATTATCTCTTATAGCAAGTATTGCGCCATGAACCTTTGGGTGTAAGGTCTTTACGCGGCCGTCCATCATCTCTGGAAAGCCCGTTATCTGAGCTACATCCTTTACCTCTATGCCTGCCTCCCTTATCGCTCGCGCAGTACCACCTGTGCTTATTACCTCTATCCCAAGCTCAGATAAGGCCCTTGCAAACTCCTGAACCCCTGTCTTGTCTGTTACGCTTATTAATGCCCTTTTTATCTTGGTCATTGTTATATGTTACCTCCTTTTTGGGTTAATTTAAAAACATAAGATAAAACTATTTTTAGAAAAAACTTTTTTAAAAAACAATCCATTATATCACAAACACGCAGTAATAACACGATGAAAAAAGATGCCCCTTCTTAATCGCCTCCTCTTTATCCTTTCCCTTTAGCTCTGTCCTTACATCCTTATTCCTATCTCTGGCTCTATCCCTATCTCGTTTTATTGACATCTCTATTAAATCTTTAATAGCAATCATTGGGTAAAGGTTTACGATAAGCCTTAACGGAGAAGGCTGGTCACTGAGCTTCCCTCTATCCCACAGGTCTTCAATGTCTTTTGCCATCTTGTACGCCTTATCTAAATCTAACTTAGATATAAGCTGTAAGAACAGGGCAGTAAATGACTCTTTAAGCCCTCTTTTAAATGAAGGGTCAATTAAATCAATAGAAGCAGGGTTAAATGGCAGATTGAGTAATGTTACTGGCGAAGAAGAGGCAATCTTTTCAAAGGATGTATCAATCATATCGCATAGATCTTTAGATTCTCCAAATGGTATAAGGTTGTTATCTGCCCTTTTAAGTAAGGAATTCTCTGATATTACAAGGCTCCACCATGCCCAGAGCCTCTTTTTATGCTGAGGCATTGTAAGAGGGGGGACTGTTGGGTCAACATCTTTTTTATGCGCACTTTGTTGCCCATTAACGAACTCCTGCGTTTCAAAATAAAAATCTATTATCTCTCTTAGCTCTCCCTCCTTTTCATTAAGCATTGATAATTCCTGCATTGTCTCTTCTTCATATCTATCAAACCGCCTTGATAGCTCCAGAAACAGCCTTGCATGCAAGGGCTCATAGGAGATGCCCCCCTTTTTTATCTCGTTTATGATAGCGCTAATGGATTCAGGGTCTTCAATAGAGCTATGCAAAAAGTCACTGGCGCAGATGGTGTTTCCAAGCCCAATATTTTGCGCCCACTCAAGGTATGAGCTTACAAGGCCATAAAAGAGTTGTTCTTTGTCCTTGTCAAGAGGCGCTGGACATATCTGGGAGATATTTAAAGAGGTATCTATAGAACTATAAATGAGATCAGTGGAACTTTTCCCTTTTTTAACATCTAATGTATTAGTCGGAGTTATGACAATAATGTCATCATAAAGGAGCGCCCCTATTTTAAGGAGCGCCCCTTTTATATAGCAAGATGGGAATAAAATGGCCTGCATCTTCAATAGATTATAGCGTCTATTGCAGTTATATTATTATATTATTTCCCAATGGCCTTTTCCTTTTCTGCTACAAGTAGCCTTGTCTTTACGGCAGTATCAGGGGTAAGGCTCATTGAGTCAATGCCGCACTCAACAAGGAACTCTGCAAAGTCAGGGAAGTCGCTTGGGGCCTGACCGCAGATGCCGATCTTTCTCCCTGCCTTCTTTGCCGTCTCTATGACCTGCCTTACAAGCCTCTTGACTGCCTCATTCCTCTCGTCATAGATGTGGCTTACAAGCTCAGAGTCCCTGTCAAGGCCAAGGGTTAGCTGGGTAAGGTCGTTTGAGCCAATGGAAAACCCGTCAAACACCTTAGAAAATTCATCTGCCAGCACAACATTGCTTGGTATCTCGCACATTACATATACCTCAAGCCCATTTTCGCCCTGCTTGAGCCCATATTTTTCCATTACGCCAATGACCTTCTTTCCCTCCTCTACAGTCCTGCAGAACGGCACCATCACCTTTACATTAGAAAGCCCCATCTCATCGCGCACCTTCTTAAGCGCCTTGCACTCAAGGGCAAACGCAGGCTCAAAGTTGGGGCTGTAGTAACGGGACGCCCCGCGCCAGCCTATCATTGGATTGTGCTCTTCAGGCTCATATATCTTGCCTCCAATAAGGTTTGCATATTCATTTGACTTAAAATCACTCAACCTGACTATGACATCATTGGGGTAAAAGCCAGCAGCTATCCTCGCTACCCCCTGTGCAAGGGTGTCAACAAAGAACTCTGCCTTGT
Organism: Deltaproteobacteria bacterium; assembly: GCA_026994795.1. GTDB lineage: Bacteria > Desulfobacterota > Dissulfuribacteria > Dissulfuribacterales > Dissulfuribacteraceae > JALWQB01. Next base: position 36,869 of record JALWQB010000196.1, read on the forward strand.
CCTCATAGTGAGGCGTCTTTTCATTAATGGCGCTTATAACCTCTTTTATTGACTTGTCTCTCCTTGCCTTCTTTTTAAGCTCCGCATAATTGAGGAGCGCAAGCGGGTGGATGCCTATGTGGGAGTTTATTATGAACTCAAGCCTTGCAAGGCCAACGCCGTCATTTGGTATCTGGCACTGGGTAAATGCCTGCTCAGGTATGCCCACATTCATCATAATCTTTGTCTTTGTCTTTGGGATGTCCTTCAGGTCAAGGCGCTGCACCTCATACTCAAGAAGCCCCTCATAAATCCTTCCCTCTTCACCCTCTGCACATGAGACAGTTACATCTTGTCCGCCCTTTATCTTCTCTGTCCCGTCTTCAGTGCCTACTATGCAGGGTATGCCAAGCTCTCTTGAGACAATGGCAGCGTGGCATGTGCGCCCGCCCCTGTTGGTAACGATTGCAGAGGCGATCTTCATTATTGGCTCCCAGTCAGGGTCTGTCATGTCAGTTACAAGCACCTCTCCCTTCTTAAACTTGGTGATGTCCTTTACATTGCCTATGACATTTGCCCTGCCCTGCCCTATCTTTGAGCCAACCGCATTGCCTGTGGCAAGTATATTGCCCGACTCCTTTAAGACATAGGTCTCAAAGCTCTGGGTATCCCGCTGTGAGTGGACGGTCTCGGGTCTTGCCTGAACTATAAAGAGCTCGCCTGTGCCAACAGTCTCGCCATCGCCATCCTTTGCCCACTCAATATCCATTGACTTCTTATAATGGTCTTCAATTATACATGCCCACCTTGCAAGCGTGAGGATCTCATCATCTGAGAGCACATAGGCGTTCTTTTCCTTCTTTGTAGTGGCCTTGTTCTTTACAGGGCACTTGGGGCTGTCAGTATAGATCATCTTTTTTTGCTTTAGACCCAGTTTCTTTGAGATAACAGGGCGTTTCCCCTCCTTTAATGTGGGCTTAAACACATAAAACTCATCAGGATTCACTGCGCCCTGAACCACATTTTCCCCAAGCCCCCATGCGCCTGTGATGAATACTACATCATTAAAGCCGCTCTCCGTGTCCATAGTAAACATCACCCCAGAGCTTGCGCTGTCGCTCCTTACCATCTTCTGCACTGCAATGGAGAGATAGACATCAAAGTGACCAAAGCCCTTGTCCTGCCTGTAGGATATGGCCCTGTCTGTAAAAAGGCTTGCAAAACACCTGTGGCACGCATCTATAAGGGCGTCCTTGCCCCTGATGTTGAGGTATGTATCCTGCTGGCCTGCAAAAGAGGCATCTGGAAGGTCCTCTGCAGTGGCGGAAGAACGGACCGCAACATCGGTATCATGCCCGTATTCCTCTTCCATCTTTTGATATGCCCCTACTATCGCATCCTCTAAGTCCTTTGGGAATGGGGCATTGAGGATTATATCCCTTACCTTTTTGCCCCGCCTCTTGAGGTCAGTAATGTTGTGGGTATCAAGGCCGTCTAAGGCGTCTTTAATGGCTGCCTCAACCCCTGCCTCCTTTAAAAGGTGCTTATATGCCTCTGCAGTTATGGCAAAGCCATTGGGCACCCTTACCCCCTTCTCCGTTAGATGCTGATACATCTCTCCAAGCGAGGCATTTTTGCCTCCAACCAGAGGGACATCCCCTATGCCAATCTCCTTAAACCATAAAATAAATGGCTTGCTCATATAAATTCCTCCTGCACGAATGTAAAAAATTAAAAATATGTTTCCATAAGCTCTTGATAAAATGACAACCTATCTTAGTTTTAGCCCCAAATATGAATGGTTGTCAACTCTCAAGTAACACAAATGAAACAGCATATTCTCTTTCATGGCTCATGCTCAAATGTATCGCCTGAATACCCAGCGCATCTATGCGCCTTTGAAGCTTATATGATAATGATATTCTGGGCATACCATTTTCTTCTCTCTCTACGCTTACATCTCTAAGGCCGCCAACCTTGCCAATGCCTGTACCAAGCGCCTTATAAAACGCCTCTTTTGCTGCAAAACGGGCAGAAAGAGCCTGCCACCTTTTTTCTCCCTGAAACATAAAGGCGTAACTCAATTCCTCTCTTAAAAAAACCCTTTTGTAAAATTTTTCTCCCCATTTAAGGCTAATCTTTTTTATCCTCTCTATCTTTACTATATCTATCCCAGCGCCATATATCATAATCAATAAATAATAACAGATAAAACTATTTTGGTTTGTTGATATCATTTAATGGTAATTATATAATAAAATCTTATTAAAATCTACTTTACTTTTAAGGGAAAACTGTTATTAGAATAATTTTAGTCTTTTCCTTCATTAAGGGACTAACAGATATTATAATAATAGTCAAGTATGGGTTTAGCTTATGAGATTATTGGCCTTTTTACATAGATTTTCCCTGTATTTTTTTTAAATGGTTAATAATTATGTCTCTTGAAGATGCCTTAAATGGAATAGATTTATTTAACGATAAGGCCTCATTGTTTGTCTCAGACGACAAAATGGAGGCATATCTCATTTATTATGAAGAGCTTGACCATGAATGGTTAAAGATTATAAATCACTATCTTGATATGCTAAATATAAGGCATGGGGTTTTGGATGAGCCGGAGATCGACGCTGAAGGACACAGGGTAATTCTTGCGCGTGGAACGCCTCCTGAGAACGGTCAGGATGGATATATAGAGACCTATCCATTTCCAGAAGATGACATCCATGACCTTTTAGGCATATACCATGATAAGAGGGTAACGCATTTTATTGTTAATGTAGCCCAACATACTGTCATAGCCCGTATAATCCCGCCGACAGAGGGTAAGGCAGGAAAGAATATATTTGATGAAGATGTCCCTCCTGTGCCTGGTAAATGGCCTGAATTTAAATTGGGAGAGGGGGTAAGGGTATCGGAAGACGGAACTCTGGCTGTTTCTGAGGTTACAGGTAAGTTAGATATAGGAACTGACGGCAGGTTATCCGTATTGAGCAAATGGGTTATTGATGGTTCAGTGGATCTGTCTACTGGTAATATAGTATTTTGGGGCGACAGGCTTGTAGTTAAAAAGCACATATCAAATGGCATGAGGGTAGAGACCTATGGAGACCTTGAGGTTGCTGGCAATATAGAAGATCAGACATATGTTAAGGTGGTTGGAGACCTGAGGGTTGGCGGCATCATAAGGGCAAAAGAGACTACAGTATTTGTATCGCAGCGCCTATGGTGCGAGGCAATAGAATATGCCAATGTAACAGTTATAAAAGAGTTGATTTTGAGTAATTATATACTTGATGCTACAATTAATGTAGGAGGGCATTTAGTAGCAGTAAAAGGAAAGGGGCAGGTTGCAGGCGGCACAGTGCAGGTAGGAAAGGGGGCTACATTAAAGGCATTAGGCACTCAGGCGCATGTAAAAACAGTTTTCCTTGCTGGCAAAGACCCACATCTTATTGATGAACATAAAAGGAAGCAAAAGAAAGTAGAGGAGCTTAATCAGCAGCTTTTAAGGCTGCATGAAAATTTCAACAGGTTAAAACAGCTTGGCGCTGGCGCTAACGCTTCAGCAGGAAAGGCTTTAAGGGCAAGGCTTATAGAGGCAATACATCTTACCGCAAATCAGCTAAAAGAGGCAAAGTCAGAGTTAGAAACGCTTGAAAAGGAGATAAATGGACTGAAGGATGCAACAATTAAGGTGGGTGGCGTAATTTATGCCAATTGCATAGTTGGCATTGAAAATGCCAGACAGCATATTTTAAAAGAAATAAATTCAGTTGTTCTTAAATATAAAAATGGAAGGATTGCAATATTTACTCATCCCGCTTGATGTTACTTAAATTATCATCTAATATAGAGATTAATTAATTTGATATTTACCCATTATATAAGAATAGTTGCAGGAGGAAATTTCTTAAATTATGCATAAAAAAATAGTTCTGGCCTATTCAGGCGGCCTTGACACCTCTATTATCTTAAAATGGCTGAAAGAGACATATAAATGCAAGGTAGTTGCCTTTTCCGCAAATATAGGCCAGGATGAAGACTGGGATGAAGTTGAGAAAAAGGCATGGGAAACAGGTGCAGACGAGGTAATTATAAGGGATTTGCGCGATGAGTTTGTAAGGGATTTTATCTATCCTATGATGAGGGCAAACGCCATATATGAAGGGCAGTATCTATTAGGCACATCCATTGCCCGCCCGCTCATTGCAAGGGAGCAGGTCAGGGTGGCTGAGGAGACAGGGGCGGATGCCCTGAGTCATGGGGCCACAGGCAAGGGAAATGATCAGGTAAGGTTTGAGCTATCTTATATGGCGCTTGCCCCGCACCTTAAGATAATTGCCCCTTGGCGCATCTGGGATTTAAACAGCAGGACAAGGCTTATCCAGTTTGCTGAAAGCCACGGCATACCAGTGCCTGTAACAAGAGAGAGGCCATATAGCATGGATGCAAACATGCTGCACATCAGCTATGAGGGAGGCATTCTGGAAGACCCATGGCAAGAGCCGCCTGATGATATGTTTTTGTGGACAAATTCCCCTGAAAATGCCCCTGATAAGCCTGATTATGTGGAAATAGGGTTTGAAAAGGGAGATGCTGTCTCTATAGATGGTAAGGCCGTTAGCCCGATGAAACTCTTAGAAAGGCTTAATGAGCTTGGGGCGTTGCATGGCATAGGCAGGGTGGATATAGTAGAAAACAGGTTTGTCGGCATGAAGTCTCGCGGCGTGTATGAAACGCCTGGCGGGACAATATTGCGCATAGCCCACCTTAACTTAGAGACGATAACGCTTGACAGAGAGGTCTTTCACCTTAAAGAGGGCATTATAACCCGTTATGCTGAGTTGATTTATTATGGTATGTGGTTCTCGCCTGAAAGAGAGGCATTACAGGCATTAATTGATAAGACTCAGGAGAGGTGCTCTGGCACAGTTCGGCTAAAGCTATATAAGGGACAGGCTTATGTAGTGGGCAGAAGGTCTGATAACTCGCTTTATAATCCTGAGCTTGCCACATTTGAAGAAGATGATGTATATGACCAGCGTGATGCAGAGGGCTTTATAAGGCTGCAGGGCCTAAGGTTAAGGGGACGAATGAAGGCATGATATGCGCTCAACCCTAATTGGAGAGGGGTTAAAAGTGTTAGAGATTACTATGCAGGTCAATACAAATTTAAAGGGAGTCATAATATATGAATAAAAGACGGTATGTAAGAGTTGGCTTTGAGGCAAGTTGCGAGGTAGAATCATTAGATGGGGACTTTTCCCCTTTTGAGGCAGAATCAACAAAGGATATAAGCCTGAAGGGGTTATATCTAATAACAGACAGGCGCCTCCCATTAGGCACTATTTGCCTCCTGAAGCTAAAACTTACAGGCGCTACCTCTGAGCTCGTGCTTGATATTAAGGCCAAGGTCGTAAGGACAGATGATAATGGGCTTGCGTTTTTATTTGAGGAGATTGACCTTGACAGCTTTTATCACCTTAAAAACATTCTTTATTATAATTCAGGAGAGCCTGAGGTGATAGATAAGGAGATTATACAGGGCTGATCATTTATTGAATTTATTGATATGGCATCTTTTTTAAATCCCTTGAGACCATGCGGCGTTCAGGTTGATGTATCGCTATCAAGGCCGTCCTTAAATGACAACAGGAGCCCTGAGCTCAGGTTAAGAGAATATCTGGCCAAATATGTTGGCAACTCCCCTCTCTTTATACCCATATCTTCCCTTAAACGCCTTTCTGAGCTTACCTTTAACGGCTGTTATGAGTTAAGCGTCATCTTGACAATATATAGAGACTTAACTGAAAATTCAGTAGATTGTGCTGTAAAGGTTGCTGATATTGCTGAAAGGGGCAAAATGAAAGGGCCTTATGGCCTTGCGGTTGATTTGGGGAGCACAACCATTGTCTTTTATCTTATGGATATGACTGATGGCAAGACGGTTTCAAGGCTTTCAATTGAGAACCCTCAGAGGAGCTATGGCGAGGACATATTATCTCGCATATTGCATGCCTCAAGCGAAGATGGGCTTATGGAGCTTTATGGCCTTACAATAGATGCATTTAATGCCGCAATAGATAAACTGTGTAAAAACTCAGAGATAGAGAAGGTTGCTATCCATTTTGTTACAGTTGCGGGCAATACCACTATGACCCACTTTTTTCTTGGATTAGACCCCTCTCACCTGTGTAAAGAGCCTTATATCCCTGTTGCAAACTATTTTGACCTCATAGGGGCAAGGGAAATTGGCCTTAACATTCACCCCGAGGCAATGGTCTTCTGTTTTCCCAATGTAGGGAGCTATTTTGGCGGGGATCTTCTGGCAGGCATTATTGCCTGCGGGATGAATGAAGTAGATGATACCTGTATGCTCATAGATGTTGGGACAAATGCCGAGGTGGTGCTGGGGAATTCTTCATGGATGGTGGCCTGCGCAGGCGCGGCAGGCCCTGCCCTTGAAGGAGGCATACTTACATGCGGCATGAGGGCGGAAGATGGCGCTATTGAAAGGGTAAGGGTAAAAAGGGATGCTAAAAGCCGCAGCATAAGCGTCTCTTACTCTACTATCAATAACGCCGCCCCAAAGGGCATATGCGGGTCAGGGATAATTGATCTCATTGCAGAGCTCTTTCTTGCAGGGCTTGTTGACCCAACAGGGAGGCTTCAAGAGGATAGGCGCTACATAACGGAAATAGATGGAGAGCCATCTTTTATTGTGGCATTCTCAGATGAGACAGCGCATGGAAGACCGATTTATATTACGCAAAGCGATATAAAAAACCTCATACGCTCAAAAGGCGCTATGTTTACCATCTTAAATGTCGTAATAGAGAGCGTTGGGATTCAATTTGATGATATATCAAGATATTATATTGCAGGGGCGTTTGGAAATTATATAGACCCCAAAAAGGCAATAACAATAGGCATGCTCCCTGACATATCGCTTGACAGGTTCGTAGGGATAGGGAATGCGGCAGGCAAGGGGGCGCAAAAACTCTTATTAAACGCTAACCTTATAAGAGAGTGTAAGAGGCTTATTAAGACTATTACCTATTTAGAAATGAATGTAAGGGGGGACTTTATGTCAAAGCTCACTGGCGCGCTGTTCCTGCCCCATACTGACCGTTCCCGATTCCCAAGCGTATGGAAGAAAATCCCTAAAACCTGATTTTTATTTTCCCTATTGGTCGCTGAATATTATCAAATCAGAAGTAATTTTCATGGTAAATAGTTGACAGAGAAGGGGGCATTGAATAAATAAGAATGGGGGCTGGTTTCATAAGAATGCGCAGTTTGTAGGAAAAAATAGGAAAAAGCCTAAAAAAGGATATAAGATAACCGATGAGACAAAGGATTGCTGTGCTTGCCTCCTTTTCTGGCACAAGCGGCGTTGAAAGGATGGTTACAAACCTTGTAACAGGATTTGAAAGACAGGGGCTTGATGTTGAGTTATTGCTTATAAGATTGACTAAAAAGGCAGAGAGGGAATATCTGAAAGATATTTCAACAAAGAATATCAGGATAACAAGGCTTAAAGGCGGACATAACCTTACTATTATACCTGAATTAGTATATTTTTTAAGAAATAACGCCCCTGAAGCCATGCTTGTCGTAAAGGACAGGGCCATATTTGCAGCATCTATTGCGAGCCTTATTGCAGGTTCTTCTACAAGAATTATAGGGCGCTTAGGCACTACGGTTAGTGAGGCAATTCATGGAAAGCCCATTATTAACCGCTTAACAAGAAAGGCGATGATGAGATTCAGCTACAGGGTAATTGACAGCGCAATATGCGTATCAAAAGGGGTGGCGCATGACCTGTGCCTTATTACAGGTATCCCCGTATCGCGATTTCACATAATACCCAATCCAGTGATTACGCCAGAGCTTTTTGAGCTGGCCTCTATGCCCTGCCAGCATCCGTGGCTCAAGGAAAAGGTGCGTCCTGTAATCCTCGGCATAGGAAGGCTTACAGAGCAAAAGGATTTTAAGACGCTCATACTGGCATTTTATGAATTAAAGAGACTATGGTCATCCTCTGGCCCATTGCCATGCCTCATAATTCTTGGAGAGGGGAGCATGAGAAAGGAGCTTGAGGCGTTGGTCGCATCCCTTGGTATAGAGGCAGATATCTCGATGCCAGGATTTCAATCAAATCCCTATTGTTATTTAAAAAATAGCGATCTCTTTGTGTTGTCTTCCAAGTGGGAAGGCTCTCCAAACGTATTAACGGAGGCGCTTTCTCTTGGGGTGCCAGTAGTGGCTACTGATTGTAAAAGCGGCCCAAAGGATATATTGAAGAATGGAAAAGTAGCCCCGCTTGTCCCAGTAGAAGACCCAAAGACAATGGCAAGGACAATGAAACATGTTATGATGTCTCCTCCCCCCAAAAGCGCCTTAAAAGAGGCAGTAAAAGACTATGAGCAGATTGAAAGCGTAAAAAGATATATAAAGGTATTGCTCAATAATGAATAAGTTAATAAGCGATAACCCTTCAAAAAATACCATCTATAATCCTAACAATAGGAAGAATATAGGCCATAGACAGAGGTTGAGAGAACGCTTTTTAAAGCAGGGGATAGACGGTTTTACTGACTCAGATGTCATAGAATTTCTTCTCACCCTCGGCACGCCCAGAAAAGACTGCAAACAAGAGGCCCGAGCGCTTTTAAGGGAATTCGGCTCATTATCAGCCGTTATGGAGGCATCCCTTGATGATCTTCAGAAGCTAAGGGGAATTGGCCCTAAAAATGCCGTTGCCATTAAGTTTGTCCATGAGGTTGCAAGGAGGTTTTTAAGGGAAAAAGTCTTAAATAAGACTTATGTGCATTGCGCAAAAGACGTAGCAGATTATCTTTCTCATAGCCTGTCTTTCAGCCAGAGAGAGCGTGTAGTTTGCATATATCTTGATAGCGCAAACGCCATATTAGACATAATCACCTTATTTGAAGGAACGCTTGATAAGACGCCATTTTATCCAAGAGAGATATTGAAGCACGCTATTAAAATAGGGGCCAAAAATATTATTCTTGCTCATAACCACCCATCAGGCAATATAACCCCTTCTAAACAGGATATTATCTCAACTAAAAGGCTTATTATAGCCTCTTTGTCAATGGATATAGATATGCTTGACCATATAATCATTGGAATGCCTGAGGAATTTTACAGTTTTGAAGAACACGGCCTAATAAAATCTATGAGAGATGAGGCGTTACATATTATCAGTTGATTGTGTCATAAATCCTGCACGGCAAAAGGGGCATAAAATAAATTTTAAATGTTATATTAGGGAGTTAAATAAGATGAAAGTTGTCTGTAAAGTTTACTTTTTGAGTGAACGCAAATTTCAGCTCTTTTGCCCCCTTTTGCCGTCCTATGATGTTATTTGGGGCTTGAAGCGCCTAAGAACGTCTGCGGCCCCTCATGCCTCAAATCTTGGACAAACATGCCAATTGCAGGATTTAGGCGTATAATTGAGAATAAATAATATGTTTAAATAGGCTTTATTAAATATAACTGAAAGTAAATAAAAAATTCTTTATATGCTTAAATCAGATGAATATTATATGAAAATTGCCCTTGAACTTGCCCAAACGGCATATTCTCATAATGAAGTGCCAGTGGGGGCTGTTATTATATCTAAAGATGGAGACATTATTGGAAGGGGATTTAATTTTTCTATTGCCTCTAATGATCCTACATCCCATGCTGAAATAGTTGCCTTAAGGGAGGCAGGGGCATTTTTAAAAAATTATAGGCTCAATGATACGACCATGTTTGTTACTATAGAGCCTTGCCCTATGTGTGCCGGGGCACTGATAAACGCAAGGGTAAAGAGGCTCGTATTTGGTGCAAGTTATATAAAAGCCGGGGCTTGTGGAAGCATATATAATCTGGTAAATGACAGGCGTTTAAACCACAGGCTCATTGTTACAGGTGGCGTATTAGAGCAAGAGGCAAGGGGGCTTATACAGGGATTTTTTAGAGATAAGAGGACGACAACCCATTCAAAAAATGCCTGAAATCTAAATTATGCAATCACGAAGGGAGGTAAAAGGTATAATAAGTAAAATGTAAGCATAGAGGAGAGGTACCGAAGCGGTCATAACGGGGGCGACTCGAAATCGCCTGTGCGTTTAGCAGCGCACCGTGGGTTCGAATCCCACCCTCTCCGCCAATCTATGATTTTAA